>CAYZET010000662.1:0-1505 GCA_964477215.1 uncultured Syntrophaceae bacterium | reverse complement strand
CCGTGAGGTTGCCCGCTCTCAGCTCGAAGAGTGCAAGCGCCTTGCGTCAGAGAGGAACATCGAGTTGGTTTCCCTCGTGTTCCCTCGCAACTCAATCGGCCATCTGGACGTGTTGTGTGAGCTGGGATTCAAGAGTTTCCGGGGCGTCGAAAAAAGATGGTACCGAGCGCTGGACCAGAGCTCTATCTTGGGAAGGGGGTTCCACTTCCTCGATCGCCTGCTTGCCTCGACACCACCGTGTTATTCTGAGCTCATAGTGTACTCCAGCTATGACGGAACCCAGCACCTGGTCGACATCCCCTCCTCCATGTTCTTCCCTCCATTCGGAGGGCTCTGGAACGCTGTGAGCCTGTCGAGGCGCGTGCTTCAGGCAAAGCGAGGCATTGCCGAGGCAGTCAAGAGGAAAGGGATTTTCCACTTATGGTTCCACCCGGAGAATTTGGTCTCTTCACCTTTGCTTCGGGAAGGGCTGGAAGAAATCCTTTGTGCAGTCGACGGGCTGAGAGCCGAGGGAGTGCTGGAGTGTTGTACGATGGCGGAGGTAGCCTCACTGACAGTCAACCGCTTGGAGCAGAGCGGATGAGCTCCACGAATCTCTCCGTTGTTGTCCTCACAACGCATGCGAAGACGAACTACGCCTTGATCGAAGCGCTGGCGAGAGATCATCATGTGAGTGGCATTGTCTTCGAACGTCAGACGAGGCTGCGCATCCGCCTATTCCTCAATCGCCTTCGGAAGCTCGGCATCGTCACGGTGTTCGACCAGGCCGCGTACAAGATCCTCGATCTGTTTGTCTTTCGGCCCAGGGCCTCGCAGAAGATGGAATCGGTTCTGCCACCCTGTTTGTCACAGGAATTCCTGGCTCAGACGGAGCTCGTGAACGTAAGCTCAATAAATTCACCGATGGTGACGGATTTTATCGTTCGGACAAAACCTGAAACGGTGGTTGTCTCGGGAACTTCTCTTCTCGGAACCCGGGTGCTGCAGTCGTTGGACGGAGTCCCGATCGTCAATATACACTGTGGCATTACCCCGCGATACCGGGGAGCACACGGCGCGTTCTGGGCGGTAGTGAACGAAGACTGGGACAACGTCGGGACAACGGTCCACTTGATAGATGCAGGCATAGACACCGGAGGGATCCTTTTTCAGGAGAGAATACGGATCGAACCGAATGACGACCCTCGCGACCTGGCGCTAAAGCAGCACCTGGTGGGTATCCGCCTTGCCTGCAAAGCAGTTTCTGCAATTGCGGAGAACAACGTCAAGATCGTGCACAGGCCTGATCTGGACAGCAGGTTTTACTCTTCGCCAACACTCAGCTCGTATCGCACCTATCTCAAGAAACTGGATCGCCGGTTCGGGTAAGATTCATCCGTTTGCAGAGCAACGAGAGCAGATTTCGGTCGATTCACGATGCAGAGGGATAGTTTCGTGCCCCGGATTTCCACAGTCCTTCCCACGTACAACGGCGCGCGGTACATCCGGGAATGCATCGACTCATG
>CAYZET010000661.1:0-1510 GCA_964477215.1 uncultured Syntrophaceae bacterium | reverse complement strand
GTGGCATGGCATGTACGAAGTCGCTAAGCACTTCTACGAGAAGTTCATTCCAGAAGTGGAGCGCATCATGGGCGGAAAGGAGGCTGCCAGGCCACTGCTCAACGAGCTGGTCTTCAGCGATCCTCAGCACGATTGGTACGTCAAGGGAATGAGCAAAGAAGAGCTGAAGAAGCTGCACCAATTCTACCAGGATCGATACGGCGGCAAAGAGGCCAAGTAAAACGTCCTGGGACTTCTCGGGGCCTTTCACGGAACAAGGGCGCACACATGAACCGAAGGCTACGAATGTTTGGGATCGCTCTAGTGGCTCTGCTCCCGGCATTGGCGACGATCGGGCCGATCGGGGCTTCCGATCCCGGCACCATGATTGGAACTCCCCCACCACTGGACGAGGGGTTATCCACTCATGACTCCGAATGGAAGCAGGCTCAGCAGGAATTCCCCGTCCCGTACAAACCGCTGCCCAAGACCATTACGCCTTGTCGGGCCTGTCACGGTCCGGAGAAGGACTTCCCCGTAGACTTCACGAGGCGTGAGTCTTTGCTCGTTCATCGCAACATACAGCTCAACCATGGTGGCGTGCGCGTCTGGTGCCTCGATTGTCACGATCCCGAAGACCGCAATCACCTGCTGTCACTAAGTGACCGAAAGCCCATCCCTTTCGACAAGTCGTATCTATTGTGCGGTAAGTGCCATGGAACGAAGTTCAGGGATTGGCGTGAAGGCATACACGGCAAAAGGACGGGCTATTGGAACGGAGTGAAAACCTATTACCTGTGCGTGAACTGCCACGATCCCCATTCCCCGAAGTATAAACCGATCGAACCCATGCCGCCCCCCAAGAAGCCGCATACGCCTCAGGAGAAGGGGAGCGCCGAACGCACGCTATAAGGTTTCGAGCGATGAGTAACGACAACAAAGTGCAATCGGAGAGCTCGACCGTTGCCGACCAGACCGCGACCGAAGCAGAGGTGCGCGAAGAGCCGAATTCTCCTCTCCCGACAGCTCGCCCCACCCGCCGCTCCTTTTTGGCCGGAGCCGCAGGTCTATTGGGGATGATGGCTCTCGGGTCGTGCTCGTGGCAGGAGCTCTTCCAACAGCACTACCAGAGGATGACCACCAAGGAGATCGACGAGGTCGTAGAGCGCCTCAAAGCGCAGTACCGGGAAAAATACGGCCAAGATTTCGTAGTGGGCACTGAGGGGCCTATCGACGGAACGCTCTTCGGCTACGCGCTCGATATCCAACGCTGCATCGGATGTCGCCGCTGCGTATATGCTTGCGTGAACGAGAATAATCTGTCCCGCGATCCTCAGATTCAATACATCAGGGTGCTCAGATTCAAGGACGGGACTATGGACTTTGAAGAGTCCGAGATTTACTACAACCCGGACGATGTTCCTGAAGACGGCTACTACTACATGCCGGTTCAGTGCCAGCACTGCGCCAATGCGCCATGCACCAAGGTCTGTCCCGTACGGGCGACGTGGACCGAGCCGGACGGGCTCGT
>CAYZET010000660.1:0-1558 GCA_964477215.1 uncultured Syntrophaceae bacterium | reverse complement strand
GAAGCATGTCCCTTTTTCCCCGGTGCCGGAAAAATGGTGCACATGGGATTTGACGATCCTCCTGCTCTTTGTTCAAGTGACATGGAGGAAGAGGAATGTTTGGAGCAATATCGCAGAGTTCGCGATCAAATCAGAGAATTCGTGCAACACCTACCTGAAGTCCTGGAAGGGGCAGGGGAAAAACCATGACATTTAGTCCTGCAGGGGGCCAGGCAAGAGAGATTTCCATCATGTTCAAAGAAAAAATCCTCGTGGTCGACGATGAAGAAGATATCCTGGAACTGGTAAAATACAATCTGGAGAAAGAGGGATTTAGGGTGCACTGCGTCGATTCGGGCGAGGCTGCTTTGACTCACGTGAGGGAAGACAGTCCCGATGTGATTGTACTGGACTTGATGCTCCCGGGAGTTGGGGGACTGGATGTGTGCCGAGAGCTCAAGACAAGACCCGATACGGCCCTCATACCGATAATCATGCTTTCCGCCCGGAGCGAGGACGCGGACATCGTCGCAGGGCTCGAGTTGGGGGCGGACGATTACGTCACCAAGCCGTTCAGCCCGCGGGTGCTTCTGGCACGAATTAGGTCCGTCCTGCGCAGAAGGCTACCCCCTGAGCCGGACCGTCCTGACATTCTCAAGATTCATGGCATCACCATAGATCCGTCCCGCCACGAAGTGTTGATTGACGAGGAAGTGAAAAGTCTGTCTGCGTCCGAATTCCGGATACTCCACCTTCTTGCCCGTAGACCCGGAAGAGTATACAGTCGGGGACAGATCATTTCGGCTATCCGAGGAGACGATTATCCCGTTACCGACCGCTCTGTGGATGTTGCCATTGCGGGGTTGCGCAAGAAACTGGGAGAGGCCGGTCAAGTGATCGAGACCGTCAGAGGCGTGGGGTATCGTTTCAGGGATTGACGCATGCGGAAGACGAGAAAACTGTTGTGGCAGATCTTCCCCTCCTACCTGCTGATTATAGTGGCATCGCTCGCAACAGTAGCATGGTACGCGACTCGCTCGGTGCGACAGACGTACGTGGATCAGGTGATCCAAGCACTCCAGACTCAGGCGGTACTTGCTGCGACCCTTGTGAAAGACCATGTTTCTCTGGAAAACAGTCGGGCGTTGCAGAAGATCGTCACCGAGATCGGGGCGAAAACGCAGACCCGGATCACAATTGTCGTCCCTCCCGGACGATTCGTCGCCGATTCAGAAGTCGAAGTTTCCGCCATGGTGGATGATTTCGAAAGACCCGAGGAAACGGAAGCTCTCGCAGGCAAAGTCGGCTCCTCGTTTCGCGAGAGTTATACCACGAAAAGGCCCATGGCCTTTGTGGCCGTGCCCGTGAAGAAAGACGATCGCGTTGTTGCAGTAGTACGCGCGGGGGTGCCGACCAGAGAAATCGACAATACGCTTAGGGCCTTGTACAGAGAAATGGCCGCTGCCGGTCTCCTCGTCGCCCTGATCGTTGCGGTGGTAAGCTTTTTCGTTTCGCGACGATTGGCCGGCACCATCAACGAAATCAAGGAGGGAGCAGAGCGATTCGCTTCAGGCGATCT
>CAYZET010000659.1:0-1576 GCA_964477215.1 uncultured Syntrophaceae bacterium | reverse complement strand
CCTGGGGAGATGTCTGCCTCAGGCGAGGGCGAGCAGGCCGAAAAGCAAACCGATGACCGCTCGCGCAAGAGGGGGTTGAAGAGAACCCGAAAGAAGTTGGCATAGCGCCACAGCTTCCTGAGATTAGCAACACGATACCGCGAGTGACCGGTAGCCTTTTAAAACTCGGCTGGTAATGGCTGCACGTGGGATTTATTGTGTCCGTTGGCTTGTGGTATCCGGCTGCTCGAAGGGTCCCAAGCACCATCGGACCTATCGTAGGGCAAGCGACACCTATCACGAATCATTTCCGGAGGAACAGTACCTCTGCACTGAGGCCGCACCTCGGTTGAGCCGGAGGTTTGTCCGAGACAACCCCTAATTCGGGAAAAGCGGAGGACTGTCTCGGGACAGGGCTGTTGCGGGTCCACGTCGCCCAAGATCGCTCACACTATAACAGCGCAAGGAATGGAGTGAACACTATGTACGTAACCCCTGAAACGCCGCAAGAGCTTGCTATGCTCAGAGAAGCCGTTTATAGGGCTGCCAGGGATAAGATTGCCCCGCTCGCTGCATCAATCGACCAACATGGAGAGTTCAACCGGGATGTCGAAGCTCTCTGCTGGGATCTGGGGCTGCTAACTCTCGCTCTGCCGCCTGAGTTCGGCGGACTTGAGAAGAACCCTGGTACTGCCCTGTGCATTGCTGTTGAAGAGATATCCCGATTCTGCGCATCGTCTGCGTTGTTGCTCATCATTCAGGCAGTGGGGTCGTTCCCCATCGTTCACGGGATACGCCCGGAGATCAGAGACGAGGTGCTTTCCAGGATCAGGGACAACCGTGAGCTGGTGGGCTACTTGGTGACTGAGCCCTCTGGCGGGTCTGACGTTGCAGCGATCAAGACCACTGCAACGAAAGACGGCAACGAATACGTCATCAATGGGGCGAAATGTTTCGCAACCAACGGTGGCGTAGCTTCACTTTACTCGGTGTTGGCCAGGACATCTCGCGGAGACGGACACAGGGGTCTGTCGTTCTTCATGGTGGAACGCGACCGGCCGGGGGTAACGGTGGGCAAGAAAGAGGATAAGCTTGGTCAGCGCGGTTCCAACACCACAGAGGTCTTCCTTGACGAGGTGAGGGTACCTGCGGTGAACCTGCTCGGAGAAGAAGGGGGCGGTTTTCTCCTGGCCATGAAGGATTTCGACATGTCGAGGCCTGCCATTGCCGCTCAGGCGCTGGGGATCGCCGAAGGAGCATTCGAGGCAATGGTGAAATACTCGACGGAGCGGCAAACCTTTGGGAAGTTCATCGCAGAGCACCAGATGATTCAGGCTATTCTCGCTGACTCCGGGACGCTTATCGAAGCGAGCCGGGGGCTGATTTACCGTGCCGCGGCGCTTTATGACGAAGGCAAACGGAACACGAAAATCGCGTCCATGGCCAAGTGCTTTGCCAGCGACGCGGCGATGAAGATAACCACCGACGCGGTTCAAGTCCTGGGAGGATACGGATACACGAAGGATTTCCCGGTTGAACGCATGTTCCGAGATGCAAAGCTCACCCAGATTTTCGAAGGAACAAATCAGATACAGCG
>CAYZET010000658.1:0-1603 GCA_964477215.1 uncultured Syntrophaceae bacterium | reverse complement strand
TCTATGGCCTGCTGCGGGCAGATCTTTACGCAGTTGTAGCACTCCCAGCACATTTCGGGAGCCCTGTTCCAGGCTTTCATCTTCTCCTTATCGAGAACCATCAGATCGTTGGGGCAGATGTACATGCAGGCGGTCTTGTCCTGACCCTTGCAGCCATCACACTTTTCCAAGATAACATAACTTGGCATGAAGCGACCTCCTAAGATACTTTGCGCTTTGATAGAGTTATCGAACTCGTCGATTGCTGTGCGTCGCGCGGACGCGAGGTGTTTGACGCCTCCTCCTTTCTCTATGTGTTCGTCACGGCCTCCTTGAGCGGATCGTCATCAAGCTCGCCGGAAAACGACTGCTGGCTGCCCCCACGAAGGGCTTGCGATCCGCGCCCCTGCCATGGAAACACTGCCTCCCGTAGAAGTTGGGGGGCTCGTCCTCAAGGGCTGCAATCGTGAACACGCGTGAGAATCCTAAATCCATCCCAACCCAAATTCGGACAGTTATGGTCCTTGTATTTCATTCTCGCGGAACCCCGCCCCGGCCCATTCCGGAACCAGAACAGGTACAAAGGAATGTCGAATTGAATCAAATCCTTCCCGGGTTGTCAAGAAGTTTTTCTCGTGAAATTCCCAAAATTTCCGCCTGAAAATTGCTCCAGAGTACCTTGAGAATCGCGACATCCCATGCTAAGATTATTAGTTTGAATTCCTCCGACTCTACGGAGCTGCCTACATGATACAACCAAAAAGAAACGACCCGTGCCCCTGCGGCAGCGGCCTCAAGTACAAGAAATGCTGTCTGAATTCCGTTCGTCCTCCCCAAGAGACAGATCCACACGCCCAGCTCCGGGCTAACGCTTACAAGCAGATGGCCGACCAGAATTGGACCGAAGCGATATCCCTTTTCAAAACCCTGGTCGGAGCCCGACCCGCAGATCACACCCTGCTCGCAGCAGTGGCGTCCTGCTACGAGGGACGCAACGAATACCTTTCCGCTGCCGAATACTACGAAAAGGCACTCAAAGTCTGTCCCCAGTCCAAAAGGGCGGATCTCTGGTACCAGCTTGGCATAGCACGCGCCTGCGCAATGCGCATGGAAAAGGCTGCCGAAGCGTTCCGCTTCTGCATCCAGATACTGGGCCACAGCGAGAGCGAAAAGATCCGGGACTTGCTCCGCACTGTGGAGGATGTCTTGGCAGGCACGGCGGACCCGAGCTTGTTCCAAGTCCAGGTCTTGTTCCAGAGAGCCTTTACGGATATGGAGGACGAGCGATTCGAGTCGGCAGCAGTGAAACTGGAGACCATAGCCTCCATCGAGCCGGACAATCCCGCGATCTTTTACAACCTCGGCGTTGTCTATACGTTCTTAAAGAGAGAAGATGAAGCTCTCAACCAGTTCGGCCGGGCCGTGGACTTACGGCCCGACTACGCTGAGGCGTGGTACAACATGGGCCAGATTTATCTGATCAGGCAACGAGACTTCTCCCGGGCTCTCAATTGCTTTGAGAAGGCTTCGACCATACGGCCCGACTATATAGGAGCCCACCACCAGAAGGGCGTTGCATACGAGCTCATCGGCGACCGAGAAAATGCTCTCAAGTGTTGGGAGA
>CAYZET010000657.1:0-1605 GCA_964477215.1 uncultured Syntrophaceae bacterium | reverse complement strand
CAAAGTACCGGCGCCTCGGGGGTCTCCGCGGCCCTCTGTGCCAGGAGCTCGTAGAGAGTGATTCTCGGAAACTCCAAGTTCTTGGGAACATGGGCAGGCCATCCGGATTCCGGCCGGAACCACGGCTTCGATTCCTCAACGCAGAATTGTCGATGATTCTGCATGATGTCACTCCTCTTCGTTATCCCCTTGAGCGTCAAGGGGCGGGTGTGTAAGGCATAGGCAAGACGATCGAGGACCCATTAGCGGGCATCGCTCTCCGATGAGAGAACCAAGAAACGTGCCAGTCGAAGCAAGCAGTGCACTCTTCGCACAGGCAATCAGGCCGGAGCTTGAGCAGGAGACCGCTTAACAGAAATCATTAGCGATTCTTGCCTGTGCGCCAGGAATGACAGAATGCTCACTGCTTTGTGACGGCTTGGTCTTTCACTCGGCCATCTCTCGGACGGTATCAGCGGCACAGCATGTTGTTCACGGTTATCAACCGATTGTGCAGATAAGAAGGCGGTATTCTGTGCGCACAAAGGGCAGGTCTCTTCTCCAGAGTGATTCCAAAGGTGTCACTTACCTTCCCTGAATCTGCTCCAGGAAAGTCCACTTGAAAACAAGGCTGCCGGCAAAGGCGAGATTTTTCTCCGTGGGAGAAGAGAGACCTTGACAGGTTCTGTTGATTCTTTCTATCATCGGATATCAATTTTCGAAATACACATCAAACACAATGTGCGGACCATCCCGGACTGTGACCGGCCTCTCAAAAGGAATAATCACGAGAAAGTGGGCGCCATGATTCCAAAGAAGATCCTATTTTGCACCGATTTTTCGGAAAACAGTCGACCAGCGTTTGCACTTGCGACGGAATATGCAAGAGCTTTTGAAGCACAACTCCTCATCGTCCACGTGGTCGACTACAAGGATTTTCCCGGTTACGTAGACTGGGTAGAAAAGCTTCGTGAAGTCCTTGACAGCACAGAACAAGCAGTAAATAAACGCCTTCAATCGATGGTGCAGGAATGCGCCCATGCCGTGAAGGACGTGAAGACCTATTGCCGCAGGGGTGTCACTGCCCAGGAGGTAGTGGCCTTGGCCCAAGAGGAAGACGTCGATCTGATCGTTGTGGGCACCCACGGGCGGACCGGTGTCAAACACCTGGTAATGGGAAGCGTTGCCCGGAGCGTCTTGAAGACCGCCCATCGTCCCGTCCTTATCGTGGAGGGTCCGTCCGACAAAGGGGAACGGCTCGGGGCCCACACCTGATTTGAATTTCTGCGAGGAATGAAGGCGGAGGGCTCTCTGTCTGCAAGGGATAGCAATCTGCGCGGAGGACTCTCGCAGGGGGCAGGTTTCAAACCCGCCCACGCCTTAATACGGCCCCGGCAGTTATTCCCGGCGCGTGCCACCGCTAGTTCTTTCCGGATGATCTATTTCTCAGTATGACGAGAGAAGCCTGCTCCTTGCTGCCTGAGAGATACTTTCGAGCTGTATTGCCTACCATAAGCTCAGGTGAATCGGAATCGAGCGCAACGGCTGCCTCACTTTCATACTCGGAATCAAGCGTCTTATAGACCCACCTGAGAAAGTCTCCACTGTGAACAGGTGAGCATTTAC
>CAYZET010000656.1:0-1675 GCA_964477215.1 uncultured Syntrophaceae bacterium | reverse complement strand
ACGTCCGAAAACCTGATCAGGCCGACAATTTCTTCCCCATCCCTCACGAACAGGGAATCATGCCGGCCTACAACAAAGAGATGAAATGCATTGTCCATTTTGTCATCAGCATTGACTATATGGTGAGGCGTCGGCATCTTCACAAAGTTCTCTATTTTCACGGTGTAAGCCTTCTTGCACAGGTCGGTGAACGGTTCTTGCCACAACCGATATTGTTCCTTCATCGAGTCCAGCGTGCTCTCACCCAGATGATAATGGGAGATGTTCTTGAGACTGTCAATCTTGTCGTAGTTCGGTTCCAATCCTTGGACAACATCCATGGGGGAAATCTTGCCCACAATTCTTCCCGCTTCGTTGTGAACGAGCATTATCCTTTGTGATGACCGGCCGGATACAAATTCTTCTTGGGCCCTTTCCAGAGCGTCTACGGCCTCACTGAGAGTAGCCTGGCTGGAAATGCGGGGGAACTCCTCGACCAGTCGCATGAGCTCACGAACTTTCATCTTTTCCATTGTTTTCCTCCTGAGTCCGTACGAAGAAAGTTGATTCGGACATTGATAAATACGTGCCGTTTCATTCTGACCTATTCCTGACTCTTTATCCGAAGCACATGGGAATCGGAAAAAACTCTCGGCAACGACCGTGAATCTCCGAGTGCAGCATCCCTGGCCTCCAGTCGCGCGAACGACGTTAGACGCTCTTTTCCTTTTTCTTCCCCCGGATGTCTATGGCCAGGGTTTCCCCTGGACTGAGCTCGTAGACCTTGCCCTGGAAGCCTACTTTCGTTGCCTGCAGCTCGCACGGGCTTGACGAAACGGTCATGGTCTCCGCAGTCGCGGTGATGTCGAACCAGTTGCCCCGGTATTTGATTCTCATGGAAAGTCTCGGCAACCCCTCAGGAATGCTCGGGTTTAAGAAAAGAACGTCGTCCTGGAGCTCAAGCCCTGTGTAGCAACGCTGCAGAACATCCACGGTTCCCGCCATGGCGCCAAGATGAATGCCTTCATGGGTAGTGCCACCCTGAATGTCTGAAATGTCGCTCTCCAAACCTTTGTGAAAAAGCTCAAGTGAGCGCAGCCGGTCTGATCGTGACAGAACCCAGGAGTGCACAATGTTGCTCAGGGTGGAACCGTGAGAGCTCCGCCCCATGTAATAGTCGATGTTCTTAGGGATGCTGGCGGGATCAAAGTCATATCCCATCTGGGAGAAGAGCTCCTGAATTTCCTCGGCTGAGAAAAGGTAGAAGAGCATGAGCACATCAGCTTGCTTCGAAACCTTATACCGATTGGTGGTGTCCCCTTCCGCCTCGAGAATCCGGTCCAGTCGCTGGATATCGCCATATTTCTCACGGTACGCTTCCCAGTCGAGCTCCAACAGATCGTCGTACCCCTCGAACTGGCTGATGATGTTATCTCCGTGGAACACAACGCGCATTTTGCGGATAATGTCCTGCCAGCGGTCCAGTTCCGTTTGTTCCAGGCCCAGGGTTTCCATCAGGGTACTTCCCCTGTTGGGGGCCAAAGCGTCGAGGGCCTTGAGAGCGGTCCGCAGCACATAGGCGGTCATTACATTCGTGTACGCGTTGTTGTTCAGGCCGGGCGTGTCTGAACCCGGATAGCCGTCGTGATATTCGTCGGGCCCCATGACGCCGAGAATCTCGTAGCGATCCAGTTCC
>CAYZET010000655.1:0-1679 GCA_964477215.1 uncultured Syntrophaceae bacterium | reverse complement strand
CTCAGATCCGCAGGGCCATACGCCGGATTGGCACACCACAGAATTTGGCCGACATGTTCATCTGGTTCATTCCTTTTGATTTCGTAGAGTGCAGGCACCCCGGTAAAGCAGAACTGAACTATCTTCCCAAAGGTGGGAAGGTCTTTAACGGCATTTAAGCCCAGAGCCTGCATTCCTGCCTTAAAAGAAGCCACTGCCAGAGCATCCCAGACAGTGCCATAGATTTCCAAAGCCTTTTCGAATCCCAGGGCGGGTTTAAAGGTGCGCCAGATATAGTACACATGAGCATACATGGATCGTAACGACGCAAGAAAAAGGTCTTTAAACTTCATATTCAGTTCTTGTGCATACTTTTGCATAAGCACCAGCAAAGGCGAAGCATTCTCGGATTTCATGAGCATCCTCCTATGATGAATGTCTACTTCATCTTTCTTATTATGCTCAGCCGTTCACGAGAACGAACTGAGGAAAATCCTCGAATATCCACTTGTTCTTCAATGTCTTGTAAATAATGCCCAGGAATTTCCTGCCCAAGGCAATGATGGCCTTGCCAGTGCCTCTGGTCAAAGCGATCCGTCGGTAATATCTCTGCAAGTAGGGACTGTATCGCGCGGCGATCAAAGCGCATTGCACAAGCACTGTTCGTCCCAGTTTGCAGCCTTGTTTAGTAATCCGTCCGCTGCGTTCTGTCTCGTTGGAGTTACTGACTCGCGGCACGATCCCAAAGTATGCAGCTAACTTCCCCTCGTCCGCGAAGTCCTCAATGTTGCCGATCGTGGACAACAGGATACTCGCACCCGTGTCCCCAATCCCGGTGATGCTGATCAGATTCTCCCATCCCGGCAGTTTCGGACCCTGATCCCGCAAGAGAGCTTCGAGTTTCTTGATGCTCTCATTGAGATGCCGAATCTCTCCCACTAGAATCTCTAACTCCAGCCGTTCCAACTCCGATACCGGTGATTTTAGAACTTCCTCCAGTCCCTTCTCGCTGGACAGACTTTCCTTGCGCATCAGAACCCCACGGGCCGCCAGCAGGTTGTTAACCTTGTTCTTTAACGTCGTTCGCAACTTCACCAGCTTGTCCCGCGTCTGGGTAAGACTTGCTACTCGCGCATGTATCTCATCTTTCATCCGAACCTCCGGCAACAGGCCCTTCGACAGAAATTCCGCCAGTACCTTCGCATCATGCTCGTCGGTCTTTTTAACCGAACGGCTGATCACTTGAAATTGGTGCGGGTTGACTACCACTACCCGACATCCACGATCCTTCAGAGCCTCGCAGAACATCCGTACATTCCCGGTGGCCTCTACCGCCACCTCATCCTTCGCCTTCACTGTTCTGGCGAATGCCTGGAGACTCCGGATCGACCATTCCCGACTTTCTCCCCTTCCATCCTCCTGCCGTGTGTAAACCGTGAAACAGTTCCGATGTAAATCAACTCCCATGTATCGCTTCTCCATCGTCCTTTCCTCCTCTCTTCTTCACACGATGAAGTAGACGTGCTCTCCGGTGGCCCCATGCTCCTATACAAGGTGATCACGATTGGTTACCTGACCCCTTATGGTGGCGCTCCAGTTACAGGTCTGACCAATCTCCTTTACGAGGTCCTTGCCTCACAAAACACATTCAGCCTGTAACCTGTCTACTCCATCAATCCGTGTCTGATGGAGTATAACCT
>CAYZET010000654.1:0-1712 GCA_964477215.1 uncultured Syntrophaceae bacterium | reverse complement strand
GACTACTGACAAGTATTTCTCTACAGACGCGTCGCGATGAACACCCGGTCGGAACCCTCCCAAGTGGCCGTCAGTGTGCTGGGGCTTCGCTCTTTTTTCACCAGGCATTTCCCGTCAAGCCTGGTATTTCCACCTGCGAAGGCGTGCTGATGGCAATGTCCATTGCACGATTAAAGTCCTCGATGGCTTCCTTGTTCCTGCCCAAATTTGCCAGGGCAGTACCTCGATTGTTATGGGCAACCGCATCGCTCGGTCTCAACGCAATGGCTCTGTCGTAAGCTTTCACGGCCTCTTCGTGAAGGCCTGCCCTAGAAAGCGCATCCCCCCGCAATCGGTAGAGCAGCCCATTGTCCGGTGAGCGGCGAATGGCTTCGTTCAGATCTCCCAAAGCCCGCTCGTCACGACGCAGATTAATGAAGGACTGAGCCCTGCCCACCAGCGCTGCCACGTTCCCTGGATCCGCTCTGAGTGCTGCGGTGAAATCTTCCACCGCATTGTCAAAGTGAGCGGTAGCAAGGAGCATTTGCCCGCGCTCCACTCTGTACGATGGGTTGTTCGAGTCCTTTGATACAGCCTGATTCAAATCGGCAAGAGCGAGACGAGGTTTCTTGAGGGCGCTGTAAGCCAGACCGCGGTGAAAATAGACCTCTGCGGTGGGCGCGACGGCGATAAGTTGAGAGAATATTTCTACCGCGTCATCGAACCTGCCCGACTGCATCGCCACCATTCCCTCATCCATTGGCGGGGAATCCGGGAAAGACTGACTCCACGAAGGACCGGTGACCAGGGAACATGCCAGAAGTGCGAGCGCGATCACGATAATTGCGCGACAAACCATGTGAAAGACTCCTCGAACATTTCCACGCTGGATCGAGATCGCATTATAGGGAGTCCGCCGAGAAGAATCAAACTTGCGATGTCACTTTCGGTGCCGGCCGCTGTCGGATCAAAGTAACTCAACGATCCGAGGAACTTGCCAAAGTCAGGAGAACCATCGAGGAGTAAGAGTGTCTTAGGAAACACGCGGGGACAGGCCCTGTATTGACTGGGCGAAAAGAGATGGTAATGTTTCCACAGAACAGGGTTCCCCAATTGCAGGTGGAACCCGGAGAGGGCAAATGTGTAAGCCCGGTAGGTGGGGAATCGTGTTTGCTTAGACACGCGAGGCAGGGCGCTCACAAGAGCCATCGTGCAAATCGAGACCTGAGCGATGTCTTTGCTAAAGGAAAAATTGATACAGCCAAGTCACAGCTAGCCCGTCGCAGAACATTCATCTGGACACGAGATACGAGTGTGACAATTCCCAAAGGGATTGGCATAGCCCAAAGTCTCGTGGCTCTTCTTTGAACGGAGCCCGTCTGCAGGAAGAGAAGTTGGTCGTAGCGGTCTTGGAAACGCCGAACGTGTTGCCCCATTCTAGGCAGACAGGTGCGTCGAACGGATCCGGGACCGGAACAGCGCAGAGCGATCTGTCTGCCAATGAGCATACTTGCTCAGTAGCTAGGGTAGCCAACCATGAATGACAGCGGACCTGAAAAGCCTCGATGGAAAAGCGGCAAAAGGCTGATAATGGCCATTTTGGTCGCAATTGCGTTCGGAGCGGGCTACTTCTTGCCCAAGGATTTCAGCGGCAAGCCTCACAGCGAGACTAGAATAGAGTCCGAACACCAGGAGCACCGCCAGGTCACACCCCCAGATGGTGCGGTCGAAAG
>CAYZET010000653.1:0-1722 GCA_964477215.1 uncultured Syntrophaceae bacterium | reverse complement strand
CGGGCTCGAATCGATGAAAGGCCGGCCGTAGCTTGTCCGCGCAAATCGTGCTAACCGAGAATGGCCCTCCGTTGTGGGGCGGATGACCTGCAGCGAGGAATAGCTCATGTTCAGACGACACTCCCTGTCGCTGCTCAGTGACCTGTTTGCTATGAGCCTCCGCCTCGTTTTCAGAAATAGACGCCGCTACAAGGGGGTCATGGCAGCTATCAGTGCCGGCGCAGCAGGACTGGTCGTTGTCATCAACTTGGGTGACTCCGTCGAGAACAAGATGGGCGAGCACCTCAGCATTCTGGGAAGGTCAACGATCATAGATGTGGAAATGGTGGAAGCAAACAGCCAACACCCGGGTCACTTTTCCGCCGAGCACGCGGACAGGCTCAGGAAGCTCCCCCACGTCCTGGAAGTTGCTCCCCACGTCTCTCTTGACGACATTGAGGCTAACGCTTACGGTGAGACAATGGTTGTGCGAGTTGCCGGTGTTCATCCCTCTTTCTGGAACACGATCATGGCACGGCTGGACGACGGTGATCTTACGGACATGAGCCACGAGAAGTCGCGGGACTCGGTCTGCGTCCTCGGCAGAGACGTTGCCACACATCTCTTCGGCGCGACGAGTCCTGTCGGGAAGACGCTCCAAGTGGGCAGCGTCAATTGCCGGGTCATAGGTGCCCTGGGCGGTATTCAGAGCCTCGCAACTCGACGGACGGTCTTTTGCCCTCTGGCCACGGCGCAAAACCGCTTCGAGGGCATGCGTGAGATCAAGAGCGTTCGCCTCAGGGTAGACCACTGGGGACGCGTGAAATCGGTAGTGGATGCAGTTAAAGAGCATTTCAAGGAACATGTTCACCCGGAAATCGTGCAGTCCGTAAGGGTCTATTACTATCCAGAGCGAATCAAGAAGGTAGAAAACACGGTCTCAGTAGTGAAGATTCTGGCCGTCTTGGCGCTTACCGTGACGGTGATTGTCGGAGGAGTGGGGACTGCGACGCTTATGCTGACCGCTATTATGGACCGGAAACGGGAAATAGGGCTGAAGAGGGCGCTTGGTGCAGCCGACGAGCACATAATGCTGCAATTTCTCATGGAAGCAGTGGTGGTGTGTGCGAGGGCAGGAATAATTGGAATGCTCTTAGGTTGCGTAACCTCTCTCATACTCGTGGTCAGCCTCGACCTGCAGGTGGCTCCGACGGTCTTTGCGTTGAGCGTCGCTGCGGGGCTCCTCGGCACTATTGTCCTGGGGATTCTGGCCGGTCTCTATCCAGCCAAGATTGCGATAGAATTGGATCCCGTCGTTTCGATGCGTTTGGACTGATTGCTGATCGGTCTGGGGGTGAGGTGCCGGAAGCCTACTCGAACCGCATTGCTTCCGAGGCATCGAGCCTGCTAGCCTTCCTGGCGGGTATGAATCCGGCCGCTGCTCCCAGCACCGTGCCGAAGCACAGTGAGCCGACAATGCTCAGGAGCAACATGTTATAGTGAGGGACCATCCCAAGCGGGCCGGCTGCGACCATCACAGCCACTGTTCCGAAAACTGTGCCGACAAGAGATCCCATGAAGCTGACCGAAATCGCCTCTGCGAGGTACTGCCTACGTATTTCGATCTCCGTCGCGCCAACCGCTTTTTTGAGACCAATGTCCCTTATGCTCTCCTGAACCGCGGCGAGCATAGAGCCTGCTATACCGAGGCCCCCGAGGATGAGCGTCGCTGCAATCCCGGTC
>CAYZET010000652.1:0-1725 GCA_964477215.1 uncultured Syntrophaceae bacterium | reverse complement strand
GCCGAAACGGCACGGACCGCCCGCACCGGGCATGAAGTAGGCGGTAACCTCATCTTTTGGCCGGTCGTGCCACAAGTAATGGAGCATCGATCCCACAGTGGTCTGGAGCGGCAAACACTCCTTGCATGTGGAGTTTCCTCTTCCGAGCTTAAGGACTTCCTCATCCGCGGGTGGCAATCCGTGGGCTCGGATCCCGACCTTCTTGAAGGTCTCCACCAGTGCCTGATGCGCGAAACGGCCCATCGCGGGAAGGACAATGCGAACATCAGAGTGGGTGAGGGGGAGCTTCCGTCCGTCAGAGGTGACTATGACCGGCTTCCCGTCAGAAACGGCAGCCATGGCAGGGCGAAAGTCTTTCGCCTGAATCTGGATCTGGTTCTTGCTCTCCAGCTCTCGGTAATAGTGAACGATGTCCAGGAATGCTTCGATGCGGGTCTCGAGGCCCGCATCAGCGGTATGGCTGTCCAGTTCCAAGGTGAGAGAAGGCTTGCGTCCCATCTCCTCGCGGAAGTATCCCACGACAAAAGAATCAGGCCCGCAGGAAAAATTGCTGATGAACGTACCGAACAGTTGCCGGTGATTTTTCACGAACCGGGATGCCTTGAGTATCATGCGTCCCATGGACCAGTACATGGTCTCTTCGTCGTCCATGGGCTGGTCTTCGTACGGCAGCATATCAAACGGAATGACTCGGTATCCCCTGGACGCAAATTTTGCCGGGATTCCCTTGTTGGCCTCAGACGCAAAGGTGTTGTACGGCCTGCCGAACAGAACAACTCCCATAAGCTCCGGGTCGGCTTCGATCTGATGCAGGACCTGATTGCCCTTGTCCCGAATATGGTCTCGAAAGGCCTTTTGGACAGCAATGCCCGCGGCAAATGCCTCTCTGGCCTGACCGGCAGAGCCTCCCAGGTCTCGCGCGATCTTCACGAATTCGTCGATCCTCGGCTCGAATCCTCGGCTCAAGTCGAGGTACGGGGTTAGGACTTTCTTTGCGCGCGTGCCCTCGAACGTGCTCTTGAGGTAGAATGCCTCCCCCTGAACGAACACGCATGTACAGGTATTGCGACGCTCTTCGTCGGTAGGAATTCCCCTGATGTGCGGCAGAAAGAGCACGTCAGGATCTTTTCTCAGCAGGTCGGCCATGAAGCCGTGGGAGATTTCCACGGGGTAGCAGAAGGCAGCACCTTGCTGGTCAACGCCTGCGGAGTCGACGCTGTCCGGAAGGACCACGCGAAAGCCAAGGCTGCTGAAGAACGCATTGAAAAAGGGAAAATAGGTATTGATGAGAAACGATCGGTTCAGGCCGATTGTTGGACGTCCATCTGCAGGATCGTCCGGAGCGAGATCGCGAAAGACCGCTTTCTGTCGGTAGTCGACCATATCCAGTGAGGCCACGTCGAACTGGACGTTGCGAATCAAGTTCACGTACCGGTTGCATGCCCCTCCAAAGGGATAGGTCTTCCCTTCGAGCTCGATGCGTGCGACCTCGCACTTGCGGTCACACTTTTCCTTTCCTCCGCCACAGATGAAGGGCTTCTTGTAAACCACTTCCCGATTGGCCAGCCGTTCCAGGTCGAATACCGACTCCTGCATCAGGCCGACCTCCAGCCGGCGCTCCACCTCGAGGGCCACTCCGAACGCCCCCATCAACCCGGGCTCAGGTGGCACGATAATCTCTTTTCCCGTGAGAGCTGCCATTGCGGCAGGGATAGCCTCGTTGTA
>CAYZET010000651.1:0-1731 GCA_964477215.1 uncultured Syntrophaceae bacterium | reverse complement strand
GATTCCGGCCTTCGCCGGAATGACGAAGAATTGGCCGTTCCACTTCTAACTTAACACGCATGCGCATCTCGCGGGACTCCTGAAGGTGCGCTCCTTCAGAGCGCAAGTCTCGCAAATGAGCAGCGGCACAATGTGCGACCAAATTTGAGAAAACGTGGACTGACTTACCATAACCATCCGCAAAGGACTTTCCCAAGATAAACTGTTCCGCTGTGCTTCGCCGGTTGTCCACCATGTGGTAAGATTCCAGCACGAAGGTCGAGATGCGGGCAGGAGCCGTACCGTACGGCCGTCGTGTCCATGGTAGGCGCCGCAGAGGTTTTCCCGCACGTCGTTCTCAGATCTTCAAGGGGGCTGCTCATGTCATCGAATGTCCTTTACAGTGATAGCTTGGTTCGATTGAGCGATCGGGACATCACGTTCCACCTGTACTATTTCCCTTGGGGAGCAAAGACAGTGTCGCTCGATCGCATCAAAGCTGTTACCGTGCTCGATTGTACCCTGACAACAGGCAAATGGAGGCTCTGGGGAACGGGAAACTTCCTCATATGGTTCCCCTGCGATTGGCGCCGTTTTAGGCGCGACAAGGTTTTCTTTCTGCGGCAGAAGAATAAGCGCGTGCTGATCGGCTTCACCGTCGAAAATTCCTTGGCATTTAAAGATATACTGGCAAGCAAGGTCCCTGTTAGGGAGGGTACTACTGTCCTGCAGATGATGCAGGAAAGTTTCTGACAGATTGAGCAAGATTCCCTAAATTGGGATACGTATTTGCGCCAACTCCTTTTAGAGAAGGGCAGGTTTCAAACCTGCTCTACGCCTGCGGTGTGTTGCGCATTGGCGTGTGCGGCAGAAGTGCCATAGCAGTGGATGTAGGGGCGGGTTTCAAACCCGCCCTGGCCTGAACGAGGCCCTCTCCGCCATTTTCGACGCGTAACACCGCAATCGGGTGAACCACGTTGCCGCGAATACGCAACCGCATTTGTGAACTTGCGTACTAAGGTCCGTCGCGGGCAGATCCTTTGATTCAGCTCCCTCAAAAGGGCTCTCCCGAGGAGACATATCCCATGCGTGACAAGGCGAGCATCTACATTGGAGGTAACGGGGCGCCGCAGAGTCTTGCATTTCGATTGGCCAACAGGCACGGGCTAATCGCAGGCGCTACAGGCACGGGGAAAACCGTCTCACTGCAAATCCTTGCGGAGGGCTTTTCCGCAGCGGGCGTGCCGGTGTTCATGGCGGACGTCAAGGGGGATCTGGCCGGCATTAGCCAGGAAGGATCTCCCCGCCCCGAGCTTCTCGAACGAGCCAAGATCCTGAAGATGACTGGCTACGCGTTCCGGCCTTACCCTGCGGTTCTGTGGGATCTCTTTGGAGAACAGGGCCACCCGGTACGGGCAACCGTTTCCGACATGGGGCCCCTCCTCCTGGCCAGGCTGTTGGACCTCAATGAGGTCCAGGAAGGCATCCTCAACATCATATTCAAGTTGGCAGATGACCAAGGGTTGCTCCTGCTGGATCTCAAGGATCTGCGCTCCATGGTCACGTTCGTAGCAGAACACTCGCGGGATCTTACTACCCGGTACGGGAACGTTCAGCCTCAATCCGTTGGAGCCATCCAGCGCAGGCTGCTTGTTCTCGAGCAGCAAGGGGCCGAGAACTTCTTTGGAGAGCCCGCGCTGGAGCTGACGGACTTGATGCGATTAGATTCGGAGGGGAACGGATACATCAGCA
>CAYZET010000650.1:0-1736 GCA_964477215.1 uncultured Syntrophaceae bacterium | reverse complement strand
TCGAAGGACTGGCCGGACGGAAAAGACCAGTCACCATCGTGCGGCAGCTTCAGGACCATGATGAGGAAAGGCTGTTGGGATTCTTACTCCACCTGGCACAAGCACGCATCGTCTCCCTGTAGGTACGGGGTGTTTTCAACCGTTCCGTTCCGATCGGGTTCAGGGCAGCGTCGGCGGAGGTGCTGGCCTATGTGAACAGGCCCGACTTTCGCGAGCTTGTCAAGCCGGCAACCTGTGCCACATGCTGATGGCCACGTGCCCGGTGGCTCTATCACTCTTCCTTCGTCCAGAATCGTGCCTATTCTTACTGCGTGAGCTGAAGTAATCCAGCCACTCGAGCAGGTGAACACTGGATCGAAAAGGAGTGAAGAAGATGATGTGCTCATTTGCCACTTTGGAGGAGAAGTCTCTCGATGTCGTGAGAGCTGTCGAGAAGGAAACGGGAAGAACATTGTTGGCTTATGACTGTTTCGTGCCTGATACGATCGGTGCAGAAGAAATCGAGAAGATACAAGCAGCGGAAAAGGAGTTGTGCCGCACCCTAATAGCAGTCAAGACCGAGCATTCCGCTTAAGAAGGAACAAGCCTTGATCTGATTCGCTTCATTGGAAGAATGCATACAGGTCGCGGGGTTCAATCCGGAACGGACTTCCCTTGCCCTGGAAGAATCCATAATTGCGGATCAAGTGGAGGCTCAAGAGGGAGAATCTCAGTTTCCGGCCGGTCTTCAAGTTGCGCGCCTCTACGACGATCTTGGGAGCTGCATAGTGATCCATCCACGGGCTGGGGATGATCCCGCGATACTCCAGCACTGTCACTTCGTAGGTTTCGTCAACTACAACGGGATCCCCCAGGCCCTTTCTGCTCTCTTGGAAAAGCCGTTGCATCCTGTCAGTGATCTCGTGAAGATCCATTCCGAGGCGGGTAACCTCGGCTCTGTCGTCGTCGATGATACGCTGCAAACGGCGCTCATCGCCCCTCAGATAATTCCCGTGCCGCAACTCCTCTTCGATGCGATCCATGTGAGGATCGCCGGCGTGTTGCGACTCACGTTTACTCGAATTTGTCATAATAGATGCGCTCCTCTGGCATGCCGGTTCGCACCAACATATCAACGCACGCGTTAAGCATCCCCGGGCTGCCACAGAGATACCCCTCCGCTTCGGCCACGTTGTCAACGTATTTCTCGACAATGCTAGGGATATACCCTGTCTCGCCCTCCCAGTTGTCCCCCGGTTCCGGAGAGGATAGCGTGGGAATGAACGTGAAATCGGGATGTTCCTGCTCGAATGCACGCCACTCGTCCATCAGGAAAAGGTCCCTCTTGGCACGAGATCCGAAGAAGAATATCGGCTTTCTCTTAACGATTTCTCCGGGAGACATGGACCTGAGGATGGACCTCAGCGGCGCCATTCCAGACCCCCCGGCCATGCAGATCATGCGACGGTCAGAATCGCGAAGGTAGAAGTCGCCGAAGGGCCCGGTAAAGGTCACTTCGTCACCTACACGGAGGTACTGGAACATGTACGTGGTGCAAATCCCATCTGGGACGAGCCGCACCATCAATTCTACCGAAGTCTGGTCCGATGGCACGTTGCACATGGAATATGCCCTGTATATGGATTCCCCTATGTCTCCATATTCCGGAGCCTGAAACTGTATATACTGACCAGCCTTAAAATCAATGGTTTCCGGAGCCTTCAGACGAAAACGAAAGAGCTTGATATCGTATGTGA
>CAYZET010000649.1:0-1751 GCA_964477215.1 uncultured Syntrophaceae bacterium | reverse complement strand
GGCAGTATCCTCCCTCACCGTACCACTTTTTCTGCTGTTTCCCGAGTCTTGAGACCGTTTCCAAGGCCTGCCCCTACAGTCTGAACGGATGCGCTGACCAATTACACCGTAGCACAGACATGTTGCCGCATTTACGAAACGGAGTCCCAAGTTATTACGATCGATCTTGTACTTTGGCTTGACTCAGGAGCGCCGTGTGTCCTAATGTTGTGTCATATCCATGTGAATTCGGGTGCCATCGCAGCGCGGATAAGCGAGGGGAAGGTCTCCGGCGGTCCCAGGGAATGTATTATTCAGACGGCGCGGCAGCTCTCTGACAGGCTTCAGAAGGAGATCGCGTGGTGATGCGAAGCTTCCCGAGCTCACCTCAATGATCGGCGGAACAGATGCCCGACCGGGAAATCAACGCTCGTCAGGTCTTACGGGATATCCGAGCAGGCATGGACGATGCCGCGCTCATGGCTAAGTACAAAGTCTCGCCTCAGGGTCTCAACAATCTCTATACCGAGCTAGCCAACTTGGGCCTTCTGGAGCCGAAGAAACGGGAACGCGCTCCAGCCTCACGCGGTCTGCGCATCAAGATAAAGGAGGTTGTGCGAAGCGTTCGTGGCGGTATGACTCAAGAACAGCTCATGGAGAAATTTGGACTCTCCCTTGAGGCCCTCCAGATCCTTCTCACAAGACTCGTAGATCTCAAGGCTTTGACGCCGGATGATATCTTACTGGGGAAAACCGGTCGAAGCCCGATGTTGCTAGGGGTGAGTATCCGAGAATTAGACAGGTACGAGCTTGATTTCGAGCTCGACATTTGTGACGCGTATCGGCCGGAACGATGGGGAACAGTGAGGGACCTTACCAGGGAAGGACTCGGTGTGGAAGGTATTGACGCTGAAGTGGGGGAGCAGGTGACTCTTCTGGTAAGTCCCGACGAATTCCTGGGCCTGTCCCCCATATGGTTTGAGGCGGAATGCAGGTGGCGTGGAGACGACGATGCTGGGGCACTGCCTGTCGCGGGGTTTAAAATCACCGACATTTCGTCCGAGAATTTTGATTCCCTGCAAAAGCTTCTGGATCTGCTGAGATTCTGAGATCTCCGTTCGGAAGATAGACCAGCACCGCGTCTAAGAAACCGGATGACAAAAGTCTAACCATTATGGTATGATCACTCCCCAGTGTCGGACCGCCTGGACCGGTTTCCCGTGGTTGGGGCGATGAGTCGTCGACAACCTATGCGAACTGGTCACGTTTCTCGTTGTTATAAGTCGTTGGTGGAGGGGCAGCGCCGGTTGGGGTCTGCGCAAGCGTTCCAGTGTATGTATGGCTGCCGTGTGGGACGGAACATTTGTTTGATTTTTCAGAGTGTATCCATGCCATCGCCGTGAGGTGAAAAGGCTGAGCGGATTGGACTATGAGGCAGTGCGCGCCCAGGTCTCGAATGACGCGGTTCGGCTCTTCGTCAACGCTGAATCTCTCGTCCGCTCTCCAGGCCGATTCATACGTCTGCACTCGCGTCTGCAGACTCACCGCTTGACCGTGGGAGATCATGAGGGGTCACATACTTATCCGACAGTGGGAAATCTTGAGGCTCCTGCTGGCTTGTCCTGACGGAATACGAGTCGAGGACCTCGCCGCAACCTTAAAAACTCGCAAGAGGACCATCTACCGTGACATTGCGGCCTTGAAAGGCGCCAGATTCAATGTGCAGAAACTCAAGCGTGACAAGGAATCCTTTTACTATGTCCCAATAGGCG
>CAYZET010000648.1:0-1758 GCA_964477215.1 uncultured Syntrophaceae bacterium | reverse complement strand
GAAGTGTAACCGATGAGGAGAACGCGCACGATAAAGAAATTGGCGACACTTTCCTCGTTTTCCTTGCCCCAAATGTCCCAGAACTCTTCTTTGCATTCGGCCTTCGCTATGGCGCGCCAGAAAAGGGGAACTTTGGTGACAGCACCGGCAATCTCTGCGTGGCCGATCTCCCTCATGGCCTTCACCTGAGCCTCTTTTGAAGGAACCACGAAATTGATCCACTTCACTCGTTTTTCCGGCAGAGCCAGTGCCGTATTGGGAGATATGCCAGTAGGTTCGAGACGTTCCGGCTGGAACGGTAGTGTCTTGATAGCCATCCTGGTGACAATGCCGAGGCATCCGCGAAGGCCTGTATAGCCCCTCAACAGTCCTCTAAGGTCCGGTCCGGGACTTTCACCCCAGAAGGGATCATCTCCTACTGCCAAGGACCCCAGTCTGAGGAGCTCACCGTCGGGCATTACCAACTCGGTCCCAAGTATCCGTCTGTGTGGAAGGCCTATCCTGTGGCTCAAGGGAGACCAGCCATCACCAATCAAGTTAGCGATTGCAGAAGCTTGCGCACCACCGCCTCCGATGACGACGTACGCACCGTGCTTCATGCATTCCTCTTGGATCGGAGAGTAGATCATCCCAGGGCCTACTTCCACATAGAAGTGCTTTTCATCAAGGACGAAGTCGTTCATCCGTTTGAGATCGATCAGCAGTGCGTCTTCCACATGAGGGTGGGAACGAGCACCGTAAAATCCTGTGCTGTAAGGCACATAGGGAATGTCGTTCCGATAGCAGACCTTGACGATCCTTTGGACCTCCTCCGTCTTGGCCGGCATGATCACACACCCAGGGACCCTGGTCATCACCCGTTCGTATCCCAGGCCGTTCTCGTAACCTCCAGGACCGCTCCTATATGCTTCGCAGATCACCGGATCATCGGAAATATATTGAGGGCCGACGATCGCCTCCAGGACAGTGTAGATTTCTTTGGACAGCGCCATGATTTCGATCTCCTTCTCCGTTAACCTTGAATGGACGACCAGACCACTTCCGAAATGTCCAGGACCTGTACATCGCCGCCGCTGGCTTTCACAGCCTGGGAGAAATTATTCTTGCACCAGGGGCAGGAGGATACCAACGTCTCGGCACCGATCTCCCTGACTTCTTCAAGCCGATGCGCTGCCGCCCATCGTGCGAAATCCGGAAAGGCCTCTTGCACCCCCCGACCGGCTCCGCAGCAGAAGGCATTTTCTCTCGTCCTTGGCATTTCCACGAGATCTACGCCCGGGATCGCTTTCAGAATGTCTCTCGGCTGGGCATAAATTCCTCCGGCGCCACGCCTTCGCTTGAGTCGCGGTTCCACGCAGCCCATCCACTGCCGCTTTCCTTCGTACGGCGTCCATGGCTCGCTCAAACGGCTAAGACTGCAGGAGTCATGATAGGTTAGACGAGTTTCAAGGGGTCTTTTCATCTTCAGGTCGCCAGTCTTCACCTTCTCATCCACATACTCCACGAGGTGGATAACCTTGAATCCCAGATCATCGGTAGATATATTCAGAAGCTTCGGATAGTCCACCTTCCACATGCGATAGCCCTCGGCGCAACTGGTGAGAAGCGTTGCCGCACCGCTCTTGCGAACTTCGTCCACATTCCTTTGGGCCAGAGCTTTCGCCTCGTCGAACAGGCCTACCGAAAAAAGCGTATTCCCACAGCACCATTCGTCAGGCATGAGCATGAATTCTGTGCCGGCAGCCTTCAATATTCTTG
>CAYZET010000647.1:0-1769 GCA_964477215.1 uncultured Syntrophaceae bacterium | reverse complement strand
CCGGAAGATCTCAGGCACCCGTCGAGCCTGTTCGAGTGGATCAGACCGAGAAGCTGGTGCGGCTTCAAATGTTTCTGGAGGACACACAAGCCCAGAAGCAAGACCTCGAAGAGGAATGCTCTCGACTGCGCAAGGAGATCGAGGTTCTGGCGCGAGAGGTTTCCCAAAAGGTTCGCGATGAAATCCCCGAGAGCCAGGATCCCGGCTCTTGTCACTGTCCTTACCGGGATTTCTTGAGCCAGAAGCATGTGACCATGGTAGGCGGTATTAGCAGCCTGGAATGCCATTACAGGAATGTCGTGGAGGCAATGGGAGGCACGTTCCAACGACACGACGGGGACTGCCGGGGAGGCGAATGGCTCATCCAAGACTGCGTTCGTAGAGCAGACTTGGTCGTCTGCCCGGTGGAGGTAAACAGCCACAATGCCGTGAAGTCTGTAAAGAAACTCTGCAAGAAGTATGGTGTTGCGTGCTGCTTTCCCCGGACAGCGGGACTGAGTGGTTTCAGGATGGCTATCGAGGAGCATTTCTCCGAGTCCCAGGTAGCCTAGGAGTTTTCTAAAGTGGAGCTCGGGCAGTGTTTTCACACGGTCGTTTGTCACTGAGCTCATGAAGTGGGCCCGCACCCAGTTTCAATGTGCTCTACCGTAGCTATACTGGGAGCGGCACGAATGTCCCTCGCCGCGCTGATCAATTGAGGAATCGTTGCAATGCTGTGGAGACAACCCGCTTACCGGTTGGAAATGACCCTCATTTCAAGAAACGCAGGGACTTCGGGCCTGTGCCAAGAGTCCTTCATCGAGCTGATCCCGTCATTCAGAGGCGAGCCCGAGAAGAAACGCCGGTACACCCAATGGGGAACACGGATCCCATCAGTTGGTCGCTCCCTGAATTCGAGGAGAGTTACGTTTACATCGTGCCTTCCCAAGGGCAGCCCCTTGTTTCGCGACTGTGTGAGGCGCTTGCAGGAACAAGACGAGGGGTTGCCTCCTTCCCCTATATTGGTATCGGCAGTTGTCATTTTTTTTGATCATAGAATTAGAAACTCCAAACATAATCAGCTTTCTCAAACTTACGTTCCGGAGGAGACTCTACCATGGAAGTAGCGCTGGTTATTGGAATCCTGTTGGTTGCGGCGGTCGGGCTGTTTCGGTCGTTCCAAGGAAGCCTAAGCAGTAACGAAAAAACCTGCTCGTGCGCACACGGATGCTCATGTGCGAACCCGTGCTGTTCCGGTCATGACCTTGCCGGCAACCGTGACCACAGCGACAGCGCTTTTCACGAAGGAGAGTATGACACTCCTTCTGACGGGAAGGTTCGGCAGGGCCATTTCTGAACAAGAAGAGCGTGACCTTTCGCGGGCCAACCAGGCCGAGAAGGCACAAACACACTGAAAAACCAGAGGGCAGCCCTTGTTATGCCTCGTTCGGAAAGGAACGGAATGATGTCACTAACAACAGCTTGCTCTCCCCATGCTGCAAGACAAGGGCGCGAGGGGCTTCATCTTCTCGCATGCACCCGTAAACCGTGCGTTTGCTCACGGCAACGCATTTCACCACGTTCTTTTCTTGTGTCGTCGGCTATGCCGACCTTGCATGTATAAGGAGGATTGAGGGGTTATGAAACGAATTCATTTTCTGATGCTGGCGGTCCTTACGCTCGCAGCAAGTTCGTGTTTTCTTGCCACACCGGCCCAGGCCTGGGAATTCGAATTGGCCGGATCGTTTAACTGGAGCTACGAGTGGTATAACCAGCGAGGTAGTAAGGGA
>CAYZET010000646.1:0-1774 GCA_964477215.1 uncultured Syntrophaceae bacterium | reverse complement strand
CCATCGAGGAGATACCGACGCGTGGCCATGAGTGCGGCGAAGGCAGCCACTCCCAGCGGTACCTCCCAAAAAGGGGTTAGAGGTTCAAGCATTCTCCTTGCAATCACGAAAGACAGCAAGTTCACCAGAGAAGCCAGCTCGTGAGAAATGAGAGTTCGCGCCAACTCCAACGCTATGGTTATCAAGAGAACTCTCTGGCCAATCTCATGCAAGGTGGCCATAGAGTTCCAGTCAAGACCCAAGCCCATTCTCAGTGTGGCCAAAAAGAAACATGTCACCCCCACCAGAAGAGCCAGTGCTATGACGCGTTCGGACCATCTGACCAGCTCTTGATTGAGGGACGAGATGCGGTCACCCAATTTCATAGGAGTCACCCACGATTCTGTGACGCTAAACCAAATTCGCTGTAACCACAATCAGACTACGAAATTCGCGCCTCGCTTCACTGTCCGCCCGTTACGCTCGGGAGCGCCTCGACCTTCGCAACCGGCGGCGGATTCCACTTGCCGACAAGAACTTCCTGCTTTGGCGCGTAAAGGCGCATGGTCAAATTGAAAGGCCCTTTCGGTGCAGGCAGCCAGTTCTGCTCCTTGTCTTTGCCAGGGCTCTCATTCTGGAAATAGAGGTCGAGCGAACCGTCTGGGTTGTACTTGAACGGCATCCAAATGCTAACCGCAAAGCGATTGAGGCTGTTCGCGACCTGGAAGCCATGTTGGTCATAGAGGGTGATCGACCAGAAGGCGTCCACTGGCGGCATGGCACTTTTGTCGAAGTGGATCCTGTACTTGTTCGTGCCGTCGAGAGGCTTGCCCGTCTCGTCGCCGAGATTCAGAGGATAAATGGCATCTTCGGGTAGGTTTGCACCGAGTCCTTGCTGAGCGACGATAGCGCGCTTGAGGTAGTAGTTGCCGTACACGCCCATAGTATCCGTATTCATGGACCAGCCGTTGGCTACCCTCGCGATAGTGGGAATCTTCCACTCCATCAGGTGCTGAGCTGCTTCCGGAGCACTTTCCAGTCCTTTCTTCACCGCGGCATCGAGCTTGTCCATGTCGAAGCTCTTTCCAGGCTCGATACCGATCCTTTTCATCATGGCAATAATCGGTTGATCGGTGGCGTGCGGTGGGTGCAGCTTCAAAAGCTCGGCAGCGTAGGCAAAGTACGTGCCCGCCGGCATCGTGTCGACCTGGATCTTCGGCGGCGTCTTCATGTCTACCGATGGATCGATCTTGACTTGAACCGGCTCGGGCGCCTTTCCCCAACGCGATAGCGGTGTGACTTTGAAGCCCTCCTGAATCTTATGAACAGCGTCGTAGTCCCTTGGACCGTCCGTCTTGGTGCGGCCTATGATCCATACATAAGGTGTCGGAGCATCGATCCGCTGAGTGTCTTTTGGGAGTCTGAATTCTTCGATCAACCGATCTCTCAAATCCGGCCGCCAGCCAAGGGGAACGATGATAAAATTGCCTGCCTTCGTGCCGGTTGTGCGCCATCCCGGCGACGCGAACACATCCGTCCACATGTCGAGCATCGGGAGCAGATAGTATCGCCCGCCCGTGTCCGGCGCGGAGACGATCGTCGGCTCTTTGGTCAGATCGAGCCATGCTATGGAATACAAGGTATCGAAGTTAGGCCGTACAACCGTTTTCATGGAGGCAGGCGGATATTCCGGGATGTTCACGAACATGTTCATCGGACCTTTGCCGATCTCTTTTCCGGGTTCAATGTTCGTGGACTGCTTGCTAGTGATGTCCATCGTGACCAGCGGGTAGAA
>CAYZET010000645.1:0-1792 GCA_964477215.1 uncultured Syntrophaceae bacterium | reverse complement strand
GTCGCTCAAGGGCACTATGTTGAGCCGCAGGAACACCTCCTCTTGGGAGGAAGTGACACAGTTGCCTTCGCACGCAACCATTTTGCCGCCGGCGAGGCAACGGTTAATGCATTTCGCGATACCCGCAGCAACGAATGAGGGATCCGTAAGGACATTCGCGCGTGTGCGTTTTTCGGGGGTGAGTGAGCCGAAGATTGCCTGAGCCTGGCAATTTGCGTCCACAACATTGCCTGACAGGTCGCAGGAGATGATTCCCACCGGGGCGTTCTCCACCAGCATGCGGTACCGCGCTTCGCTGGCTGCCAGAGCCTCGGTACGCGTTTTGACTATCGTCTCGAGGTCCTCCTGGTACCGTTTGAGCTTGTCTCGGGCCTCCTTCATCTGAAGCAATGATTCCATACGAACCCGGAGCTCTACCTTGTCAACCGGCTTGGTCACAAAGTCGTTGGCGCCCGCCTGCACGGCCTGGAGTCGGTCTTCTCGGCCGGAGAGAACCGTGACCATTACGATAGGAAGATCCCCATATTCTGGATGCGCACGAATCCGTCGCGCGATTTGAAATCCGTCGAGCCCCTTCAACATCACATCCAGGAGAACAAGGTCCACACCGGCGCCCAGTTTCTCCAGGGCTTCCTCTCCACTTGATGCAAGAATCGATGCGTATCCGAACGATTCCAGGAGAAACTTCATGAGTAGGAGATTTCTCTCCTCGTCATCAACCACAAGTATGCATGGCCGGGTCATTAGCCCGTCGGAGCTCGGATTGTTCGGAACTGGCGACACCATGTTGCCTATACGAAAAGAATTCATTTTTCGATCGCTGTTTGCGCAGCCTCACCGCCACTCGAAGAACAGGAAACAGCGCGACGGTACCTCATCCTTTTTTTCCAGTCAATTACGGGGCAGGCGGCTCAAGGAAGCCGCCCGCACCAATGTGTCAGTCCGGACCCAAAATTTCAGTGGGGCCGGACTATTTCTGCCCCGAATCCACAGTAAGCCTGGCAAGAATCTTCCCGTAGACTGGGATCGCTCGAGCATGATCTCCCCGTCTCATTTTTAGATCAGCGAGGGCTTTCATGACCGTTGCCAGGGTGAGATCGCAGCTAGGGCTGCAGTCGCTCAGTGTCATCACCGATTTCGTGTAACACCGCTCTGCGAGCTCCCAATTGCCTCTCTCAGACTGTAGATCACCAATGCATTTCATGGCGATGGCAGACTTTATCTCGTTTCCGCCTACGTTGAGGTACGTTGCCACTGCTTTCTTGTACTGCCTCTCCGCTCGCACTGGCTTCCCCCAACGGACGTAAAGGTCGGCCAGTCGCATCCGTGCGTCGGCTGTCTTTACATTTTCCGAGCCGGCCAACATCGTCAATTTTTCGATCGCCCTCCGGTAAGATTCGGATGCAAACGGGAAGTTTCCTCGATCCTTATCCATGTCTCCCAGATTGCAAAGGATGTCGGCCGCTGGTTCATTGAGGGCAGGTCGATATTTTCTCGACATGTCGTACGCTTCGAGTGCCTGTTCGTAGAGCTTTCTCGCTTCCTGATTCTTCCCGTCGGTCCGGAAGATTCCAGCGAGCCCGACCAAGGCCGACGCGACCTCCAGGTCCGCTACCGATCCAGCCTGTACTCCCGACTTCACTGCTGCGCGATAGTAGGATTCCGCCTCAGTATACTTTCCCTCCCTTGCACTCAAGTCCCCGAGAGTCACCAGCGAGCGCACGGAGCTCGGGTGCGCATTTCCGTAAAGCGCTAGGCAGACGGTGTGAGCCCGATTGCAGAACTTCCGGGC
>CAYZET010000644.1:0-1804 GCA_964477215.1 uncultured Syntrophaceae bacterium | reverse complement strand
AGGAGCACGACGCCTTCAGAGCGCGCAGCCATCTGGCATTTTGCAATGACCTCACGCATGGCCTCTGACTGAAATGCTGGCTCGTCTTCCCAGGGCTTGGTGATAAGATCCTTTTGGCCGCTCCCGTTTCCCTCACGCAAAACAAGGGGGGCCTCCGAAACGTCCAAACGAACATGCCGTTCCGAAAGACGCTCATCCTTCTCCGCGTCAAGAGTCGGCTGCTCTTTTGGCGGCTGAAGGAGGGGATTCCCTCCTGGAAACTCGACTTCGTAAGGAGTGGCCTGCTCTGGCCCAGGAATCGTGGTGCCATGCATCCGCTCTTTCTTGACGATGAACATTAGAAGCGGAGCCGGCTCGTGCCCTGCGACACGGTACAACCTTATTTGGCAAAAGACAGGATCGGCTCCTATCATCAGGTGGCTTTCCAGCTCTCCCAATCCTCGGGCGAGCCGCACGCGACGTGCCGTCGCCATGGCCATGACTCCGGCATCCCTCTCTACAAAAAGCTCCGAGATCGGTCTGCCACGAATCTGGAAAATGGCTTCACCGAGAGTTGCCGAGTCTTTGTTAAGAAAGGTCACCTGCTCGGAATCGTTCAAGACGAGGCACGGGGTGGGCAAGAGATTGAGAAACCGGAAGAAATCCACGCGGCTCATCGCCGGCTGAGTGAGCAGACCGCCGAGGCTGTAGCCGGAAGGGGCAGGGGTCGGGTACGCAAGTCCTTGACTATTGTTCGTGAAGAGAGAGGCTACCGGCTGGTTGTCAGGAGCCAGAACAGTCACACACGAGAGGTCCGCGCAAAGTTGCAGGAAATCGCCCCTTTTCACGGATACGATTTCGTATCCCGCCTTCCAGTCAACGCTGTCCTCAGCAGGTGAGTGCCAGCGGCACACAGCGTCCACTTGGACCGTGGAATCCACCTCATTCCAGTCGCAAACTATCTCCAGACGCTTCGATTCCCTGACCCGAGATTTCAAACCTCTGACAAGCAGTCCACGATCACAGATGTTTCTCAGAAACCCCTCCTGCCGTGTCTTCACATCTCGAATTAGGACTTCCGAATGCACAGGAGTTCTAGGCCGTGCGCGAAAATCCGACCATGCGATTCCATCCGAGACATCTCCTGAAACACCAGAGACCTCGGATGACCTGACAATCCCCATTCCGAGTGCTTGGACGAGAAGCCGATACAGATCGCGTGGCGACAAGTCATATTTCCTCATCAATTCGTCGTCACTCAATCCTGCGCGCAAATCTCGCACGAATTCTGCCTTCCCAACTTCCCTCTTTCCATTCATAGATTACTGCCCCCTCGGCTCTGAATGCAATTAAGGCTCCCATTCGTGGAACTATCTCACTGCCCCCCGCGGACACAAATTTCTTTTATGGTACCGACAAAAAACAGCTATTGCAAGCAAAATAGAGCGATCAACGAATCGCAAGGACAGGCCAGCGCTTACCTCCACATGAGGACAGGATGTTCCGTCCACGTCACACAGCGAAACGTACTCGAGTTCCATGAGAATGAATCTTGGAAAAAAAAACACCGTTTTTTCCTTTACCTTGTGCACTCATCTGTGGTATACGGGGACTGCTATCATAGTCTATTGAAAAGATTGCATTTTATTATTTGTGGGTATGGTCGTGGGAATTTTCGCTTGTCGCGTGGTGATGGTGGCCGTTTGGGTGTGCATCCTGCTGTCCGGATGCGTAGGGCTGATGCCTTCGCCATTCCGGCCGTCTCCAGGGCCTCAGAAGACTCCCACCACTCACGATCTTGCCCAGGCCTTTGATTTCGTGTGCA
>CAYZET010000643.1:0-1807 GCA_964477215.1 uncultured Syntrophaceae bacterium | reverse complement strand
TGAAACGATTTGCGGTCGGCAGTCCAGTAACGCAAGCTCTTCATTTCCCGAGATCCCTGCGCGTGGTCACTGCGAGCCAGGATGGCGTGCTGCGCCTGTGGGATCTCCAGGGAGCCCTGCTCGTGGAAATCCCCGACCTCGGTGCCCCTATTGCCCTGTCCGGGGGCGGATCGGAGATCGCCGCGGTTTCAAAGGCGGGTGAGCCTGTGCGGGTGGACCTGGAAAAAAATCGCGTACTCTCCCGGGGAGCACCGATAAAGTGCGATCGATTTGTCTGCTTTTCCGCTCGGTTGGATACCGTGTATAGCCTGAGGGGAGAAAGTCGTATTCAGCGCTGGTCCGTCTCTTCCGGACGAAATGAGGGTTCCTTCCGCGATCTCGGCCGAAAGATTACCGCTCTTGAGCCTGCTCCTCGAAGCGATCGCCTCATCGCGGCAATGGAAGATGGGGAGATCATCATTTACTTGGTCGGCTCGGGCATCAACGTGGGGGGACTGCGCAGCAATCTTTCACCGGTGCGGTCCCTGGACGGGAGCAAGGACGGCAGACATCTCGTTGCCGGGGCGGACGACTGCTCCTTGAGAGTGTGGGACCTTTCGGAAGAGCGGTGCATCGCCGTGCTCGAGGGCCATTCCAGGCCGATACGCTGTGTGCATTTTTTCCCAAACATGGCCCTGGTCGCCAGTTCCGGTGTAAACGGCTCGGTGAGACTCTGGGGATTGGAATGGGAGCTGACCCCAGTGGGAGGTTGAGTACGCTCTCATTGAGGCTGTCGAAAGAAATCCCCTGGTTCTCGAGAAAAAGCCTGTCGACGTCCGCTGCTCCAGAAACGAGCGCGGCGAGTGCCGCACATTCCTGCGAAGAAGAGGAGCTGATAGTTCTAGCTTTTTCCCCAGGGAAGTTGATATATTCCGATAAAGTACTCTCAGGCGAGACTCGGGTTGCGCATTCACGGCAACGCGTATTTCTGGAGATGAAACCTCCTGATGGGCAAAGCCAGTCACAAGATCAACGCAAGTCGCTTCCTGGAGGACTACAGGGCTGGAAAATCCGACCAGGAGTTGATGGCCGATTACAAACTCACGCCGCAGACCCTGGAAAAGCTTCTCCAGAAGCTCCGTGAGCGTGACATGTTGCATTCTGGTGAGATCCGACCCGCGCCTTATCCGGAGACTGTCGCGTTTGAACCTCTCGCTTCAGCAAGTCCGACGGGAACAATGAGCCATCCGGAAAAGCCATTCAGGGAGCATGATCGGGATAAGCAACGCACGGAACTGCGACGCGAGGAATCCTCGAAATGCCCCCAGTGTGGTGCAGCCATCACGTCTAAGATGCTGCTGTGTGCGGAGTGCGGCCACATGCTTCCCGGCGAAGAGCGATGGGAGAACGTCGAGCCGAAAAAACGACTCATCGACCGAATTCCTCCCAAGGTCCTGGGATCGATCGTAGCGTTGCCCTTTGCCATCGCCCTTATATACGTCTTTGTAGAGATCATCATTCCCATGACGCTGGCCACTGCGGACAAGCGATCACAGACAACAGCCCAAAGCAAGCCCGCAGGTCGAGAAGTGCTGCGAGGAGAAACGGCGACAGGTCAGCGGGCTGCCGTCCCGGAGAACCTCGCTTCGATAGTCAAGGAGTTGATCGCCGCAAACGTCTTTTCCGACGCCACCCCCGATCTCACCAGCTTCACCACCGGACCGGCCTGGGAAGAGCTTTCCGAGGACCAGCGCCTCGATCATCTTGATGCCCTTCGAATGGACATGCTCCGGGTACGGACGAAATTCCAGTTCACGGTCGTAGATCC
>CAYZET010000642.1:400-1821 GCA_964477215.1 uncultured Syntrophaceae bacterium | reverse complement strand
TCATATTCTGCCAAAGGTATTTGGGCGATTCCACTGAAAGTCCCCATGAGTCGGATTCCTGGCCGCTTCGGGATCCTCACAGTTTCGCCTCCGAAGGGGATCCCCCAAACGTCTAGAGTAACGTTTGCTCCTTCAGACAGCAGTTCGTTGACCACTTGGATCGCGACATCCGGTCTCTTCTGCCTGCAAAAGCGGCCAGCGAAAAGAAGACGCAATGGGCTGTTCTCCCGTTCCGTGCCACCGCTTGGCCCGGGATCCACACAAACCATGGGAAAGTGCGGAGGTGAAAAGGGCATCCGGTGAGCGACGATCATGTCTTTGTCGAGACCGTAGGTTCGCTCGAGTTGTTTCTTGAAAGTGACGTTGTCTGTTGAAACACGGGTAAAGAAGTCGAGAAGCTGAGGGAAGTGGCTCACTGCATACCCATATTCCCGTCCCTCGGGGGATATTTCGTTGCAGAAAAGAGTAGCGTACATGCGGATGTCCGCGAACGCCTTGGGCCATTCGGTAAACACGTCGAACGCCACAGGAGAATTTACCGTGTGGATGAAGTCAGGGTTCGCCTGTAAGAGCAGCCTCGAGAGGAGAACCATTCTCTCTCGATGCGACAAGTCATTGTTTCCAATATCGATATGAACACATTGGTCCGGTATTAATCTGAGCCACGGGTTGGGCGATCTCTCCGTTGTAATCAGAAAGCGTGGGCCTTCCACTGCGTGCATGTAGTGCACGGCCTCCAGGTCCGCCCCCCCCTCAATGAGCCAGGGCAGCACGAAGACTCTCGCTTTGTGGGACTCGACCAACAACTTCATTGGTTCCGTCACATAACGGTGAAGCCTGGAATTCGGCCGATGCCACCGTGGGGGAGCGCCCCCGCTCAATTCGGGCTCGATTCGGGCCAATTCCTTGAATTCCTCCTCGGCCCATTTCGGCAGGCCGGAGGTGATGTTGAAAGACCTCACTATTCCAGACGCGCCGGCTGCGGACTCCTTCAGGAACATCTTGATGCTGAGAGCGATCTCCGGTGAGATTCTCCGCTTGAACGGCCCAACGAAGCGGCTTGCCAGGATTCGTTTTGCCATGGTCTTCGTGAAGTACTTCCAGCCAAACGATCGGAGGTCGGTACGCATGCCCGCGAGGCTGATTGCCGAGTCACTGTTGCGAGTGGTGGAAAGTATGGTACGGAAGAGATCGTTCGGTCTAATTGTCCTGCCTTGGTTCTGATCTCGAGCGTTCTGAGAATCAAATGGTCGCTTTTGTCGGACGGCCATGAGTGTTCGGGGTACTACCACATGCTGGTAGCCCTTCGCCACCGTCTCACAAGTCCATAGCCAGTCCTCATATCCAAAGGCCTCGGTATTCGGGCGATATCGTATTTCCTCAAAGGCAGTGCGCTTGGCAATGATCGCACACGTCCACCG
>CAYZET010000642.1:0-390 GCA_964477215.1 uncultured Syntrophaceae bacterium | reverse complement strand
TGCTCGAGCAACACGCCCACATCATCTTCCTCTCGGTGCGCGAAGACGACCCTGTCGAAAGGGAAATAGTAATTCAATTCCGGGTGCGCTATGACACCGTTCGTCGAGGAGCAAGCCGTCAGACCTGCATAAAGCCAGTTCTCACCGACGATATCGTCGCCGTCGAGGATCGCGACGCAGGCCCCAACAGATAGATCTATGCCACAATTCCGAGCTAATCCAGGGTCGCCAAACTGGACAAGGCATATCTGGCATTGGCTGCCCCATTTTTCCTGCCAATTCCGAACAATGTAATCAACTCTTGGATGAGGCTTGTCGAGGACGAGAATAGCTTCCCATCTTACCCCTCTCGCTCGGGCATACTCCAAGGCTCGTTCCACCGAGCGCAGG
>CAYZET010000641.1:0-1825 GCA_964477215.1 uncultured Syntrophaceae bacterium | reverse complement strand
GAATCCAAAGGGATTCCGGACACGTTCTACAAGGCCAGCAATGGAAAGGAGCTCCAGGCAGCGCTGGAAGCAGTGCTTGCGGACGTGTTGACAAGGCACGCATCTGCCAGTGCAGTGGCTACGGTATCCCAGGAGTTGCAGAGCGGAGACATCATTGTTCGAGGGGTGTTCGAGGCCGCAGATCCTGACAAGATCAACACCTACCTGTGGAGGGGCCATCTCGAGGCGTTTTGGCCCCTGAAGTACAACAACGAGGAAATCTACAGTTTCGAGCTTTCCTGCAACGAAGGAATGCTGTGCGCGGACATGCCCGGCACGGACTCCCCGTGTTCGTCCCTTGACAAGAACTGTTTCGACGCAGGGTACATTCTGAGCAACTATTCGAAGAACACGGGCTGGAAGCTCATTACGTTCGATCAGGATACCAAGGACCAAATTGAGTTCGATAATGTGAGCGACGGACTCGCTGCTCTGGGAAAAGTGAAGCTCGGATGCTCGACTGACACGCAAGCTACAAATCTTCTGACGTGGCTGCTGGGCGGAAGCGTGACAGGATTGCGCGACCGAGACGGCTGGCTCCTTGGAGACATCGTTTTCTCGACTCCCGTGATCCTTGGTCCCCCGGGGCTGGGAGAGGTTTCCAAACGTGATCCGAACATCACGCAATACTATGAGCACCGGAACCGACTGATCGAAGAAGACGCGGCAAACGAGCGGCCGAGGCCGAAAGTTGTATATGTCGGCTCGAACGACGGGATGCTCCACGCGATCATGTTGGGCAAGTATGACAGCACAAACGACAAGTGGATCTACAACCCTGCGGAAGACTCCGAAATCGGAAAGGAGCTCTGGGCTTACGTCCCCAGTAACCTGCTTTCCGAGCTCAAAGAGTTGGCGGACGCCACGTACGGCCAGGGGGGATGCGATCACCGGACCATGGTTGACCTGGCTCCCCGGTCCTGGGAGGTGTATATAGATCCTCGGCGCCGCGATTCCTCGGGGAATCCGACGGGCACCAATCCTTGCGGCGAATACGCAGACTCCCAAGGCAGGTGCTGGCGCTCCGTGATTGTCGGTGGCGAGCGGGGAGGCGGGGACGTGTATTTCGCGATCGATGTCACGGAGCCCAGAAGCCCTCGAGTGCTCTGGGAATACTCCGTCCTCAAGAACCGGGTGGTCGTGGAAGCCGTGGGCTCGACAAGTTCTGAGGACTGCATCAACGAGTGCAGAAATAAGTGCGCGGATGACTGCGAAGCGGAGCGCGTCGCGTGCCGCGCGGTATGCGACGCCACGTACACAGGATCCAGACGAACAACATGCAGGACAGCATGTGACAATGCCAAACAAACGTGCATCAGCACGTGCGAGGGTAACTGCGTTACAAACTGTTCCCAAGCATCCGTTCCATCCGGATACAAAGCGTTTGTGCCTTTCAGGAACCCGTACGACTCCATCAAGATGCTTCCCATGAGCTGGTCTCAGCCGTACCTGGGCAGAATCAAGCTCCCGGTCACCAATGACAACGACGAGAGCGGTGCAGGCCTGGTCAAATTCTATGTGGGAGATCCCAGTCCCCTGGACATGACGAACGGAGGGGACCCAGCTACGTTAGTGCGATTTGACGCACCCAATCACAGGCGTGCAGTCGTGTTCATGGGTGGAGGCATCCATCTGTACGACAAGTCATTTGACACCACGCCTACTGTAGAAGACCGGTTCAAGCTGGCGCTCTTCTGGCCATTCTTCCTCATGATGGACATAGAGACCGGGTACAATCTCTTCGAGTACGTCTGGCCGATGATCGTCAATCAGAATGCCGCAAAGT
>CAYZET010000640.1:0-1883 GCA_964477215.1 uncultured Syntrophaceae bacterium | reverse complement strand
CGGTTGTGTTTGACGGTATTGGGACATCCACGGGTTATCATCTCCTGAAAGCCTATGACAAGCTGATCGATCTTGGCATCCTCGCGTGGCAGTATCACTTCGAATTTCTCAACCTCGGATACGCTGCGTACGTCTTCTTTGTGGATTTCTGCCAGAAAGCATTTCCTGATATCCCTCTCCAAAAAATCACCCAGATGGTGGGTGGCATAGACGTCATCATCTATCGGCCAGACGAGGAGCTCAAGAAGCTTGCCAGACTCTCCATAGAACTGGGGGTGGATGACATCGCCATGAATGGCGACTCGGCTGCGGTGCTCAAAGGGATGGCAGAATCCGACAATGGCAAAAAGTGGCTGGCAGCGTTCGAAAAGGCCAGGGAGCCGTGGTTCTACGTGTCCACCGGAACCGGATGGTATCACCATGACAGGTGCTGGAACGACGACCTGGATATCCCCCTCTCCGCCATGAAGATCTACATCGAGAAGCTGCGAAAGGGTGAGAGCGTGGACAGACCTACGCAGCAAGTCATCGATGAGCGTGATAAGCTCACCGAGGGTTATCGTAGCCTCTTGACCAGTGAAGAAGACCGCGCCACCTTCGACAGAATGCTTGCCACAGCGAGGACCGTCTTCCCCTACGTGGAAAATCATCTCTTCTACGTAGAGCACTGGTTTCACAGTCTGTTCTGGAACAAGATTCGCGAAGTCGCCGCTATACTCAAGGACCACAAGTTCATAGAGGATATCGAGGACGTCTGGTACATGAGCCGCCAAGAGATCAAGGACGCCCTGTGGGATCTCGTCACCGCGTGGGCAACGGGCAGTGACGGTCGCGGGCCGTTGGTTTGGCCCAAAGAAATTGCCTGGCGCAAGGGCGTCATGGAGAAATTCCGTCAGTGGACCCCACCGGACGGAATGGGCACTATTCCGGAGACCATCAGCGAGCCGTTCACGATCGTGCTCTGGGGCATCACATCCGAGTCCATGGCCCAGTGGGCGAGGCTCAAGGCCGTGGCAGAAGGAGATTTGGACAAGATAGTCGGATTCCCTGGTTCTCCAGGGCTCGTGGAGGGCACGGTGCGGGTATGCCGGACTGTGCAAGAGATCAACCAACTCCAGGATGGTGAGATCCTCGTGGCTCCCACCACATCCCCAAGCTGGGCGCCGGCTTTTCAAAAGATCAAGGCAGCGATTACCGATGTGGGAGGCGTCATGTGCCACGCAGCTATCGTGTGCCGAGAATACGGGCTTCCTGCGGTTGTGGGAACGGGCTCAGCCACTTCACGACTCAAGACGGGCCAGAAGATTCGAGTGGACGGAGCCAAAGGAGAAATCGACATCATTTCAGAAGAGTCTTAGACCGAGAAGGGGTGAGTCATGGCTATGGATATGTCCCGGTACGTGCTCCCTTTCGAGGAGTGCGATCTCAGCATGGTAAACCGAGTAGGCGGTAAGTGCGCGAGCTTGGGAGAGTTGCTGAAGGCCCGAATTCCGGTTCCTCCGGGTTTTGCCGTTACCACCGAGGCGTACGATCGGTTCCTTGACGAGAATGGACTGACCAAGAGAATCCTGGAGAGGATCAGCGGAATCGATGCCAACGACGTTAACGAAGTAGACACCGCGTCCGCCGACATTCGCGCCTGGATCGAGGCCGGGACCATATCCGAGCCCCTTGAAGACATGATCGCCGAACATTATCGCCTGCTCTCAAGGCGGGCTCGGATGCCCGGGATTCCAGTGGCCGTACGATCCTCCGCAACCGCTGAGGATCTACCCGACGCGAGCTTTGCTGGCCAACAGGACACCTTTTTGTGGGTTCGAGGAGTGGACGATCTCCTTGCCCGGTGTAAGCAGTGCTGGTCAAGTCTGTTCACTCCTCGGGCC
>CAYZET010000639.1:0-1891 GCA_964477215.1 uncultured Syntrophaceae bacterium | reverse complement strand
TCTGCCGGTGGGACGCATCGACACAGTCTCCCAGGACGACCAAAGGCTCTTTCTCCAGGCCAGGGTAACAACGGCGGTAAACTTCTCAGAAATCGAGGAGGTGCTGGTGATCTTGGGAGAACAGGGGGGCTTTGACATTAGATCCGGAATGGAGAGCCGACCGTGAGAGAGGTTGTTTTCCTCGTTGCCCTGGCTCTGACAGTATGTCTGGTTCAGATAAGCCCGGTGGGGTCCGCTGTTCCCATGGCGTACAAGCCGGATTTGATGCTTGTCGCCGTGATCTGGGCGAGCTTGCGCATACGTCTTGACATCGGCATGGCGTTCGCGTTCGGGGGCGGCATGCTCATGGATATGTTCTCCGGCTCGCCTGCCGGGCTCTTTGTCGTGATCTACTGTATCACATTCGTGGTCTGTGCCGCTCTCAATACGACCCTTTCTATTGATCAGCCTTCAGTCAGGATGATCGCCGCTTCGATGGCCACCATGGCCTCAGGAGCCGTTATTCTGGTCACCACATGGTTCTCCGGTCCCATTGACGGTGGATTCCTCATTCTGTTCCGGATGACCGGCAAGTCGATAATCACCGGCATAGCGTGCCTCATAGCCTTTCCCGTTCTCGATCGAGCTATCGGTGCCTTTTCTAGAATCATCGGAGCTTCGCAATGACCGACGTTCTCAGGAGAGAAAGCCCCGTGACGTCCCTCCGGCCAAAGATCCGGATTGCTGGCTTAGTCGTCCTCCTGGTAATGGGTCTCATCGTCGCGAGGCTTTGGCAACTGCAGATGATTCGGGGAAAGAGCTTTGACGAGATGTCGTGGAACAACCGTGTTCGGTTCGTCCGAATCGCACCGTCACGCGGCACAATCTTCGACTCGGCAGGGCGCATTCTGGCGGTAAACATGCCGAGCTTCACCTGTTCGCTCGTTCCCGGCGAGCTCGACCAACCCTATGAAGTGATCCGGGCGTGCGGCCCTGCTTTAGGCCTGTCGCCGGAGCAGTTCCGGAAGCTGATAGAAGGGAGCGCCTCAGTTCCCAAGTTCATGAATTTTCCCATAAAGAAGAACCTGAGCCTCGAGGAATTCTCCCTCGTCAAGACGCACTTGTGGGGAATGAAAGGAGTAGTCCTCGAAAGCAAGCCGTGCCGCCACTATCCCATGCGTGACACCCTGTGCCACGTGATAGGGACCCTGGGCGAGGTGTCAGCAAAGGAGCTCGCCAGGAACGAGAAGCTAGGGTACAGGGCGGGCGACATGCTGGGCAAGTCGGGAATCGAGAAAGAATACGAGCCCTATCTCAAGGGAGAAGAAGGGTGGGAACAGATCGAGATAGACGCGAAGGGCCGGCAACTGACGAAGCTCTCGAGCAGATCTCCTGTGCCCGGCTCGGATTTGATGCTGACGGTAGACGCCTCGTTTCAAAAGTTCTTAGAACAGCTCTTTATCCACAGGGCTGGATCGATTGTTGCCGTGGATCCGGACACGGGTCGCGTGCTTGCACTCGTGAGCAAGCCCGGGTTCGACCTGTCTCTGTTCTCTCCATCCATAAGCTCTCGAGAGTGGAAAGAGCTTAACAGCGACCCCACGCATCCCCTGGAGAACCGGGCCATACGGGGACTATACCCCCCAGGCAGCACATTCAAGATAGTGACTGCGGCAGCAGCATTGGCAGAAAAGGTGGTGACACCGCAAGAAAAGATCGTGTGCAAAGGAGAAATGGAGCTCGGAGGGAAAACGTTTCGGTGCTGGAACGAGCATGGCCATGGAAAAGTCGATCTGCACCGCGGTATCGTGGAGTCGTGCGACATCTATTTTTACAACCTCGGATTGCGACTCGGTGCGGACCGAATTGCCCGGTATGCCTCCTACTTCGGCCTAGGGCAAACCTCCGGCCT
>CAYZET010000638.1:0-1892 GCA_964477215.1 uncultured Syntrophaceae bacterium | reverse complement strand
CTTCGATGAGATGGCGTCGACATCTGGTTGGCGAATCGTCCCCCGCGCACCTCCCGCAGACCGCGTCTTTCCAATAGGGATATGTGCGTCGTGCAAGCAATCGGAATTGCGTCAGGTCACGGCCTTGTTCGACTATGTTAGGCCGAACGAATCCCGGAGTATTCGGGCCGTATCCTTCTTCGCACATGAGACACAAGCTCTTTTGTCGAAGCCTTCTTCTAAGTCGACCAAATTGCAGAGGGCCGCGCATCTGGAGGGCTTCCAGGGCCAATTCCATGACATCTTCGTACAGCACGGCAGGGCCATGCATGAATCCACCGCGGAAAGCTGCCTCCACAATCATCCAGCCCCACGCGTGTCGCTCGCACATCCCCCACGCCTTTCGCAGTCGTTCCCGGGTGGAAGGGTTCATGATGCTCCCTTGAATGAACCACCAGAGAAAATGGATTTCCCCCGGACTGAGCCGAAGCTCATGGGAATAACTCGACAAGGCGGCAACGTGAATACTCATGCGACCACTCATGCGCCTTCTTTGTCGACGTGTTCCGCCGAGATCTGCTCAAGAATCTTTCGACATGCTTCCCTGACCATCTTGGCAGGATGCTGGCGAAGAGCTTCCAGTGACGCAATAGCTTCGAGTGTGCCGATTTCCCCTAGAGCCTTGACCGCCGCGACCACAAGGTACACGTCGTCAGTCTTCTCGATCAACTCGTTCAGGGCCTTTGCTGCTCTCGGTTCCCGCAATTTTCCAAGAATCCAGGCTGTCCGGATCGGTGTAGTCTTTTCCGGATGGTTCAGAGCGAGAATGAGTTTCTCGACATAGTCCTTCGACGCCCAGAACTGTCGAATATCGAGACCACACTGCGGGCAAAGGTCCAGGTTTTCAGCAAAGTTGATCCAACATTTTGGGCAATAAAAACGGACCATTATTCCGCCTGCGTCTGAATTTCTTCGCATATCTTAGTCAAAGTTGCGGCAGCGGCCTCGAGCCGTGCCACGGTGTCTGCGATAGCTTCTTCATGTTCTTTCCGTTTGATATAGGCTGCCCGTATGGCTCCGTGGGTGGCTGCAATGGTTTCTTCAAACCGCTGGTCCAGAGTCAACCCAAAGCGTCGGAATGCATCATTGAGGTTTTGAAGCGTAGCCCAGCGGAGATTCTCCACATTGTGACGCACCAATGTATCAATTTGCCTGGAGAGACGCTTCTTCAGCCTGCCGATCCTGAGACCGGCAGGAAGCAGCTTGTCAAGGGCTTCCTCCGGGACCACTATGGGCAGAGTCGGCACTCGCTTTCGGAGCACCCAATGAGGCCTGCGTTTCATCTCAAAGGCTTCGGAACTTTCAGGAGCATGATAGGGAATGTCAAAAAGCTCTGTTGCCGCGCGTCGAATCAACTCAATCAATTCGTCCGCACGCTGCTGGTGCGGCCGCAACGTCTCCGTTACATGCAAACCGAAACTGCCGGAAGCCTCATTTGCAGAAGACTGAAAGAACGATGTGACCTCTTCGGCCAGAGCATCCAATATGTCAGCCTCGCATACCTCGCCGTTCTGCATCACCGAAAACGAGGCATCAACAACCTCCTCAAGATGCTTCGCAGAAGTCTTGCGGAGTGCCTCTGCCCGTTCCTCCAGCAATTCCAGAGCCCGTTTCCGGTCTCCTGCCAATAAGTCCTGCGCAGCTATTCGCTGGCGTTCAGCATTCTGCAACTGTGTCTCGAATACTTTCAGCCGCTCTTCAAGATCCGCGAGAGGCATCTGAAGGGATCGCACACTGAGCCTGAGTCTCATCACCACATTTTCCGAGACATCACGCACTTTTCTTCCCAACGCTTCACGAAGAGTCTTGGCCTTCTCCGAAACGAGGAACCCCATGAGATGGTCTTCAACCTC
>CAYZET010000637.1:0-1903 GCA_964477215.1 uncultured Syntrophaceae bacterium | reverse complement strand
CATGGCTTTGGCGACACGTCACGAGTCTTCTTTGCTCGTCTCATTTGGCGAATGTTGCGATCGATCTCGGAAGGCTCTATTGTCCCCCATATCAGAGTCTTATAGGGTACGGGAGCGCCGAACAATTCTTGGGCGGGCTTGGTCGGAAACTCCATGATTATGGTCTTCATATACGTATGCAGCCTATCCCATTCTTCCGCCGTCAGGGTCTTTTCCTTCTGTTTACGCTTGAGTTTGAAAAAATCGACGGGCCACAACTCCGGGTTCAATCTGACGTCCACAGCGAGACACTTAGACTTGCGTATGACAGTAAACGCAAAGTTTTCGCGGCTCATTTTCATTCCATCGGTAGGCCATGTCCGATCCGCTTCTTTCTCCCCCTTCATCACACAGTCAATTAGATCTACCACTCCGCGAGCAGGGTGGGGGCACAGTACGATCAGGTCCTCTTGCCGGGGCACACTGGTACCGTAAAGGAGATTGATGCCGTATTGTACTGCCAGATAAGCAGTCGTTGTTCCCGGACATTCGTGCCCATGGAACTGGAAAGCGTCCGTAAGGGTGATAGCACGTTCTTGCCCACTGGTAGTCAATCTTATGGGAGGGGCAGAGGGAATCTTGATGGTGACGTGGTTTTCGATGTGGCACTGCGCGCAGTTGTCAGCTTGCGCAGCGTTTCCGTGATAGAACGAGAAAATGCAAGCTGCAAGAAGGATGATTGCCGATCTGAGCATTTTTTGACTCCTCGTGACCCGCATGGGGACAGACCCGCATGGGGAGATGATGTGGTTTCTTCGCGCGCTCTGGGGCGGCACGAAGAGCTTCCTATAGATGCGATCCCAGATTCTCTTTCGGGGCATTTCCGAACGAGATCCTGGCTGAGTGAAGTGTGTTATCTTCACGCTTTCAATGTTGTCGAGGATTACGCAAGGCATACCCGCTGGTGTAGTAGAGCACATTGAAGATAGGCTCGAGTACCTCCGAAGGCTCTTGGTTAAGGTCAGAAGTCTGCAATGAGCGTAACAGTGACCGACGAGATAGGGTCAATCGTCCGATCGGGGTAGACTCCCCAGGGGTATGACGTGAGAGCGCTTGCGGGGAGGCATTTGTCGGCGCACGCGTAATTGAACCACTTGCCCGGTTGCCAATAAGCACCCCGCAAATGGACTGCATAATTCTCCAGCAGTTTCCAATCGAATCCCGTTGTCACCTCCCAACCCAAGTCTGTGTCCGATATGTTGGGAATTTGAACGGCTCGACTATTTCGGGTGTTGACATTCGGTACAGAGCCTCCGAGGGCGTTCCACCTGCGAGTCCGACGGCCATCATCGTTAAACTGTATTGGCACCCCATCTCCACCCGGCTCGATGAAACCCCATCCGTAGCCGTGTCCGTCCCGCTCCGCCCGCAGAAAAGTTGCATACACATTTAAGTTTGCTGCCACAGCGTAAACGAACCGGACTCCGATAACGTTGGCAGCATTGATGACTCCGTCTCTATTTTGGTCGAAGCCTCCACCCCAGTTTTCGGTCAATCCCAATATGTTGCTTCCATCTCCGAGGCCCGATCCGTAGCTAAAGCCGATCAGATACGTATACGGTAAGAAAACCGCCATCCCTGAGCGGGAGTTCCAGTAGGGTTGATCTCTTAGAAGCACGCCCTGTCGGCGGTCCGGTCCAGGCAGGTGCGCATAGAGTATACTCAGCCTCGCAGGCCCGAAATATGCGCCGCCTTCCACAGCATATCGAACGTGGTTGACGTACTGGGGTGCAAATCTGCTTCCGCGACCGTCCTGCCAATCGGTGGCGGTGGAGTCGCCCTTCAATTTGGTGCTATGGAAGTGTCCCAGCTCCTCCGCGCTCAAGAATAAACACCCGTCTTGGTACTTAACATATGCTTCTTA
>CAYZET010000636.1:0-1927 GCA_964477215.1 uncultured Syntrophaceae bacterium | reverse complement strand
CTGGACCGCCTCAACCACCACTGTACCACCATCCGAATATCCGGCCCATCCCTCCAAGCTCCTGGTCAAACCGAAGCCCAAGATACCGAAAAGAACCCTGCCAAGAAACAAACATCCAAATCAAAATGAACCCGCATTCACCCGCACACTAACCGGGTCAATTAATGAGAGCACAAAAGGGTCAATTCCTTAGAGCGCCCAGGGCTTCAAAGGAATGTCGGTAGAGCGTTGGCAGAGCTCAACCAAATCCGATGGGCAAAGGTCAAAGATCCCGAGGCCAAGATCCGTGACGTGGTCAGTCCCAAGCTCCCTGCTTACCTGTTCAAAGCCCAAGGATCGGGCGCCAATCTCAAGGTGGGACTGGACCAAAAGGCTGTGACCACGTACAAGAAGCGCTTTGGAAAGAGCCCGGTCTTCACGGATCGTACCGATCTAAGCGCAGTCGAGGTGGTTCAAGCGTACACGGATCGTAACGAAGTCGAGCAGCTCTTTGGAGAGATGAACGACCCCATGACGGTACCCTTCCGGCCCGTACGCCACTGGACGGATCAGAAGATCGCGGTGCATGCATTCATCTGCATCCAGGGTTTTCTCCTTCTCAAGCTTCTCCAGCTCAGGCTCAAAGAGCAAGGAATCGTGCTGAGCCTGGAGATCATTAAGGACGAGCTCTCCACTATCTCATTGGGGCTCTGGGTAACCCCTTCCGGGAGGCTCTTCAAGATCATCTCCGACAGATCGAAGCTCCAAGAGAAGATCTTTGGGATACTGTCCCTAGAAAAGATAGCATCCACGTCAGGGGGTCACGAGAAATCATCGTAACCAACTAATATCACACACATAAACCCACTTTGTTTAGCGACCTGGCGGAAAGTCCGGTTTGATTCCCACAACCTGGTAGAGGATCAAGGGGTCTTCGATGCCTTTCAATCTCACTTCCCTGTGAGACTGGACGATGAGCCATTGACCGAGACGCTCGTGGATCTCCGGCGTAACAAGGATCTGCCCGCCGCCGGTCTGAGCCTCGACCCGGTAAGCCACATTAATCGGGCTTCCCATTGCCCCATACTTGCGGCGTTTTTCGGAACCGATGCTACCGACCACGAGTTCACCGCAGTTGATACCGATCCCCATTTCAAGTGGCGGCAAGCTCTTCTTTTCATACTCCTTATTCAACAGCAGTAAGGCTGACTGCATGGCCAAGGCACATTCCACGGCCCGCCGAGCATGGTCTGGTAACCGCCGCGGAGCCCCGAAAAAAACGAGCAGTCCATCGCCCATGATTTCGTCAATAGTTCCATCGTGCCTGACAATCACTTCCGTCATCGCCTCCAGGTATGCATTGATAATTTTGAGAACGAGCTGGGGCTCCATCGTTGCGGTCAGCCGGGTGAATCCCCTCAGATCGGAGACGAGGATGCTGATATCCCGCAACTCTCCAGCAAGCTTCAGACCGGTGTTAGACGTAAGGATTTCAGCAGCAACCTCCTGACTGACGTAACTCCCGAAGGTCTCTCTGATGAAATCCCGTTCCCTGAGTCCTTCGGCCATTCTGTTAAATCCGGAAGCCATGACGCCTATCTCATCATTTGAGACCACGGGGATACTGACGTTCAATTTTCCTTCGCGGATCTCTTTCATGGCCTCTCCCATCCGCTGGAGCGGCTCCGAAACACTCCGGGAAATAAGAAAGGACATGATAGCCAAGGCAGCAAACGCTAGAGCAAAAATGAATATTAGTACATGAGGCATCTGGGACGCGAAGACGCTGACACGCTTCGGATCACTCTGGATCAATCCGATCTGGTCGAGCGTGATGAAGGTCACGATACACAGCGGTATTGTCCCGATCATGAACGACAACAGGAGCATCTTTGGAAGCACATTGGTCCTGAACGTCCTGGGGACATCGGTCAAGGTTTTTTGAGGA
>CAYZET010000635.1:0-1944 GCA_964477215.1 uncultured Syntrophaceae bacterium | reverse complement strand
CTCCCTCACCGTACCACTTTTTCTGCTGTTTCCCGAGTCTTGAGACAGTTTCTTCAAACCCGCTCTCTCTTGAAGGGAAGTTTGAGGCAAGAATACCGGCGAGACGCCGGCCATACGAAATCATACGATCGGCAGCTCGCATCCCAACGAATCCGTTCCATCCCGCGGCAGGCGCCATTCGCAGCCCGTCCCTCCGAACTGCCCCGTCCATTGCACGCGGTATTGATATCTTCGGCATTCATTGCAAAGCCGTTGCCTTAGAGATCGTCGATCATCTTTTGTGTTACGACCGGATGCTTCCGGAGAAAATCGATGAATAGGTCGGACACCACTGTTCCGCTATCGGTAATGCTTTTCCCCTTGTCGCGGAAGATGGTGTATCCGTCCCCTCCTGTGGCCAGAAAGTTGCTTATTGCAACGGTATACTCCTTGTCAGGTTGAAACCGGCTGCCCCGAACTTCGAGGATTCGCACTTTGCCTCGCTGCACCGTGAATGTGATTCCGCTGGTATGCAGCTTTCCTCCGCTCCCTGGTTCCAGATCTCGACTCCTCTGAAGGACCTTTTGCAGATCCTTGCCGAGGACAGTGATTTTGATCACATTGTCGTGAAACGGAAGAGTCGTGTACACGTCACCGACAGTGATAGTTCCTTCCGGCAAGCTTGCTCGGATACCGCCTCCGTTCATCAGTCCCACCTGTGCGTCCACATTTCTGGCCATTATCCACGCGATGAGCTTGCCCAGATTCGTCTCCTTATCCGATCGGACGCTCCTCCGACCACCTTCGAGAAAAATCTCCGACTTCGCGATCGCCTCGCCGTAGGTAGCTTCCATTCTGTCACGGTATTCCTGGATCACGGAAGCGATCTTCTCGTCCTGTTTCACGTCCGGTCCGAGGTGGAGCAGCTCACCACGCGAATCGACCACCTTCCCGTTAATTGCCTCCAGATCCAGCCTCCCCACGTATTCTGCATACGCGCCGGCCTGGCATATAAGGGTATTTCCCACCTTTTCAGGGGTCTCGATAATTGTATGAGAATGACCCCCTATGATGACATCGATCACGGGACACGCTTCTGCAAGCTTTCTATCAAGGGTCACTCCCAGATGAGTCAAGGCGATTACGAGGTCCTCGTCCTTAAATTCTCGGAGCAACTCCCGACCAGTGGCTATGGGCTTCGAGAATACTAATCCCTCCACATTTTGGGCAAGTGTCATGGTGGGAGTAGAGCTCGTTGTCAATCCGAAGATAACTATTCGCGTGCCGTGCTTTGAGTCCCTCGTTACAAACCGCTCGAAGAGATAGCGACCGTCCGCGGTCTTGACGTTGGCGCTGAGGAGAGGAAACTTCATGCGAGGCTTGAGATTCTCCATCAAGTTGCTCAGTCCGTAGTCAAATTCATGGTTTCCCACTACCATCGCGTCGAATTTCATGGCGTTCATGAGGACTACTCCCAGCTCGCCTCTGAAAGCAGTGGAGAAGGGAGTCCCCATCAAAAGATCTCCTGCCATGAGCGTAAGAGCTTCTCGCCCTTCTGCTGCGCTGCGTTCGCGGTTTTCTTCCAAGACCGTTTGAGCTTTGGCAAAACCACCTATTGGTTCCGGTTGCCCCTTGAGCTTATATGGCAGGTAATGGGCATGAAGATCGTTCATGTAGAGAATGGTTAGCTTGAGAGACGGCTGTTCGGAAACTGCCGGAGCAAGCATGGGCAGCAGGAATAAGACACAGAAGACGGCGTACAGGCTTACGAATATGCGGTGAGTGCGACCCATAGTGTCGACCTCCTGTTCGGCTTCAAATCTTGCGATGGGGATTGCAGCGAACGCTCGCAGGAAAAACGGAACGACCACCGGGCAGAAAGACGCCCGATAGTCTGCGGTCATGGCCTTCTGGTCGGGGTGGCCGGATTTGAACCGGCGACCTCGTGCTCCCAAGGCACGCGCG
>CAYZET010000634.1:0-1968 GCA_964477215.1 uncultured Syntrophaceae bacterium | reverse complement strand
GACGTGGTCGAAGACCTCTTCTTCCTCGACTCGTAAGGATATGAGATCGTTGATGCTAAAGAATCTCCGGTAATTGATCTCATCCGAAGCGACCTTCCAATAGGAAAGCCTGTAAAATTGCTCTGCAAGAAGCTCTGCCAGAAGATCGCTCCCGCCTGAGGGACTGGCCTCTGTGTTGAATCGCGCGATGGTGGTATCCACATGATCCGCTATCGCGCTATTGGATCGATAGAGATCGAAAAGCATGCGCTTGATGAACGAGATTTGAGCGTACCGTTCCTCTTCGGTCTCAGTGCCGCCCAGAGTCTTGATATTGTACAGCACACCCTGGAGCTTGATGAAATCGGGATGCTCCCTGCCCAATTTGTCTCGAAGCCCTCGCAAGCCTTGGGTCAGAATGAAAATGTAGGAATCCAGTCTGACTGGCAATCTGAGATCGTAGTACTTGACGAAGAAGCCGTCGAGATCGTACCCGAGCTGTATTTCCCCGTCCTGAAGGGTCTCCCCGAAGAATTTCCCGAGAAACGGTGCGAGCATTCTCCCTCGCATTCCTTCGTCAGGGTGATTCCAGTCAATATCGAAATAGGAAAAGTACTTGGAAGCAGGTCCGTTTTCAAACACGTCAACAAGCATCCTGTTGTCCCCGGATACTGCCATATGATTCGGGACAATGTCCTGAATCCATCCGAGGCATCGTTCGCGCCTGGCCTCTGTAAGCTGCTCCAACTGCTCTTCTCCGCCGAGCTCCGGATTGATTTCCGCATGGGAGCAGATGTCGTACCCGTGGGTACTTCCGGGCCGTGCCCTGAAGATCGGTGACGCGTATATGTGTGAGATGCCGAGATCGGTCAGATAGTCGAGAATTGCCATGCAATGGGAAAAAGTGAATTCCGCATGAAACTGTATGCGATACGTAGATAACGGAACTGAGCTCATGATTAACCCCCTCGTGCTCACAGAGCGACTTCCCGGTTCCGGGGAGTCGGAACAATGGAAGAAAGTCCCCTTCTGGGGGCCTATCAGAAAGGCCAGCCGGTGGTATACTATACCAGAGACAAGGTGAAATGCGGCCCTGCATGGCCGGTCTTTCCGAAAGTTTCCCTCTCGATCCGAAAGGAGCATATGGCCATGGCTGAGAAGCAGTTCAAAGTCATTTACCATAACATCTACTTGAACGATTATCCCACTGCCTCGTGCGAGACCCCCCAGCGAGTCTCTTCGATCGTACGGGTCTTGGAGGCTCACTATCCTATCATTGCCCCGAACCCTGCAACGGAGGATGACATTCTCCTTGTTCACACTCCGTCGATCCTGCAGTCGGTCAAGCGAGACGCTGTGCTCTACCCGGCCGCCATGATGGCTGCGGGCGGAGCCATCCTTACAGCGGAGATGGCATCGCGAGGTGAACCGACATTTGCTGCTATCCGCCCCCCTGGCCACCACGCCAGCCCCGCGAGCCACTGGGGATTTTGCTTCTTCAATAATGTAGCAATTGCCATCCAGAAGCTCATTCAAAACCGGACAATATCGCAGGCCCTCATTCTCGATATCGATCTGCATTTCGGCGACGGAACCGACAACTTCTTCTCCAGCAGCAGAAACGTGGTGGTGGCAAACATTCAGGATAACAATCGTCGAGCATTCCTGGATAACGTGGACCGTGCACTGAGCGGGAACGAATATGACATGGTGGCGATCAGCGCGGGATTCGACCGGCACCAGGAAGACTGGGGAGGCACTCTCACCACGGAAGACTACTTCACCATAGGCCGCAATGTGAGAGAGCACGCCCGGACGAAGTGTCGCGGACGCTATTTCGCCGTGCTCGAAGGGGGTTACAACACAGCGGTGCTCGGGGAGAACGCTCTGGCTCTGTGCAGAGGCATGGACCCCGCGCATCCTTAGTACATCTTTTCAGAAATGTGGTCGCGTATTGGTTTCAAACCTGCCCTCCATTGAAACAGGCTC
>CAYZET010000633.1:0-2004 GCA_964477215.1 uncultured Syntrophaceae bacterium | reverse complement strand
ACGCCGCTAGACCCCGCCCTTCCCATCGGCCAGCGGGACATCGTCTCGAGAATTATTCTCGATGCATGTACTCCGTACGAGTGGGAGAGGAAGCCGCAGGAAATCTTCCTTGATCCGACCATGAAGCAAAAGGTTATTTCTCGGTGGGCCGAGTACGGGCTTGCAGAGAGAGGAATCACGCCAATAGGGAAACACAACCTGTAAACCGCTCGGGGCCGCGTCCGGTGCCTTTCCCGACCTTGCTCCGAGGTTCTGCAGGCGGGAAACGGCACCGCTCTCCTATTCCACGTTCCGGCAAGGTCGCGGCGAGCCGGTTGAGCTCGCAGGTTCCCGGGACCTTCGGACGCACTCCCGAGACGGCAACAAACATGTCGAGGTGGAGATACGATGAAACCTATTCGGTATACGGACAGAATTATCAATGAGTTCCGGGAGGCAGGGTACTGGACGGACGAGACGTTCACGGACTTCTGGCTGAAAAACGCGAAGGAGCGGCCTGATAAGGAAGCGCTGGTAGATTCCACCATGCGAATAACGTGGGGACAAGCCGGACAGTTGATGGACCGTTTCGCTCTGGCGTGGGCGGATCTGGGACTCGAGCGCGACGATCGCACCATCTTGCAGTCTCCCAACTGCGCGTACGGATTCCTGGCCAGGATTGCCTGCGAGCGTGCAGGACTCATCAACATTACTGTCATGCCGTACCTGCGCCACAAGGAGCTCACCCACATCATTCAGAAGATCGATCCCAGAGCGATCATCATTCCGGGCATCTACCGGAAATTCAATTACCTGGAGATGGTGGAAGAGCTCAAGAAGGAGTTCCCTTCTCTCAAGTACACCTTTCTTCTCGATGAGACGATTCCCGGCCCGTACCCGGAGAATACCTATTCGCTTATGCAGATCGCGAGGGAGGCATGGGAACAAAAGGTCGATCCCGGGATCCTGGAACAGAGACGGTTCCACTCCACCAATGATGTGGGAGCGTTGACAAGTACCAGCGGGACAACGGGCGTTCCCAAGATTGTGGAGTGGCCCCTCGCACCACGCGTAATGACCTCGAAATGTCGGGTGGAAATCTGGAAGCTCACCGGGGAGGATACCACCATGGCAGTGGCTCCCTTTGCCGGCGGAGCTGCCGGGACGCTCACCTACTTTGCCGCTCCCCTCGTGGGTGCCAAAATCGTGCTGCTGGAAGAGTTTACCCCTGAAGGCGCATTAGAGATGATCGAGAAGGAGAAGTGCACTGCAATCGGAGTGGTACCCACCCACATCATTCGCATGCTTGAACAGGATCTCTCCAAATACGACCTGTCTTCCTTGCGATTCATCCGTTCGGCAGGCGGATATCTCCCGCCCAAGGTGGCAATGGAAGCCGAGGAACGACTCGGTGGTCGCATTACGTCCGATCTCGGGACCCAAGATGTGGGATCCGTTTCAGGCTGCTCCATCGATGACCCGGGCGACGTAAGGCGGCGCACAGTGGGGAAACCCTTGCGGGGTAACAAGATCAGGCTCGTCGACGAGGCAGGCAACGAGGTGGGTGACGGCCAGCCGGGAATACTGTACTTGAGAGGGCCGCACTCGCCAGCAGGCTACTGGCGGGATGAAATTGCAACCAAGGATGTGTTCGATGACAATAACTGGACTACTACAGGCGACATCGTGGCGCTCGAGGAGGGCAGAATATGGATCATGGGTCGCCAGAAGGACGTCATCATCCGAGGTGGCCAGAACATTTATCCCGCGGAAATCGAGGGTCTTCTGAACGAGCACCCGAAGGTTGCCGCGATAGCGATCGTGGCCATGCCCGATCCGGAATATGTGGAGCGGTGTTGCGCGTACGTTGTCCCCAAATCAGGTGAGACCTTCACCTTCGAGGAGATGGTCTCATTCCTGAAGTCAAAGAAAGTGGCCATGTATAAGCTTCCAGAGCGGCTGGAAATCGTTGATTCCATGCCCACGGTAGGCGATTCCGGGAAGATCGACAAAAAAGTCCTCAAG
>CAYZET010000632.1:0-2012 GCA_964477215.1 uncultured Syntrophaceae bacterium | reverse complement strand
ACTCGAGCCAGAAGCTGCTCCCTGGAGACCTTTCGCCAGTCGTCTTTCTCGTAGGTACGCCGCGGCGCATCTGGGGTGGTTTCGATCACAACGGCGTCACATCGCACCATCGTGGGGTGAGGTCTTGCCTCGATCGATTTGACCGTTCCAGTTACGCTGCTATGAATTGTGGCTCCGAGGGCCTTCTCTACAGTCGCGATGATGTCGCCTTCCTGAATTTCCTGTTTTTTCTTCACGACCGGCTGGGCAATAGCGCCGAAGTGCATCGAAAGAGGCAACACTACCAGCGAAGGCGCCGGCATCTCCTCGATCGCCAGATGTTCGGTCAGTTCCTTGTGTTCTGCGGGATGAATCCCGCCTTTGGGGAAAGTTGGTTGGGCCATGATTCCTCTTCTCACTGGTATAGACTTCGAAGGTCCAGCTTCCCACGCCCCAATCGCAACGCTACATCCGCAACTGGTGACGAGTTGCTAAGAACCTTGGTATCAACTCATTGTGGTCGAGATGTAAGGGGCTGCAACCGCACCGGAGGGCGGTCCGCTCAGATTTCAAAGTATCACGTCAAAGAGTATGTACCATAATACTATGAGAATGAGGTGTCAAGAAGATCTTGACTCGGGATTCATCTCACTGAACTCGTCTTCAGGCGCACCGACGGGTCGCGAGGGCGTACTCGTCTTCCCGAAATTGGCATGACTCACCGGACAATTCAACCTTATCAGATGCAACACAGTGTGAGACAATTGGCGCCGACTTATCGTGGGAGGAGTTGTAATCAATGGAAAAGAGCATCGAAGAGCTCATTATGGAACGGATCGAGCGTCCCGGCTGGGTTTCTACGCGAGGAATTCTTCTAGACCCCGCAGGAAAATTGGATTCCGAAGAGCACCGCCAGGTCGAAGCAGTCATGAAAAAACTCGCACGAGAAGGAAAGCTCTTGCTTTGGAAGCTCATCATAAGAGACAAGGGTGAAGAGCTTCTCGCTGCAGCGAGACCTGACCTGGAATTGGACAGAGATCTTGAAGAAAGGGGAGCCTGGGCGGAAGCAGTGAGGATTCAGCCTGAAGAATGAAGCTCTTGCGAGATAGGGAAATATATGAGGAATTCACGGAGAACTACCTCACCAAGGCCCATACGTACGTCTGGATTGCTACGGCAAACATCAAGAGCACGGGCCTGCGGTTTCAGCGCCGCTTCATTTCCTTCGTCGAGCTCGTTGCTATTCTTGTCAACCGAGGAGTGGCATTCCGCATCATTCATGCTGAGCTACCTTCGGGACCCTTTCGGCAGCGGTACGAAGCACTCGACTCTCGTGGCTCGCTGAGCGCGGGCGTCGAGTTTCTGCACTGTATACGGATGCACGCCAAGATCTTTATCGTGGATGGGAAGGTGGCGCTCGTGGGAAGTGCCAACTTGACAGGTGCCGGAATTGGTGCCAAAGGGCAGCAAAATCGCAATTTCGAGCTGGCTTTCTTTGTCGAAGGAGAGCAGGAAGTCCGTCCGTTCGCTGAGTATTTCGACTCAGTGTGGATGGGAGCTCACTGCACCCACTGCGGTCGTCGACAAATTTGTCCCGGCCCGGCCGCGTAGAGGTATGATCGACGTCTGACCCTGCTCATCGAAACCAGTGGTGTGACCAGACTCACAGAGAGATGACAAGCCCTCGATTTCCCTCGCCTCCTGCACGAAGAAGGAAATCGAGGGGTTTGTATTTCGGATGCTTCGGTTAGAGCGCTCTCCGGCTGCAAGTAAATTGGTGTTTCGGCCGAGGTAATATAGTCGAGCGCACCCAAAACAGGTCGGAACCTGATTAGCAAACCGAGTCATTAACGACAAAGTGAAAGCAACGACCGCGCTCCGGCCCCGTGTTGGTGATAAGCCAGGACCTCCGCAGCCACTGATGGAAAATCTCGACCTGAATTACCGCAACATGTCAACCGAAAGCTCATTGGCTTTCAACTGCAAGGAATGCCACGCATACTCAATGCGTGCCAGCATAGGCCGTTTCCGAA
>CAYZET010000631.1:0-2040 GCA_964477215.1 uncultured Syntrophaceae bacterium | reverse complement strand
TGGAGCATGAATGCGACTTTGTAGTGTGCACGGGCACCGATTACAAAGCTATGCAAACTGCGCTGGAGTTTGAGTTCAATATCCAAGTCGCACGGAACCTTGGTACGTCCCTTGTGCCTGTTATCGCAGGACAGGGAAGGAACGTCCGGGAGATCGTCGATGAAGTGATGGGGCTGACGGAGCTGTTGGAAGCAAAGAAATGTGACATCCTTTCGGTTATCGTCAACAGGGTCGCATCGGGTGATGTGATGGAAGTTGCGGCTCAATTGCAGAAGCGTGCGCCAGATGGGATTCCTGTGTTCGTCATGCCGGATTACCCTCTCCTCGACAAACCTACAGTTGCCGAAATAGAGAAATCTCTCGGGGCGGAGATGCTGCACGGAGATCCCCACCGCCTTGACCGCGAGGTGGATCATTACAAGGTGGCAGCGATGGAGCTGCCCCACTTTCTCGACCATTTGGAAGAAGGTAGCCTGGTTATCACGCCCGGTGACCGCGCGGACATCTTGATCGGGACCCTCATTGCTGATGTAGCCACCTCCTATCCTGGGGTTGCAGGCATCATTCTCACAGGCGGCTTCAAGCCGGTGCCTCAGGTACAGCGTCTTTTGGAAGGCCTGAAACGTTCACCTGTGCCCATCCTCTGTGTGAGGACCGACACCTTTGCAACGGCCACAATGGTGAATTCCATCCGCGCCGAAATAACCTCGGATAACAAAAGGAAGATTGCCGGAGCCCTTGGGGTTTTCGAGTCAAATATTGACGTGGACCGGCTGGAGCGGCGTATGGCCATCATGCGTTCCTCCCGAGTGACACCGCTCATGTTTCAACACGATCTCCTGAGCAGAGCCCGTTCGACGCGTCAGCACATCGTTCTTCCCGAAGGCACTGAGGAAAGAATCCTCAGGGCGGCGGAAATTGTGGGCCTGCGGGATATTGTCGATATCACGCTGCTCGGAAATATTCGAGAGGTTCAGGAAAAGATCGCTTCCCTGGGGCTATCTCTTGGTGACGTGAAAATCATCGATCCTGCCGCATCAGGACTCCGAGAGGATTTCGGACAGACTTATTTCGAAATCCGCAAACACAAGGGGATTTCCATACAGATGGCGCTCGACGCTATGGCTGATGTGAGCTACTTCGGGACCATGATGGTCCACCGCGGGATCGTCGATGGGATGGTTTCGGGGGCGGTCCACACGACACAGCACACCATTCGTCCTGCCCTGGAGTTCATTAGGACAAAACCGGGTTGCTTGATTGTCTCCAGCGTGTTCTTCATGTGCCTTCCGGACCGTGTTCTGGTTTATGGGGACTGCGCTATCAACCCGGATCCGACTGCGGAGCAACTTGCACACATCGCCATAAGTTCCGCCGAGACTGCCCAAAGCTTTGGGATTGAGCCTCGGGTTGCAATGCTGTCGTATTCGACCGGAGAATCCGGCAAGGGAGCCGATGTTGACAAAGTGAAGGAGGCGACTCGGATCGCGAAGCGACTCCGTCCGGATCTCAAGCTGGAAGGGCCCATCCAGTACGATGCCGCCGTCGATCCTGAGGTTGCCAAAGTGAAACTGCCCGAGAGCGAAGTTGCAGGCCGTGCAACGGTCTTCATCTTCCCGGATCTCAACGCCGGCAACAATGCCTACAAAGCAGTGCAACGGGCTGCCAATGCAGTTGCCATTGGACCAGTGCTCCAGGGGCTCAACAAGCCTGTCAACGATCTAAGTCGCGGGGCTCTGGTGACTGACATCGTCAACACCATAGCGATTACGGCAATTCAGGCTCAAACAGCAGGAGTGACACTATGAAGGTCGCCGTCATTAACTGTGGGAGCTCATCCATCAAATATGAAGTGTTCGAACTCCCTGACTTAGTCATGCTTGCATCAGGGCTGATCGAGAAGATCGGGGACAGTGAGAGTCGTCTGCGTCAGCGCAGGCGAAAGGAGGACGGGACTTTCGAAGAGCGGGTCTATTCCAAGCGGTTGGCCGATCACAGGGACGGGTTCGACTTCATGGCACACGTGAACCGTGAACACCG
>CAYZET010000630.1:0-2051 GCA_964477215.1 uncultured Syntrophaceae bacterium | reverse complement strand
TGATGGGTCTTCATCTTAAAGTGCCTGTGGATGTTCTCAACATCCACGATAGGATCGTCCACGAGGAGCCCCAGAGAGAGAATCAGGGCGAACAGCGTTACGCGATTGATCGTGTATCCCACCAAGAGGTTCGCAAGAAGCGTGACCGCCAACGTCATGGGAACGGCCAGAGCCACAATCATGGCCTCTCTCCACCCCAGCATAACGGTCAGAAGAGCGATAATGCTCAACACCGCTATGCCCAGGTGCTTCATCAGCTCGTTCACCTTCTCGTCAGCGGTCCTGCCATAGTTCCGCGTGACGAGAACATCCACATCGGAAGGAATAACGCTCTTCTTGAGCTCATTCACTTCCCGCATAAGGCCTTGGGCCACCGCTACAGCGTTGGTTCCCTTTCTCTTTGCAACAGCTATCGAGACCTGATTGTACGAGGCTCCCTGGACCGCTGTGACCAGATCTCGAGTATCGTGGTCCCGTGAGGCTGCGGGACCGAAAACCAGGCGGGTATAGGAGCTTACTTCAGCGGGGCCGTCCACAATGCGGGACACGTCGGACAGATATACGGGCCGCCCCTCATAAACACCCACGAGAAGAGTCGCAAGCTCGTCGGGTGAGCGCAGAAACGGCCCGACGTCCACCAGGATCTCTTCATTGGCCTGATCCATCGTTCCCGCGCGGACATTGGCATTAGCTCCTTTGAGAGCCCTCTTGAGGTCGAGCACAGATATGTGCCGGGAAGCCATCTCATCGGGGCGGAGCAGCACCCGCATCTGGCGCTGGCGTCCTCCGACAATATGTGCCCGACCCGTGTCGGGAATTCGCTGGATCCTGTGGAGGATCTCCTCGCTCACCCGCCTCAGCTCGTAATCGGAATACCGTGCACTGTACAGGGAGAACACCACGATGGGGACGTCGTCAATCTCGACAGGTTTGACGACCCAGCCTGTGACCCCTGGAGGAACCTGGTCCACGTACGACATGATCTTGCTGTGGGTTTTCACCAGGCTGTCTTCTCGGTTCTCTCCCACGTAGAAGCGGACCGTTACCACCGCAGAGCCGGGTCTCGAGCTTGAATAGACGTACTCCACCCCGTCGATCTCCCATAGCCTGCGTTCGAGATTAATTGTGACGAGGTTTTCCACTTCCTCCGCGGAAGCGCCGGGGAAATTGATGAGAACGTCCACGACCGGGACCACTATTTGGGGCTCTTCCTCGCGAGGTGTGATGACAAGGGCTGCCACCCCAGCAAGAAGGGAGGCAATGATGAAAATGAAGGGCAGTTTGGAGACAAGGAACGCCTCCACAATGCGGCCCGTCAATCCCAGATTGTACTTTTCTGCCAGGCCCATGTTTCTGCGCTCACGGGCGAGCAGTGAAGCCCGCTGATCTGCAACGTCGGTGCGCTGGATAGTGGAAATATCTATCACCCGCGTTCGCGGCCGTCAACGTTCGTCGGGAATCCGGTGCGAGATTGCGTTGGTCCCTGCACTGCTCGCGGGTCCGTTTTCAATGTGCGCGGGGGATATGGACGAAGGGCGAGTCAGGCGTAAATGGAAGGAAATCTTTGACGAATGCCTGCATCTGCAGTATAGTGATATCAGGATTTGTCCTGAGAAGCGGATTTTTCCGCGCACCCGACAAGAAGCTTGACAGCAGACTCTGATATCTGCTAAATGACAGAACTTCGTGAAACAGATAAGAACAGTATGGAGGCAGGTAGGCGACGCGTTACAGCTCGGAGCTTCCATTGTCTTGGCCATATTTATCGGGGCCTTCATTGGGTACTGGCTCGACGGTAAGCTCGGCACATTTCCTTATCTGAGTATTGTCTTTTTCTTGTTCGGGGTTGCGGCAGCGGCCCGCAACGTGTGGATTGAAGTCCGAAAGCAGCTTCGGATTGAAAAGGACAAATAGTCTTTATGAAATTCGAGAAGATCCCGGGAGTGTTGCTCACGCTGTCCGGGATTGCATACGCATCAGGGCTGGTGTTATGCCACGTCTTGGCTCCCGTCGGGTTCACGCTCGGATTTATGGCCGGAGGCGGGTTGGTT
>CAYZET010000629.1:0-2090 GCA_964477215.1 uncultured Syntrophaceae bacterium | reverse complement strand
ATTGGGAGGACTCGTGCTGAAGAAACTTACTTCCTTCTTGCCGTTGATTCTGCGCCAACCTGGCTGGGGATATCTGGGATATCTGGGGACATACACCAGGTTTTCCTACGCTGGGTGCTTACGAGGTCTTCCGGGCTTTCCTTTTCTCAGGTCCCGACCGGTGATCTGTTCAATCCTGGACACAAAGGCTGCATCTCCTACCGGGCGGCCGCTCCGTACGAGTTTTCGGAGCGCTCTCAATGGACCGTCGTCAGAGGAGAGGGGCAATCGCTCCCAATCCCTGACAAGTCCTAGCAGGGTTCGATCTGTGACCAGCGGGTCGTGCTCCGTAATCCCCATGTGAAATCGCGCACTCGACGAGGGATAATCCCATGGTACTTTGGTTATACCGGCCCGGACCGGATTCTGTTCCACATACCGCGTTGCTGCCAACAGGTGACTCTCGTCCAGAACACGCGAGCTGAACCGCCCCTGGAACAGGTAACCGCGGACCCTCGCGGCGAAGTTCTTCATGCGGGTGTATCGCCAGTGAGCCCGGCCAAACCCTCGTGGCAGAGAGTCTTCTCGATGAGGTACGGCTACAAAGTGGACATGGTTGGTCATGAGACTCCAGACAAGTACCGAGACCCCGTGCCGGGCGGTTTCTTCCCCCAACATTCCAAGATACTCACGACGATCCGATTCTTCATGAAAGACGTTCATGGACCGAACACCACGCTGCGTGACGTGAGCGGATAACCGGGTACCACTATGCTGGACAGACGAGCCATGGTCGCATGGCTGCAATAAAACTTCATGAATGTCAAGAAAAACTGGTGTATGTCCCCAGATATCGCAGATATCGGACATGTCCGTGCACATCCGTTTATCAAAAGTCACGGGAAAGTCACGGGATGATTTTCGACTCCACTCGATTGCCGTCTTGAAAGATCTGGCGACGCCGTATATGGTTGTATCGAGGGGTGATAATGCCATGTCTGGACGGACATTCACTGCGATCATTCACGAGGATGACATATGAAATTCGAATGGGACCCGGTGAAGGCCCGCTCAAATCTACGGAAGCACAAGGTGTCGTTCGAGGAAGCCGCAACAGCCCTGAAGGACCCATTAGCTGCGACGGGCTGCGACCCGGACCATTCCGTAGGAGAAGAACGATTCGTGACCTTTGGTGTCTCTGGAAGAGGTAGGTTGTTAGTGGTGGCTCATAGTGAAGAAGATGATACTCTTCGGATCATCAGTGCGCGCCTTGCGACCAAGGAAGAGAGAAGAATCTATGAAGAAGAGTAGCCGAATCGACAAAGACGAATTACGTACCGAGTATAAGCGTTCAGACTTCCCCGAGGGCCTAGTGCGCGGGAAATACGCAGAGAGGCTTCGCAAGTCAACCAATATTGTTGTGCTCAGACCAGAGGTGGCGGAGGTATTCCCAAATGAGGAGGCGGTGAACAACGCCCTCCTCTCACTCATTGAGCTCGCACAGAAGGCTACACGAGCGACAAGAGACTCCAGTCGGAACGGAAAAGGCGGTGGCGCTGATCTCTGATATGTGCCTGCTTGTGCAACCCTGTCCCTCAAACGGACCCGAGATCGCAGTGTGGATCAAAGACCGTGCTGCGGGCCGGCCCGTACGAGTCCACGCTGGACGCTTGGCTTTGCGGCAGGCAGCACTGGAGGCTTTCCAGAATGCGATTGACCTCGTTTGAGATCCTCGAGAGACACCAATGAAGTATGATATCCCCGGAGTTCCCACTAGGTCTAGAAGCCATGGTATGTGCTTCGGATCAAATTCTACGAGGAAATCTATATCGCTGTCAGGCCCGAAGTCCTCTCGTAGGTACGACCCGAATATGGCAAGCTTTCTGATATGACGCCGTTTGCAGAATTCTTCGATAATTTCTTTCGGTATTTCCGGGCGCTCCGCTTTCGTCACCTGTGCTCCGTCTGCCTAGTCGAGATCCAGAAACAGACACGGCCAGAAACCAAGAAAGGCCAGCTGCGCCCCGGCCTAACTTCTTAATTTCCTTGGTAGGCCGGAGAGGATTTGAACCTCCGACCCCTGCCGTGTGAAGGCAGTGCTCTCCCCCTGA
>CAYZET010000628.1:0-2091 GCA_964477215.1 uncultured Syntrophaceae bacterium | reverse complement strand
CGTATCGGCGCCGCGCTGGAGGCGTCGTTATCACTGGATTCACCAATGGAAAGGAATGGTAATGGCGACACCACCGACTCTATTCCATACAAATGTCTATCAGTCGCGTGTGGGCAAGATTGCCATCGTGACAATGGACAATGGCGCAGACTATAAGGTCCCGAACACATTCGGCGACAAGGCTCTGGAATCGCTTCACAGAGCTATGGAAACGGTCGAAGCACAAAAAGATCTGAAGGGAATGATGCTCTGCGGAAAGCACTATATCTTTGCGGCAGGAGCAGATCTCGAGCAGGTTCCCTTTATCAACACCTTCGAGCAGGGAAGACAGGGCGGAGCCGCAGGTCATGCGGCCATGAAGCGCATCATGGATCTCAAGATCCCCACCCTGGCTGCCATCAATGGTGCTGCTCTGGGAGGCGGTTTAGAAATCGCTCTCTATTGTGACTACAGATCGGTGTCACGGGCCGTAACGGCAATAGCATTCCCTGAATGCTTTCTTGGACTCATTCCGGGATGGGGCGGCTCGTCGCTGACTCCCCGGCTGATTGGTCCGGAGAAGGCTATTGAGCTCATCGTTTACAATCCCCTCAATCAGAATCGGATGATCAATGGGGCTACGGCATTTCAAATGGGACTCGCGGATAGGCTCTTCGAGTCCGTCGAGTTCTTTGACGAGTCCCTCAAGCTTCTCGAAGACATTATCGCAGGGAAAGAGAAGATCGACCGAAAGCCCCCAGACATGTCAAAGCTCGAGGCCCAGATCAGCTCTGCACGATCTTTTGTGGACATGAAAGTTCACGGTGCCGCGCCTGCTCCGTACAGGGCCCTCGACCTCATTGAGCACGCGTGCGACCTGAGCAAGAGCATCGAAGAATGCTTCGCGGAAGAGGACAGAGCCCTGGGAGACCTGGTCAAGAGCAGGCAGTGCAAGGCCGGGGTATATAGCTTCGACCTGGTTCAGCGGCGAGCCAAGAAACCCGTTGGCAGGCCTGCGGATGTCTCTCCCCGAAAGATCAACAAGATCGGCATCATCGGAGCCGGACTCATGGCTTCACAGCTTGCTCTGCTCTTTCTGAGACGGTACGGAGTGCCGGTGGTCATGAAGGACATTAAGCAGGAGTTTCTGGACAAAGGGTTGGGGTACGTGAAAGGAGAGCTGGCAGCTCAAGTGAGCAAGGGCAAGATGACCCAGGCCAAGGCAGACCACCTGTACCATATTCTCATCGGGACCCTCGAGTGGGGCGATTTCAAGGATTGCGATTTCGTCATCGAAGCGGTCTTCGAGGAAATGCCCATTAAACAGGCTGTATTTGCCGAGGCAGAGGCCGTGGTATCTCCAGAATGTATTCTCGCGACGAACACATCGAGTCTTTCTATCACAGAAATGGCGTCCAAGCTAGTGCATCCGGAGCGGGTAGTCGGATTCCACTTCTTCAACCCTGTCGCCATCCTACCACTGCTGGAGATCATCAAGGGAGAAAAGACTGACGACCCTACGCTCGCCACTGCGTTTGAGTGCGCCAAAAAAATAGGGAAAAGCGCTATCTTGGTCAAAGACTCCCCCGGCTTCCTCGTTAACAGGCTCCTTACCAGGATGCTCAGCGATTGTTTCCAGATTGTGGAGGAAGGAGCCACATTCGACCAGGTGGACGAGGCCGCCCTCGGGTTGGGACTTCCGATGGCACCCTTTGATCTACTAACGCTAGTCGGCCCTGCCGTCGCGTTCCATGTCCTGGAGACACTGCACAGGGCCTGGCCTGACAGGTTTATTGTCGACGACCGTCTGAAGAAAATGGTTGACGCGAAGATACCATCATTGTTCCAGGGCATGGGGCCCGCTCGTGCCATAGATCCGAAGGTGGAAGAGCTGTGGAAAGACCGAGGTGACAAGGAGTTCGTGAAGGAAGAAATCCTCGACAGGATCCTCACGAATATCACTCACGAGGTAGAGCTCATTCTCAAGGAAAAAGTCGTGAGCGATCCAAAAGACATTGACACAGCCATGATTCTCGGAGCGGGATGGCCATTCTTCAACGGTGGCATTACCCTGTACCTGGACATGGAAGGTTACACGCCGAAAATTCTGCA
>CAYZET010000627.1:0-2094 GCA_964477215.1 uncultured Syntrophaceae bacterium | reverse complement strand
CTCATAGCCCTGACCCGAATCAAATACCCAACCAATTCTCTGATGTTGGAATCCACCTGTTCAGCGAGAAAATACGCTACTTCGTCAGGAAGATCGAAGGAGTCCTCGAAGGCTTTTCTCTTGAGAATAGCCACCTTGGTTTCCAGATCAGGCGGCCCCATATCAGCGACGAGCCCCCAACTGAACCGAGACCTGAGTCTCTGCTCCATATCTGGAATTTCACTTGGGAATCTGTCTGAAGTGATAATAATCTGCTTTCTGGCTTCATAAATACTGTTAAACGTGTGAAAAAACTCCTCCTGGGTACGTTCCTTCTTCGCCAGAAACTGAATATCGTCAATAAGTAAAAGATCAACTGTCCTGTATTTATTTCGGAAATCACTCATATGATCATACCGGATCGCGTTGATCATCTCATTGGTGAATTCCTCAGAAGTGCTGAAATACACCCTCTTGCTCTTGTCCCGTGAAAGGACCTCGTACCCCACCGCGCTCATGAGGTGCGTCTTACCGAGTCCCACCCCGCCATAGATGAACAAGGGATTGTACGATCCCCCGAGGTTTTCGGCCACCGCGAGAGCAGCAGCCCGTGCGAATTGGTTGCAGTCGCCCACCACAAAACTCTCAAAGGTATATCTCGGATTCAGATTGCGGATCTGAGCAAACTCATCGGTTATGCTCATAGGGGTCTCAATGTCATCCCGGGGCTGCTTCGTGGGCTGAAAATCGGCTGTTTTGGCGAATTCGTCCCGAGATCTGAAGTCCATCTCGAATCGTCGGCCGGTTATCTCATGGAGACACTGTCGAATGGTTTCCAGGTAATTGTCACGTATCCAGAGTATGAAGAAGTTGTTGGGCACAGACAGGAGAATGCGATCTTCCGAAAGATCCTCGCACGCGATGGGATCCAACCAGGTGGACATGGCATGAGTATTCACCTTGGTCCGTAGCACCTGTTTGCAATGCTCCCAGAGCGTATCCATAAGCAAAAAATCCTGTATTTTGGATAAGATATATCAATTTAGATTAGCACGCGGGGGCAGGGGTTTCAAGAGAAATTTTCCGAATACCCCAGCATCTCCAGGAGACGCTCGAGCTCCTCTTTCGAATGAAAATACACTTCCAACTTCCCTGACTCATCGTTCCTTGTTTTGACGACGACCCGAGTGGCCAGAAGTCGCGAGAGGCTGTTTTCCAAGTCTACGAGATGAGGAGCCTTCCGTGGGGCAGCGTCGTCATTGTCCTTTCTATTCTTGTAATTCTGGACAATTCGCTCCAGCTCTCGCACTGAGAGCTTCCGTTTCACGACTTTTCCTGAAAGCTGGAGCTGGGTAGGAAGATGGTCCACCGCGAGGAGTGTTCTTGCGTGGCCCATGGTAATAAGGTCCTGGCGAAGCTGGTCCTTTATGGGATCGGGAAGCTTCAAGAGCCGGAGGTAATTGGTCACGTTGGAGCGGTCGGTTCCAATCCGCTTTGCCAGGTCCTCGTGGGTGTAAGAGAATTTCTTGATGAGCGTGTCGTACGCCTCAGCCGTATCCAAGGGATTTAAATCCTCGCGCTGAAGATTTTCGATGAGTGCTATCTCGAGGGATTCGGAATCGGATACTTGCCGCACAATCACGGGAACCACGGTAAATCCGGCAATCTTGGCCGCTCTCCACCGACGTTCACCTGCCACGATCTCATATCGATCCTCGTCCGCAGACCGGACGATCAGGGGCTGAATAATCCCTCGCTCCCGTATGGATTCACTGAGCTCGATAAGGGACTCCTCAGCAAACGACCGGCGAGGTTGATATGGATTGGGAAGAAGGGAATCTGCTGAGATGTACATAATCCTATGTTCCGGATCCACCGACTCAACAGGCTCATGAAGAGGTATGAGGGCATCAAGCCCCTGCCCCAATGCCGTGCGCCGCTTGGTTGTTTCCGTCGGCTTGAGCATCCATGATCTCCTTTGCCAATGCAAGGTAACTAAGGGCTCCCCGAGACGTTACGTCGTACAGGACGACTGGCTTACCGAAGCTGGGGGATTCGGAAAGCTTGACATTCCGTGGAATAATGGTCTTAAATACTTGATTGCCAAGGTTTTTC
>CAYZET010000626.1:0-2105 GCA_964477215.1 uncultured Syntrophaceae bacterium | reverse complement strand
TATTCGTACACCTCGACAGAGTGGCTCGTGTTGGGATCGGCATCATGCCAAAGGCGAATGACATAGACTCCGTCCCGGCTGAGAAAAAAAGATCCGGGGAAAAGCGCATCGACGCAGTCTACCCTTTTGAGCAGTCGCCTCTCATCCACCATGACGAACGCGTTTTCCGGAGTAATGGGTGCCAAGCCTTGCTTGATCCAGCTCGTTCCGGTTCTCACCCAGTCTTTGACGAGAACGCTCCCTTTCAGTATGACCTTGTCCGGATCGACTCCTTCGTACACAATGGGCGCACCTTCACGACCCGATTTTCCCCCTACGATCTGCTCGTGGTATTCTCCCTCGTGAATTCGCGCGGTGTCTCCCGGCTCGAGAACTTCTGAGGCTCGACGCACTGTCTTGAATGGCTCAGCGTCGGTTCCCGGGTTGAGATCCGAGCCTCGAGAAGCGTCCACATGGTACACTGCCGCGCCGGCATTGATTGCGACCCCCCAACTTATAACGGCAACGAACATTGCCTTCAGCATCAGTGTTCTCAAGAAGTGCCTCTCTTCTGGTCGGCAGACAAGTGCGGTCCCCCTTCATCGCTGTGATTCCCGCGAAAGCGGAAGTGATGCAATCTCAATCGGATACCGACACACGTGCCCACGATCGCTTCTTTTCTCCGGTCCTCGTCATGGCAGCGCCTCGGAAGCCGGTCAGGTCGTCATTCGCAACAGCATTTGAGGCATAGAGCACTAGTAGGCTCCTTTGCCCTTGAGCACCACGATCAAGGTTTTGAGAAGGATCTTTAGATCCAAGAGAATTGAGTAATTTCTCACGTAGAATATATCGTATTGGGTATTGAGATGCATGGGCAAGTCACTGCGGCCGGAGATTTGCCACAGCCCCGTGACGCCGGGTGGCACAGACAGCCTCTGCCACTGCCAGTGATCGTACGTTTGCGTGATGAACGGTTGCTCGGGTCTGGGGCCAACGAGAGACATTTCCCCCTTGAGCACGTTGACCAATTGGGGGAGCTCGTCAAGGGAGGTGCGACGCAAGAAACGTCCCATCCGAGTGACCCGTGGGTCGGACTTCACCTTGTAGATCGGTCTTCCCTGCTCGTCTGTTTCTGTTGCCAGGCTCTGGAGCGTCTCTGCGTCTACGACCATGGTTCGGAATTTGTACATGTCGAACAGCTTGCCATTTTCGCCCACGCGTCTGGCCACGTAGATCACAGGCCCGGGTGAGTCCAACTTCACGGCAACAGCTATGAGCACGAGAATAGGCCATGTGAACACGATTCCCAGCAAGCTCGCCACAAAATCGAACACCCGCTTGGCAACTCGTCTGTGCCCCTTGATGACTGGCTCACGAATACCGATAACCACAAGATTTCCTATGGTATCGATGTCAGTGCTCACCAACGAGAGTCTCGAAAAATCAGGAACTACGTAGATCCGAACCGGCAGAGGATCTAGCCGAAACACAAGGCCGTCAAGATCCCGCGCGCAGTGTTCTGCGAGCGCGAGGACCACTACGTCTATGCCTTCCTCTTCTATGATACGTTCCATGTCCGCGGTGGAACCGAGGAGAGGCGCGGGAAGGTCGCTGCTTGCCGTCGGCTGATCGTCGATGAAGCCCACCACCCGTACGGTGCTCTCGTGGTCGTCCATGATGTCTTTGGCGAGATATATGCCGTTATCGGTTGCCCCCACTATGAGAATGGCCCCCCCGTGGACCTCATTTCGAATAGACTTAAGGAACCGGGTCATTACCAAACGGGCGGCAAAGAGAAACAGGAAATTCAATATCGAGAAATAGATTACCAATAACCGCGAAATATCACGGAATGTGAAAAAGAGGATACCAGCGAAGAGGAGAACTGACAGAGAATAGGAGAATGTCAGTCGTCGAAATTGATTGAACAAATTTGGCAAATCCCTCTTGTCGTATGCCCCTGTTACCGCGAAGACCGCATGCCACAGCAAAGCGACGATCAGGTAGAGGACGGGATTGGGAATTGCCTCACCCGCGAGAATGAGCCGTCCGGGCAAGTAGGGTCGGGCCTGCTCAATCAACCCCAGAGCCACGATCGTCAGTACGACGTCCATAAGCATCAGCCT
>CAYZET010000625.1:0-2123 GCA_964477215.1 uncultured Syntrophaceae bacterium | reverse complement strand
CCTGGCGCGAGACTGCCTCGTCCGGGGCTGAGATATCGCTTGTTGGCCCCAGCGATACGGATGCTGGATTGACGCTCTGGCTGCGATAGGTAGAACCTTTGGGAAAGGCGTGCCACCCGGGACAACCGCTGTGACTCCTTGGACAGACGGCCGCGATGAAAATGAGTGAGCGTGAGTGATCACATGAAGATACAGGCACTGGTGACTACCGGTCACGGCATTAACTGCGAAATCGAGACGCAGCATGCCCTGGAGATGGCTGGATTCGATCAGGTGGACTTGGTCCATCTCAATTTCCTCGTGTCAGGGGATGTGGATCCCAGGTCGTATCAGGTGGCAGTCTTCCCGGGGGGCTTCCTGGACGGAGACGATCTCGGGGCTGCACAGGCGTGTGCCAACCGGATTCGCCACTCGAGGATAGGGGAGGAGCGTCTGATAGATCGTTTGGTGCAGTTCGTGCACAAGGGCGGACTCGTGCTGGGAATCTGCAACGGCTTTCAACTCCTGACCAAGCTTGGGATGCTCCCTGCCTCCAGCGGTGATTACACGCGGCGGGAGATTTCCATCACGGCGAATGACAGCGGGCGTTTTGAAGATCGATGGGTGCATCTCGCGGTGGACAGGGACTCGCCGTGCGTGTTTACCAGAGGATTGACGCAGCTCTACCTTCCGGTCCGTCATGGAGAAGGGAAAATTGTGGGAGGGGAGGCATCGTTGGTGGATCGCCTCGTGGATACTCACCAGGCGGTAGTGCGGTACGTGGCGCCTTCCGACGGTGAGGCCACCATGGAGTATCCATGTAATCCGAACGGCTCCGATCGTGCAATTGCAGGTTTGTGCGACCCTACCGGCAGGATTTTCGGGTTGATGCCCCATCCTGAGGCCTTTGTGCACCGGGTCAACCATCCCTCGTGGACGAGACTGGACCTTCCTGAGGAGGGGGAAGGCTTGGCGGTCTTCAGAAATGCAGCCACATTCCTTCAGGGATGCTGACCCTACGTCCACCGTGCTGAGTGTTGCGCATGGCGGCACCGGGGCTTTTTCCCTTGCTATGTTTGCCGGGAGAGTTTAAAATAGCTGAGTTTTCTCGCCCACGTATGAAGATCACTCTCTCGTGAACCGAACAATGAATAGCGGCGCTTTCAAGCGTTGCGAACTGTATTAGCTGTTTTAGAGGAGGTATATATGGCTCTGGATCCGACCAAGATGGCTGACTGGCAGATAGCCGAAGAAGCCGAAAAAACTATGAAGACAGTGTATCAGCTCAGAGACGAAATGGGGCTCCTTGACGAAGAGCTCCTGCCGCACGGGCATTATGTGGCAAAAGTCGATTTCAAGAAGGTCCTTACCCGACTCAAGGATAGGCCTGACGGAAAGTACATCGACGTCACCGCAATCACTCCCACTCCACTGGGAGAAGGAAAATCCACCAGTTCCATGGGTCTTGTGCAAGGGCTGGGCAAGCGGGGCAAGAACGTGGTCGCGGCTATCCGGCAGCCTTCGGGCGGTCCCACGATGAACATCAAAGGTTCCGCGGCTGGGGGCGGGCTGGCACAATGCATCCCGCTGACGCCGTTCTCTCTCGGGCTTACCGGAGACATCAACGCCATCATGAATGCACACAACCTGGCGATGGTGGCCCTCACGTCTCGCATGCAGCATGAATTCAATTATGATGACGAAGAATGGGCAAAGAGAGGGATGCCACGGCTGAACATCGATCCGCGTAATGTGGAATTCGGCTGGATAATCGACTTCTGTGCTCAGGCGCTGCGCAATATTATTATCGGGATCGGCGGCAAGATGGACGGGTTTATGATGCGGTCGTCCTTCGGCATCGCGGTCTCGTCAGAAATCATGGCTATCCTGGCAGTTTCCACGGACCTTAAGGACATGCGCGAGCGCATGTCTAAGATCGTGGTCGCGTATAACAAGAGTGGCGACCCGGTCACTACTGCGGACCTCGAAGTGGACGGTGCCATGACTGCCTGGATGGTGGAGGCGCTCAATCCGAACCTCCTCCAGTCTATCGAGGGACAGCCCGTGTTTGTGCATGCCGGCCCCTTCGCGAACATTGCAATTGGCCAGTCTTCCATCATCGCAGACCGAATAGGATTGAAGAT
>CAYZET010000624.1:0-2129 GCA_964477215.1 uncultured Syntrophaceae bacterium | reverse complement strand
CTGCGGGAGTTTTCCCCTTCAAGAGGACGGATGAGGATCCGACACGGATGTTTGCTGGCGAGGGAGACCCGTTCAGGACAAACCGAAGATTCAAGTATCTCTCCGAGGGCTATCCAGCCAAGCGCCTCTCAACCGCTTTCGATTCCGTCACCCTGTACGGGAGAGACCCCGAAGAGCGCCCTGATATCTACGGAAAGATAGGAACCTCCGGTGTCTCAATCTGCACAGTGGACGATGTGAAAGAGCTTTATTCCGGATTCGACCTGTGTGCTCCCAACACTTCAGTATCCATGACGATCAACGGACCTGCACCCATTATGCTCGCGATGTTCTTCAACGCTGCAATCGAGCAACAGATGGAAAAATACCGAGAGGAGCACGGTGGCCCACCCTCCCCCGAACAGGCTGCCAGAATAAAAGCTCACGTGTTGAGCAACGTCCGCGGCACCATTCAGGCAGACATCCTGAAAGAGGACCAAGGTCAGAACACGTGCATCTTCTCTACAGACTTCTCGCTGAAAATGATGGGCGATGTCCAGGAGTACTTCATTCGGCATAATGTACGGAATTTCTATTCCGTTTCTATTTCGGGCTATCACATCGCAGAGGCGGGAGCCAACCCCATCACGCAACTCGCGTTTACTCTGGCCAACGGCTTCACCTACGTGGAATACTATCTGTCCAGGGGGATGCATATCGACGACTTTGCCCCCAACCTCTCCTTCTTCTTCTCCAACGGATTGGAAGCCGAGTATAGCGTAATAGGCCGTGTAGCCCGGAAAATCTGGGCCATGGCCATGAGGGAGAGATACGGCGCCAACGAGCGTTCCCAGAAGCTGAAATATCACATTCAAACCAGCGGCCGATCGCTCCATGCTCAGGAGATTCAGTTCAACGACATACGCACCACCTTGCAGGCACTCATTGCTATCTATGACAATTGCAACTCGCTCCACACCAATTCCTACGATGAGGCCATCACCACTCCTAGCGAAGAATCTGTGCGAAGAGCGCTCGCGATCCAGTTGATCATAAACAAAGAATGGGGAATGAGCAAAATCGACAATGTGAATCAAGGAAGCTTCATTCTGGAGCAATTGACGGATCTCGTGGAAGAAGCAGTGCTCGCTGAATTCGATCGCCTTTCCAAGAGAGGGGGCGTGCTCGGAGCCATGGAAACCGGGTATCAGCGGACAAAAATCCAAGATGAATCGATCCATTACGAGACTCTAAAGTCCCTGGGAGAGCTCCCTGTCGTAGGAGTCAATACGTTCCTTAACCCGCACGCCGACTATTCGGAACAGTGCGCCGTGGAGCTTGCACGCGGCACGGAGGAAGAAAAGCAATCTCAACTCTCCAGGTTGGCCGAATTCAAAGAGCGAAATAAGGACAAGGCTCCGCAGGCTCTGGACAGGCTTTTCAGCACAGCCCAATCAGGAGGAAACATTTTCGAGGAATTGATGGAAACGGTCAAATTCTGCTCTTTGGGCCAGATATCGGAAACGCTGTTTAGAGCGGGAGGGCAGTACAGGAGAAATATGTAACTTCTTACTGGTCTCCTCTATGATCGCCTTGAGCGGCGTCTGTGCTCCAATCTGGGGAACGACTATCCTCGACCACGATTCGCGCACCGGTGGTGACGAGGCCGCTCGGCTTGTGAATAAGCCTGACTCGGTATTCGCCGGCCGGGAGCTTCACCTTGCCGGAGAACGCACCCCTTGAGTCCGTGTTGAGCTCCATGATGTCACGCCATGGACTCTGGGCGACCTGCACAGTGACCCGTGAGTTTGGCTGATCCGGAAACGCACCGCGGAAGACAACCGTGTCCTCGTGCACGGCAGACACAAGAGTGATTAATCGCTCGGTGCGCTCCATAGGAAGCTCATGCTGGCGTACGGGCCGTGCGTACATACTGTTGCGAATCCTCCTGTCGAAACGATGAGGAGATGCCTCGTACGGCGAGGAAAAAGGGTTTTTCCCTGCAACCATGTCCGTCCAATCGAACGTAAGACTCAGCCCTCCGCGCACCTCAAATTTGTCTCCTGTTAGGCTGTCAGTACTCCTCTCGAACGATGCAGTCAGCATGCCATTCCGAGAGCTTGCCGTCAGTCCCGCGGAGTGCCCCCACC
>CAYZET010000623.1:0-2135 GCA_964477215.1 uncultured Syntrophaceae bacterium | reverse complement strand
AGGTCTTGGCAGACCGCCCTATTTCGGACAAAAATTTTGTCACTTACTATAGTTGCACGTTCGGGCGCAAACATTCAATGATGTTCATTCTTAGCTTGGGGTGTCCTTTCCCTGTTCCGGCGTCGATAAGCGCTGCTTTGTCTCCGCACCGTACGAGGTATACGGCGGCATCCGAGGGATCACTCAGCCCACTGCCTCCGACTTGCCAAAGGTTGTTCTCAATTTTCTTGCTCATCCCGACATCCTCCTCTTGAGAGGGTCACCGACATCCCGGACTTTCTGGCGGAAGGCCGTCGGCGCCACGGTTCCCCACGTGCAGATCCCCTCTGCATCGTACAGGGATTTCCTTCTCAACGGGCTCCCGAGGCCACTTCCCTTCACACGAACCGGCTGCCGACGCATCCATGATAACATAGTTCGCCTTGGCTTTGTGGTTTCCCACCAGCTCATGCGAACGGCCCTGCCCACACAACGGTCCTCCAAACGGGAGAACATCTCAAGTCCATGGGAGCTCGGCAGAGCTTTCCATCACATTGACCGGCGCAGTGAGGCCAGCTCCGGATGACGGTGGCTTGAAGGCATATGTCCGTAACAGAGCCAATCCGTACGCGGCGAGCAGTACAAATATCATGAAGAAGACGGTAAACACTTTGAGTTTTCTGATTCTCACGGTCTTCACCTCTGATCGGGTCTACAGGGCGAACCGTTCTGTTCGCATGGCGGCATATGGCACCCCCATTGCCCGAAGTCCCCGAATGACGCTGTAGGCCATTGATGGTGGGGCACATACGTAGTACCCGGTGTTCTCCTTCTTCCTTCCCACCAAAGCCACGAGCTTGTGAAAATCGAGACGGCCGGACTCCCCTCTCCAGCTGGATTCCGGCCTGCTTATGATGTGCACCACCTTCAGCCTAGGCGTGGAGCCGCTCTCGATCTCGGCCAGCTCTGACTTGAACACGATGTCTCTTTCGGTCCTATTCGCGTACAGCAAAAGAACGTCGGTTTCCTTTTCGGTATCTCGCATATGGCGAATCATGCTCATGAACGGTGTGATTCCTATTCCTCCCGCGATGAAGACAAATTCCCGATCCTCCGGATAAAGGGTGTAGCAGAAACGACCGAATGGCCCTTCAACGAGCGCAGTTTCTCCGACCCGTGTTTGACCGATCGTGGCAGTATAGTCACCGGACTCCTTTATCGTGGAGCAGATAAACTTGCGGTTCGTGGGGGTCGAAGAGATGGTCCAATGGTGTTCCTCCACCGGAAGATCTCGCGATCGTTGAAGTGTAATGAAATGGAACTGGCCGGGACGGTAGTCGTAGACACGCTGTCCTTCAGGTGGAGCCAATCTGACGGTCCATACATTTTGGGTTTCCCGGTCCACGCCAACAACCGTGTACGGATCACGTTTCAAGACCTTTGGCTTGATCGCCTTGTGATGAACATACGCTGCGATGGTGAGCCCGAGAAGGGCTATCCAGAGACCTCGCATGGGTACCGGCCACATGTCGTAGCCGCCAAAGAAACTGTGCACGAATGCCCCAGAGAGGATGAGCACCGCCAGAGTGTTGTGGGTCCACCGCCATCGTTCGAAGGTCATCCCCAATTTCTCACGGAAGACGCTGGTGAGCACCAGAAGAATAAGGAGGGCAAGCACGGATCTCCCGAGCCAGACGTACCAGGGTTGCGCAAAGCTTGTGAGCAACCCGAGCCCTGCACCACCCCAGGCCATGAATGGGGGGTGTCCCAACAGGACCACAACCGCAAATACCCCCATGTACTGGTGAAACCGGATCACGACATCGAATCCGAAAGGGCGCTCGATCCATTTCCACCGCGAAGCCAACACCGGCTGCAGGGCAATGATCGCGTACGCTGCAAACGCGATACTCGTGCCGGTCTCATGCAGGAGCGTCATGTCGCCCTTCAACCTGATGATAGCTAAAACCACGAGAGGACTAATCGCGACCATAGCATAAAGTGCTGCCAACACTGCGCCCATAGCAACTCCTTCCTATGGCGGAGTCTATACTGCCACGTATTGAATATGCGTGGCAGTCATCGCAGTTGAAAGCCAATGAGCCCTCGGTCAACATGCTGCCATGAGAGAAGTCGAGAATTCCCATCAGTGCTTG
>CAYZET010000622.1:0-2156 GCA_964477215.1 uncultured Syntrophaceae bacterium | reverse complement strand
AAGGAGGAGTGGCGATGAGAACCTGCTTCATTGCGTTGGCTGCGGTTTTTTGCATGACCCTTATTTGTGCAGCGGACGCGCCGGCAAAGGGAGGCTCGGATAACGTCAAGGCCTTTGTAAGCATACTTCCCCAGAAGTACTTCCTGGAGCGGGTCGGCGGCGACCGTGTGCGCGTGAGTGTACTGGTCGGTCCCGGGAGCTCTCCTCATACGTATGAGCCGACTCCTCGACAGATGACTGAATTGGCGCAAGCTGACATCTTTTTTCGCATTGGTGTCCCGTTTGAAAATGTGGTCATACCCAAGATTCAGGCATTGCACAAGGGTTTGACCGTCGTAGACACCCGCGACGGTATCGAGCTACGAAAGGCCGATGAAGCCCATAATCACGAAGCCCATGAGCCTAAACCCCACAAGCACGACTCAGCCAAGACCCGCGCCAAGCACAATCATAAACACAGTTCCGAAGCTGAGGATGATCATCACCATGAAGCGGGTGAGCTGGATCCACACATCTGGCTAGATCCTATCCTAGTCAAACGACAGGCCCAGACAATGTGCAGTGCACTGATCAAGATCGATCCCGCACACGAAAAAACATACCGTGAGAATCTGAAGAAGTTTGAGAGCGACCTCGACGAAGTCAATTCCCTCGTGGCCAAGGCCCTGTCCGGCGTGAAGGGCAAGGAGATCTTCGTGTTTCATCCTGCGTACGGCTACTTCGCAGACAGGTACGGTCTCAAGCAGAGGGCCGTGGAAACGGGTGGCAAGGAGCCCGGCGCCAAGCAGCTAGCCGCTTTGATTGACAGAGCCACGAAGGCCGGCGTAAAGGTGATTTTTGTCCAACCTCAATTTGACCGGAAAAACGCAACAACTATCGCGCGAGCGATCGGCGGTGCCGTGGTCCCTCTGGACCCGTTGGCACCCGATTACCTGGAAAATCTCAGAGACATGGCAAGAAAGGTGGAATCAGCTCTTTCAGCTCAGCAATAGAGCTCGCTGCGCTCATGCCGTTCCGAAGAGCGTACTGACCGGCCGCGACGCTTCTCTGAACGCGCCTCCATCATGATTTCGCGCCAACGTGGTTGATGAATGGGAAGGGCGGAGAAATTCCACCCTTTACCCAAAACCGAATCAAGGAAGGGATCGTCATCAGGTCTCATTTGCATCGTCTGTCAAAGGTCGCGCAATAGGCATTCGTCAAACCCATGTGACCCGGAGCATAAACTATCGGTCTCGTTCTCTGTTCTGAGAGAGCGATCTGGAGATGACGTCCCTCCGAGCACATGCAGTTGCTCACGCTCGAGTACGCATCGACAAAGTTTTCCTCCGCAGACTCAATGACGTCTGATCGTTCAAATGTTTTCATATCGGCCTCCGATCTCAGGCACTACTGCCCTGAGAAGTTCAGATTCTTCGTGCCGGACGCAATTCCTACCAAGACCCTAAGCATTAAGTCTTGGGCGCGCAAGGCGGTCACACGGCCGCCGGGCTGGAAGGGATACCATTCCAGGAATTCTCACCCAACTCCATTCTGAAGCAAAGATACCGGCGAGATGCCGGCGCTACGGGAAATTCATGCCGAGATCCTAGCGGTAGCGGGCAGTCCGAATCACTGGAGGGGTTTAGGGGCCTCCTTCTGGAGGACGATGTCGACCAGCTCCCGAATGTCTGTAGCCTCGATGATCTCCACCCCTTCTCGCGCGCGTTCCGGAAGTCCTGCGATTTCAGTACGATTTTCCCTCGGAAAGACAATGACTTTGACGCCTGCGCGCTGAGCGGCCAGCGTCTTTTCACGTATGCCGCTCACCGGCAGGATTCGTCCGCTCAAGCTGATTTCTCCGCTGAGGGCTACATCTCTGCGAGCAGGTCTTCCTGTAAGTAGGGAGATCAGAGCCAGCGCGATAGTGATTCCGGCTGAAGGCCCGTCCTTGGGAATCGCTCCTGCAGGAATGTGGATGTGAATGTCGCTTTGTGCGAAGAAGTCCGGATCGATGTGCAGCTCGTCTGCATTGCTCCTGATGAAGCTCAACGCGGTTTGCGCCGATTCCCGGAGGATTTCTCCGAGGGACCCGGTCAATATGAGCTTTTGAGATCCCCTCATGCAGGTGGTTTCGACCGAGATGATTTCTCCCCCCATCTCCGTCCAGACAAGAC
>CAYZET010000621.1:0-2162 GCA_964477215.1 uncultured Syntrophaceae bacterium | reverse complement strand
TTGGGAGACGATGACTTCATCACGAGGCTGGAGTCGGCCTTGGGCAGATCCATGCGCCGCAAAAAACCAGGACCGAGAGGCTCGATGCAAGATCCAGCAAAATGGGTATGGTGTCCCGGGAATTACCCCCGGGAATTACCCCGGAATTACGAGACATACACCACTCCCCGAAATGGCATGTCCAGCCTGCTTTTCTCCGCTTACCACCGCCGCGCATCATCAGTTTTGCGATGGGACCAGAGCACGTGCTAATGTGACTAGACATCCTCTGATACGATGGGTAACCTCAGCGGAAATGGAGTTGTAAACATGCGCAAAGACCTCACCACATCAACGATAGACCGCCAGAACATTCTCAACAATGCCTACGCGCTCCGGGAAATTGAAAAGGCGACGGAGATCAGCGGGATTCCCTTCGAAGGGGAGAGGGTTGTTCTCAAGGAGCTAGTTGCTGCTTTTTTTGAGGTTACCGTTCGGACTGTCGAGAACTACCTGGAGCGATTTCAAGACGAACTGAACCGAAATGGTTATGAGGTTGTGAAGGGTAAGCGCCTGAAAATCTTGAAAGACACGATTTTCGATACAGATGTTCCCGAAATAGAATTCGGGAGCATCGAGAAAACCCCACAGCTAGCGGTCTTCCGGTTTCGCACCTTTCTGAATCTTGGAATGTTGCTGGTTGAAAGCCAGCGCGCGCGTCTCTCACGACAAATGATCTTGGACATTGGAATTGGGGGGACACCATACTGATTTTATTGCCAGCCCGGCCGCTGTGTCGTAGCATGGCTCCATGGCTCGTCTGTTGCGCATCGTAGTGCCTGGTTATCGGCACCATGTCACTCAGCGTGCTGTTCGCTCGATGGACGTGTTCCACTCAGAGGAGGATCGCGGTGAGTATCTCGGGATGCTGGGGGAAGAAATCGTGCGACACGGTGTGAGCATTCTGGTGTGGTGTCTCATGACCAACCATGTCCATTTTGTTGCCGTACCTCAGAGAGAGGCATCGCTCGCCCGGGCGTTCGATTCGGCTCACCGGCCGGGACCTGAGCAAGGGACGACCAGGGAGCCCCCGAAAGCGCCCGCTGTGAAAAACGATATTGTGTCCCCCGAATTCCACAAGGCCAGAATTCCAGGAAGACTACGAGCAATAGGTGGGGCTGACGACCAACCGGAGTTCCCGATATGGCGTCGAAGTCCGGGCTTACTGCGTGATGCCCGACCATATCCGCCTCATCGCGGTCGCGAATACAGAGGGTGGCTTGAAGCGCGACATTGGGGAGGCCCATCGTAGTCATACTTGGGGGAAGAACTTCAGTGGAGATTGGTAAGCCCATTTGTCGCAGGGACGGTTTGCCTCGTTTTTGATGCACGAAACATATCTGTTGACTAGAGCCCGTAGATCGAGCGTAATTCGGTACATGCCCGTGTTGTCACAAACTCTTGGGACTACGCCTGGAGCTGAACCGGGGCCCTTCTTTTCCCGTGAGACGTCGCGCTCGTTAGAACTCAACCCTTGGTCCAGATGGCGTCCGATTGGCATGCCTTCCTATCTGAGGGCCGGCCTCCAGAGGACCTGCGTGTATTGCGACGTCATGGGAGTACCGGGTGACCTTCGGGGAGCCACGAATTTGTCTGACTATTGTAGCAGGTTTCCGGACGAATGATCTGTAAAGGAAAGCCCTGGACTAAAGCCCACCAAGAAACGCAAATGAGTATGGTGTCCCCGGAAGTCTCCGGAAGTCTCCCGTGAAGGTTCAGAACCGAGGTTTGGTCGAGAAAGCCAAGGCTCTGTGGGACCACCTCATCTCAGGAAAGTGCTCCTCAGGGGATATTGTCCTCATTGTAGCGGCGTTGCTCTATCTCATCTCACCTCTTGATGCCGTCCCTGATTTGATTCCTGTGGTTGGATGGCTCGACGACGAGACGGTGGCGTCTCTGGTTTTGACCTATTTGGATCATAAGGCATTTGGAAGGCGCAGCAAACCGAGGGGATCACGGTGAACGGTCACCTGTATGGTTCTCTCTGGCTAATCTCTCCTTCGTCATTAGATTATATGGTTAGAGCATTGATGAGCTTACCTGACGAATGATTCGGGAAGGTCACCAGTCCGGGGGGCTGCGTATCATGATAGAAGTCACGGGATTGACCAAACAGTACGGCT
>CAYZET010000620.1:0-2164 GCA_964477215.1 uncultured Syntrophaceae bacterium | reverse complement strand
TATGAATGTCGGTCAGGTCCTGGGGGGGCGGAAGAGAGAACTTGAGAAATCACAATTCGGAATCAGTTGCTCTGCCTCAGCATGGGAGGTTGAGTCAGAGACATTAAGCTGCGGAGAAAAGTCGGCGGCCAGAAATAGATTAGTCTTACACGTCTTACAGCAATCCCCTTCGCCCGCATCTACCGGACAGGGCGACGACTCGCAGCCGTCGTGGCTGGTCATAGGAGCCGACGGATCAATGGAACCCAGTGCGTCTCCTCCAGGATGGTCACAGGAGCGCTGGAGGCAACACTCGGTCTGCTGATTAAGTAAGGGCTTGAATTCACAGCAGCCCAACCCTAGTTGGGGAAATCCTGGGGAGACGGCGGTACAAACGCACATGACAATCGGAAGAATTTTCGTGGCCATCTTGCAGGTCATTGTCTGCTCCATCGGAGCCAAGGCTAGCCTAGCTTGACCGTGCTTGTCAAGAACTAAGGTCGTCCGGAATCCATGGACCTCCCTAATAAATGCCCTTCCGCAAGGGTGCAACAGCCACTGTCAGGACCCTCGTTCCGCGGCAACGGGGCGAAAAGCGGGACACGCGTTCGATCACCCTGTGGTATCGCCAGGTTACGATGGGAACGCTCTACGACATCGAATGAAAGGGCTTCTCTTGTCGATAGCGTCCGCACCGACGTCGCGTATGATTACCTAGAATAAGTTACTGGCTTTTCACATGGAATCCCCTCCCTCACGCAACTCGTACTCGCGATAGAAGAGGCGAAAATAGTCAATTCCTGACCAGACGGTTAGGACCAGCGCTATATAGAGTAGGACCATGCCGATGAGGTGGAAATCTATCGGGATAACGATCACGTATGTGTAATGGATGATCAGCGGGACAATTGCGGTGAATTGGAGGACCGCCTTGAGCTTCCCTGCCTTGCTGGGTTTCAAAGTAGTATCCCACGTTTTGGTGGTAGCACGAAGAGCGCTCACAGCAACTTCCCGAGAGATGATCACCGCTACGATCCATGCCGGAACCCGATCCAATGCTATGAGCATAATCAGGGCTGCGGTTACGAGGACCTTGTCCGCAATGGGGTCCAAGAACCTCCCAAACGAGGATTCAACCTGCAGTCTCCGAGCAATGAACCCGTCGAAGAAATCGGTCAGGGAAGCAATGAGAAAGAGCCCCGCCGCCAGCGCAGAAGCCAGTTTTCCCGGGAAAAACAAGAGAACCACGATGGGTGGCACAAGGACTAGCCTGCCCAAGGTCAGGAAATTGGGGACGTACTTTTTCATGGAATACCGTTCCTAGGATTTCAGCTACCAGCAATCTTAAGCGTGGGATCGCTCTTGTAGATCCTGTAATATTTCAGGACCTTTTTCACGTAATTGATGGTTTCTCGGTATGGAGGGATTCCGGCGAATTTTTCCACCGCTCCGGGACCGGCATTGTACGCAGCCAGAGCCAGCCGCAAGTCTCCATAGGAAGCCAGTAGTCCCTTAATGTACTTCACTCCGCCAACAATATTCTCTCGCGGGTCCAGGGGCTGAGAGACTTCCAACTCTTGTGCGGTTCTTGGCATAAGCTGCATAAGACCTTGTGCTCCTTTCGGAGAGACAGCAGATGGCCTGCAATTTGATTCCACAGTGATGATGGCCTTGACAAGACTCGCTTCAATGCCGAATTTCGATGCTATTTCAGAGACGATTTCATCTATGCTCTTCGGTTGGCCCTCGGCCTTTTCGAACCGGATCTCCAATTGGTCACCGGATTCGGTCATATAGAAGATCCAGCCCTGACCGGAGGGGCGATTCGTGAACTCTTTCCTTCCGTCCTTGTGAGTCCTCACGTACACATCGGCTTCAGAAACGCACGGAGTGAGAGCTATGATCGACAGCTCCGCTAACGCGATACAAGCCGCGAAGAAACGAATAACCATGAGCTTTCTCCACCTGTTCGAACTGCGCAGACCACTTGTCCAATTCCCTCTCCGGAGGACAACCACGCCGCTAAACGCGGAGACCAGCCGATCGTTGTCAGGGAGACGAGCCGGAGCTGGAAACAGTATCCCAAGCGTACATGGGCGTCATGAGCCGTTCCGTAGGCAGGAACAGCTCTACGGTGGTGCCCTTTTCAGGTTCGGAGGCGACATCGATTGCGCCTCGGTGCTCC
>CAYZET010000619.1:0-2186 GCA_964477215.1 uncultured Syntrophaceae bacterium | reverse complement strand
ATGGGAACCCGTGCGATGCGTGTGGGAAATCGCTGAAACATTTCCGCGGGCAGTCCTGTGGTTTCCGGACCGAACAGGATGTGATCATCCGGCCTAAAGGGGACCTCAAAATAGATCTGACCTCGCTTGCTGCTGGTCAGAACAACCTGTTCTGCTTGCACGCTTGCCAAATAGGATTCCAGGCTGTCCCAGACTCTGAGGTCCACGTGCTTCCAGTAATCGAGACCTGCTCTCTTGAGCGACCGGTCATCGATCTTGAATCCGAGGGGCCTGATCAAGTGCAGCGGAACCCCCACCGCGCAACATAGCCGACCGATATTGCCGGTGTTCGGCGGAATTTCCGGATTCACCAGAACCACGTTCAGCATTGGAGGCTGGTAGCGAAGCTCGAGCACACTCGGAGACCCTCAGATTTCGATAGCTTTCAGACTCTCCCGTATCAGGCCACCCACGTCTGCGATATGCGGTCGCGCCAGCCGATGGGCCAATTCAGGATCGTTTCCGATGAGGAACGCATCATCATGGGTGTGCATCCCCGTGAAAATGTCTTTGGAAGAAGCACCTGGGGCCGGAATCGAGGCCTTGGGATCGTAACCGGGGACGGGAATTATCACGAGGTCGGGAGCACTTTCGACACAGTCTTCCCCGTACAGCTCTTCACGGGTAAGGATTGCTTTGAAGAGCTTCCTGTCGGGATCCCCTTCGCCGTTTCTTCCGCCGATTCCCACATCTCCGAGTCTCAGGTTTTCCAGATCGCTCTTCAGCTTCTCCCGCACTTCGATCGCCTCTCGATGAAGCAGGAGACCGCCTTTGAATCTGTCTCTCGTGTTAAGATAAATGCGCGTAGGATCCATGGCGAGGGCCAGAGAGGAGGGAGCGATATCTCCGATCGATTGCGGGTTTGGCCGCACAAAGGACAGGTAACCCGCAACGTGAAGAATGTGATTGACATAGACCTGACGGCGAAGGCTAGTGAACCCGTGATCGGACAGGACAAGAAGTTTCGTATGACCGGCAAGACGCTCGGTGAATCGTCCGACGAACTGGTCCACCCGGCGATAGTACGTGATGCAGTCTTCATGAAAGGGGTGCTCTGGGTCGTCGAGAGCATCGAAGAAGAAATGATGCAACCGATCCGTCCCGGTGATCACCCCGATAAACAAGTCCCACGGCACGGATTCCATAAGAGCAAAGATTACTTCTTCCCGCACCCGCAACGTTTCAAAGATGTCCTCGATGAGGCCTTTCCTGTTCTGCCGCCCTTTTACTGCGTCGACGTCTATCCGGTAATTCCTCGATCTCAGCCAAGAAACGAGATCCGTGGGATAGACCGACCGATCGAGAACAGGGGCGACAAATCCGGAAATGAGAACACCGTTGATCTCTCGGGCCGGGTATGTGAACGGCAGATTGACCACAACGTGTTTTTTTTCCGGGAAATCTTGCCAAATCGCGGGACAGCGAATGTCGTCAAAGGAGGGCAGGTGCAACTCCAAGGCTCCCGGCTTCAAATCAGTGAACCCGAAGATGCCGTGCCGGCCAGGGTTTTCCCCTGTCATAAAGGATGTCCAGGCCGCGCTCGATACCGCTGGCAAGGTGCTATCCATCTGAAGAAACGCCCCGCGCCATGCAATATCTGCAAGGTTAGGCATGATCCCCGACGCGAACAGACGGTTCAAGAGCGTGAAGGGAACGCCATCGAGGCCCAAGACGGCTACATTTCTGGACGGGATCGTCATCTCAGGGAGTCTCTCGTCGCCTTTCAGCGCTAATCTCTGCGTTCATGCCAATAGGTTTCATCGAGACAGTTCCCGTTGCCTTGCGACAAGACGTTCCAGCAGAGAATATGGGAGCGGATAGCTATCGGGAACACAGCCGAGCTTGATCGACGGCTTGTTGCCCCCGTGGAAATCCGTGCCCCCCGTAACCACGAGATCCAACTCATCGGCAAGTCGTGCATACAAGTCCGTCTGAGCCCTGCTATGCTCGGGATAATAGACCTCAATGCCCTGTAATCCCAGTGCCTTGAGATGACGAACACTGCGTTTGAGATCCCAGGGATCGTTCAACTGGAGGGAAAATGGATGGGCCAACACGGGCACACCACCAGCTTCAAGAATGATTCCAATGGCCTGCTGAGGTGGGAGCTTCACTTTTGGAACGTAGGCCGGAGCGCCCTTTTTCAG
>CAYZET010000618.1:0-2190 GCA_964477215.1 uncultured Syntrophaceae bacterium | reverse complement strand
CAATCCAGTCGGGGAGAAATGCTATAGAGCTCTCCATGACCGGGACATAATCTGCCCGTGGTGTGTGAATGAGAAAGTCCAGCGCGGTGAAACGGTTCGGTGGGAAGTCCATAGTCCGAAGGATGGCCGCTGGTATAAGGTAGTGAACACCCCTGTTCGCCATCGAGACGGCACCATTTCCAAGATGGCGTTGATCCAAGACATCACTGATCGCAAACGCTCCGAAAATGTCTTGCTGGCACGGCTTCGGTTGGTGGAATACTCCGCCTCGCACTCTCTCGATGAGCTCCTTCAAGCAACCTTGGACGAAGTGGAGGCGTTGACAGACAGTTCGATTGGCTTTTACCATTTCATTGAACCCGATCAAAGAACTCTGTGCCTCCAGGCTTGGTCAACGAGGACGTTGCGGGAAATGTGTACTGCCGAAGGCAAGGGCCTCCATTATGACTTAGATGGAGCTGGCGTGTGGGCGGACTGCGTTCGCGAGCGGAATCCGGTTATTCACAATGACTACGCTGCCTTGCCACACCGCAAGTTTATGCCCGTGGGGCATGCGGATGTCATCCGAGAACTGGTTGTGCCGGTATTTCGAGGCGACCGGATCGTGGCAATCCTCGGTGTGGGCAACAAGCCAGTGGATTACGACGCGAATGACATCGAGACCGTGTCGCTCTTTGCCGACCTTGCTTGGGATATCGCGGAGCGCAAGAAGGCAGAGGAGGCACTGTGGGAGAGCGAGGAGCGTTACCGGAGTGTCTATAACGCGGCGCCGCTGGCTTTCGTGCTCTGGGATAGAGAGACAAAGGTTACCGACTGGAACGATCAGGCCGAGAGGCTGTTTGGCTGGAAACGTGAAGAAATAATTGGTAAAAACTTTTTTGATTATATTATTCCCGAGTCTGCCCGCACCCAGGTCCAGAGGATTGTCGAACTTCTCCTGGAGGGCGAATTACCCAGTCATTCGATCAATGAGAATGTTACGAAGAGTGGACAGATCATTTTATGTGAATGGAACAACACGATCATAAGGGATTCCGAGGGCAATATCAAGGGAGTCATTTCCCTTGCATTGGACATCACCGAACGCAAGCGAATGGAAGCGGAACTGCGTGAGAGCGAAGAAAGGTTCCGCAGTCTATTTGAGCATTCTCTCGACGCGGTATTCTTGACGGCTCCGGATGGAAGAATCTTCAAGGCCAATCCGGCTGCCTGCCGGATGTTCGGTCGAAGCGAAGAGGAAATCTGTCAGATCGGAAGAAGCGGCCTGGTTGACACGAATGATCCCGCGTACAACGTATTTCTCGGGGAACCGAGCCGCGCAGGTGACTGGAAAGGAGAGCTCAATCATAGGCGCAGGGACGGCACCATATTCCCCGCGGAGGTTTCGTCAGCCGTATTCTTCACTCCATCCGGTGAGAAACGTGCGAGCTTGGTTGTTCGCGACATCACTGACCGAAAGCGGGTTGAGGCGGAGATGCGCACAATTCTCGCACGCCTGGCCGGACTCATCAACGCGACTCCCGACATTGTCTATTTCAAAGACTTGGATGGCAGACTCCTGATTGTGAACAAGGCCTACGAGGAATTAGTCGGCAAGCCAAAGGAGGACATAGTAGGTCGAAATTTCCGGGAACTGCTGCCACCAGACTTGGCCGAGCAGGCGAGCGCAGGGGACCAAGAAGTCCTCAGACGACTGGAGACGGTGCGCCAAGAACAGCATACGACTGGCAAACAGGGGAAAACCGTATTTTATGACGCGATCAAGTTTCCCATTCTTGATGAGCTGGGCCGCGTGATTGGCCTGGCAGGAATCAACCGAGACATTTCCCACCACAAAGAGCTGGCGCAAGCACTCTCGGAAGCTCGCGATAAACTTGAAGAGCGTGTTCGGGAACGGACAAGTGAAATCGAGAAAATGAACGAGAATCTCCGCAAAGAAATTGCGGAACGGAAAAAGGCCGAAACAGCCTTGCGTCGCAGTGAGGAGCTCTTTCGTGCCGTTTTCGAAAGCGCGCAAGACTTGATTTTCATTCAAGACTTGGCCGGCAGGTATGTGAAGGTCAATCCTGCGGTGGAACGCGTGTTCGGACTACCTGCATCAGGAATCATAGGACTCAAAGCCGAAGATCTCGTGGATCGGCGGTCATCGGAGGCCATTAAGGAACATGAATCGCGGATCTTGACCGGCGA
>CAYZET010000617.1:0-2196 GCA_964477215.1 uncultured Syntrophaceae bacterium | reverse complement strand
AAATTTTGCAATGTCGCGCGCATACTTACCCTTGCCTCCCCAGCTATGGCAGGGGACCGAACCGGGGGTCTGACATGTTGCAGGCCACTCATCTGTGATAAGAAGCTTTGATCGAGCCACTACACGAGTCACGCATCGGAGGTGTTTTGATGACAACGCTGCAACCTGGCGATCAGGTCGTGGAACTCTCCCCGAACGGGGAGAGGGTCGAAGTTTTGACTGTGGAAAAAGTGCTTGCCGACGGAGTGCAAACAACAGGTGCTTCGGGCAAGTTATCCACAGCGAGCCTTCGTCACTATGACGAGAGCATTGTTCAGGAGATCAGGGAAAAAGAAAACGAAATCAAATTGTTGAAACGCGCGCTGCTATCTCTGTATGATAAGCTTGATAAGCTGGCGTGAACCTGTGGGGTGCATGAAGTGGGGGGGCTCGTGCACGCTCATGGTCCCGCGGAAACGACTGCACCGGAAAATGTCGTTGTCGCTGCTTCGTTCATGCTCCTGTGAGCTATCCTTGTACACGCTCGAATCCTGAGCTTCTGAAGCCCGGGCTCTCGCATGAATGATGGCTATTGGGGGCTTTGGCGAGAGACCTGCAGGCGGGTGGCGGGGAAAAAAGGACAGGCCGACTCTTGCAAATTAGGAATATTTTCCTTGACAATATTGTAATTGTGCAATAGTGTGATTTCTATGCTGGAGCCAGACCGACAGCAACTCGGCCGCAAGATCAGGGAGCTTCGCAAGGAGCGGGGCATCACCATGCAACAGCTCGCCGAGCTAGTGGGGGTTAACTACACGACCATATACCGGGTTGAGACTGGCAAGGTAAGTCCTTCTGTAGTTCTTCTCTCTGAAATCGCTCATCACCTTGGCAGCTCGATAGTGAGACTTTTAGAAGAGAAGCGGGGTCAGCTCACTCTTATCAAGAGAGCGGATCAGCCTGTAGTTCATTCGGAGAAGATGTCATTGAGGCTGTTGGTTCCTCACGGTCTCATTGATGACAAGATTTCGATAAGCCTAGGCAAGACCAACGTAGGGGACGTCATAGGCGAGCACGTGACGGAAGGTTTTGAGCTCGCGTACATCATCAAAGGCAAGTGCGTCTTCCGGTACGGCGGTCAGGATCATGAGATGGGTCAAGGGGATCTTGTGTACTTCGACGGCAGGGTTTGGCATTCGGTAGTCGCTATCGAGCCGCTTGAGTTTTTGGCCATATATTTCCGACAGTAGATTTAGCGCAACCGTTCATCGTTAATCGTTCGTAAACACTCATCAAAGGAGCGAAGAGAAATGAGACTACGGATTGTTCTCGTGGTATCGGTACTGGTGTGCGCAATCTGGTTGGTACCGCCGTTTGTACGCGCGGGGGAAGAAGCAGAGCCGATAATCATAGGGGTTCCCAGCTCACTGAAGACCCTGGAGGCTTCCGAAGGGTTGAAGGCGATCATCATGGCCGCGGAGGAAATCAATGCGGCAGGGGGAGTATCGATAGGGGGCAAGAAACGACCTTTGAAGGTTGAATCGATCGATACTCGGGGCGGTGAGCCTGGAGTTCCCATTTCTGATGCTCTTATGGCCATTGAAAAACTTTTCCTCGAAAAGAAGCCGCACGCGGTAGTGCTGGGACCGTTCCGGTCGGAGGTCCTTCTTGCAGCCATGGATCTCTATTCGAAGTACAAGATGGTGAGCATCAACGTAGCGATGACGCCCAAATTTGTGGAAAAATACGAGAGCGATCCCGAGAAATATAAGTATTGTTTTCGCATGCTGAACGCCAAGTATGTGGTCGGTTACTTGATGAAGACCATGGCCAAGTTGAAACAAGATTATGGATTCGACAAAGTTTACATCATGAATCAAGATGTCCTCTGGGCGAATGCCATAGGTAAAGGTATGGCTCAATGGTACGAAAAGAACGGATGGAAGGTCGCCGGGGCTGACGCGTATCCCACGGACGCGGGGGACTTCAGTACATCGCTGATCAAGGCGCAGCAATCAGGCGCTCAGGTAATGCTGGCCATTTTCGATATGGCTTCCAGTGGCACTCTTGCCATCCAGTGGAAAGACATGAAGGTGCCGGCATTGCCGGTAGGCTTTATCTCACCTCTCATGGGATCGAAGGCTGCAGAAACGTTCGGGGATACAGTTGATGGTGTGGTCAACATTGTGTTTGAGGCGGGAAACATACCGTTGGCAA
>CAYZET010000616.1:0-2197 GCA_964477215.1 uncultured Syntrophaceae bacterium | reverse complement strand
CGTCGGTCGGTATCCAGATCTCCTCGTGCTGGAAGCCGTCCCGAACCGTAATGTCACCAATTCGAACTTTCTTGGGATAGCTCAATTCATCCTGCTTCATCACATGTTTCCTCCTCCACCCATGTTATGGAATGGCTCCAGCAGTGGAGAATTCTCTTCCCACAGCGTCTCGCACAAGAGGCTCACTACTCGTTGAGAGACCTTTGTTTGAAGCAATTCTCGTCCCCAGGTGCAGATTGTGCCTTCGGTATGAAGGATCAGTTGTCTGCCCTCTCGTTTAAAGCTTTTGAGTACCATGGTCGCCCCCCCACGTGCTCGCCCTAGACCGGTGGCCGGCTAGGCCAAAACAAAAAGCCGAACCCCTGTCACTTCAGGTGATAGTTCGGCTTTCTTTTCCGTATACCCCGCTCTCAAATGAGAGCCTGGCCGGACTCGCTTCCGTTATGTGATTGGCACCAAGGATTCCACCCGCTCTGTGATACTCATGAGAGCCGGCCGTGCCCGAGCAGACTAGAGCTTTCTAATCCCCTCTGTCCCTGACGCCATCGTGCAATTCTAACTTCCGGAAGTCCCTTGTCAAGAAGAAATGGACGATCGAGCTAAGTGGTTGATTTCGCAAATACAACAACATATCTGCGCCACGGTGTACTTGGTCAGCGCATCTGTTCGGACTGTAGGGGCGGGCCTTGGCTTGCCCTGGGCACCCACAAGGGGTGCCCCTCCGTCGCAATCCGTTCTTGCCATGCCCCTTCCTAAACTCGGCGGCAGAATACGTAACCGCATTTATGAAATCCTATACTAAGTGGTTGAAGTCCCACCATTTTCTAGGGTGGGCTCCTTCTTGAGCGTGAAGATAATGACTCTCTCACCCGTCCGAGTGCTGATGTCCGTATGGAGGCTGACGACCGCCTGTCCCACGATGGACTCGATAACGGATTCCAAAAGAGGGCGAGCTTTTTCGATCAGCTCCATCCTCGTCTGTTTGATCAAATCTCGTCCTCGCCCGGCATCTCCACTGGTGGCCAAATGATGCTCGGCTCGAGTGATCACTCCTTTCAAACGGACGAGGATCATATCCTCAATGATGTACGTCTTGGTCTCAACAGGACCACGACCCATGTATTCCTTCTCGAACTTGATTATTGATTCGCTCACTTGAGCTTCGATCTGTCCTTTGGTCTTCATCCTCGACTGCCCTTCCCGGAGAAGGCATATCCTGCCGCGCCGGCCTTGAGCACCGATATCCTGCAACCGGTCCCCTGTGTGTCATCTACTGCGTGGTCGGTCGGCCTGCGTGCACAGCTTCCTCTGAGACGCGAGCCTGGCTGGGGTGTCACCAGTCCGTGAGTTGGCCTGGGTTTCCCTCTCCCGTCACACGCTGTACGCAGGGGCCCCGTGAGCGCGTCGCGACTCTAGCGCTTTTCGGCTGTGGACTCAATCATTTCCTCTCTCTTGTGTTACAGAGAGGCCGCCCATTGGTTCAAGACAGGAGTACCGGCTAGACGCCGGCGCTACGGGAAATTCGCGTCGAGGAACCCGCCCGCTGATCAACGGTGTTGCTAAAGGCACACTGAGAGCCTATTCCAACGCAGGGCAGGTTTGAAACCTGCCCTCCATTGAAACATGCTCTGAACCTGCGCTTCCCAAAAGGGAGCTGTTACCCGAATATGCAAGAGTACTTACGAAATGGCGCACTCAGTCAGGTTGAGGATTCTGCAGGTATTTCTCGCAAGCGCTTGCGGATGAGCTCTCCCACTTTGGCCGGACCCAGGTTGGCCGCGATGTCCTGCGCTGCCGCTGCACCCTTTTGCTCTCTGAGGTCAGGGTCACGGAACAGCCGCTCCATCAACGTTGCAGCGTGGTCCAAGTCCGGTTCGGCCCAGTGGTGGCCGCGGGGAAATTGCCCGATCCTGCGGTCAAGCTCGACAATTCTGAAGTCCACCGGAAACGAATTTTCGTGACTCATAAAGTCCATGTTGCCAGACCAACCCGTCGCGATCACCGGTTTGCCGAAGAACATTGCCTCAGCCAGGGGGAGCCCGAACCCCTCGCTCCGATGGAGTGAAACAAAGCAGTCACAGGACTTGACCAGCAGATTCACTGCTGAACGATCCAAATACTCATCGATCAAGATGATCGCGTTGTTGCGAGCGGCAGCTTCTTTCAATAGGACCATGGCATCAGGGCGCAGTCCGGA
>CAYZET010000615.1:0-2218 GCA_964477215.1 uncultured Syntrophaceae bacterium | reverse complement strand
ATAGGTTCTTGGCTTCCATGTAAGAGAAGTAGAACCACGGCTGCATCGCTTCGGACAAATACAGATGGGTCTGAATCGCAGTCCGCAGTTTTTCGGTTGGGTCGGATTGCGCTCCTATGCGTTCCAGCAATATCCGCTGGACCAGCTCTCGCTCCTGCTGCTGAAGCATTGTCAGAAGCTCGTCTTTTCCACTGAAGTATGAATAGAGGGCACCCGTGCTGAGCCCTGTCTCCTTGCTCAGATCCCGGATACTCATCGCCTGAAATCCCTTTTCATTGCTTATCTTCAGGGTAGCAGAAAAGATCTTCTCCAGATTGCGAATTGCTGTCTGCTCGTTCTTCACCTGGATCGTATGCCTGTGCCGGGCCAGGGTATCCCGCAATGCGTCCTCCTTGGACGAACGAACGAGTCTTTCAAAGTCCGCGAAGCTCATTGCTGACTACACTCGAGATTACGAGAGATCCCGGCGATTACCGCACTACCTTGCTCTGACATTCCTTCAGGATTCTCCGCGCCACAGAGACCTTGTGAACCTCATCCACGCCGTCGTATATTCTCGCCGCTCGCTCGAAGCGGTAGAAGAACGAGAGGATGGTATCGTCGCTCATCCCGAGACCGCCATGAACCTGTATGGCTCGGTCCACCACTTTCTGAAGGATGCCGGCGACGAAGAATTTGATGAGCGAGATTTCTTGCCTCGCCTCTTTGGTGCCCTCGCTCTGCATCTTCCATGCGGCGTGAAGGACCATCAACCGTGCGGCCTGGATGTCAGCCGCACATTCAGCGACCCATTGCTGCACAATCTGCCTGCTGGCGAGCACTCTGTCGGGGGCTATCTTTCTGCTGTTAGCCCGGGCGCACATGAGATCGAACGCCCTGCCGCAAATTCCGATCCACCTCATGCAATGATGGATCCTCCCGGGTCCGAGCCGCTCTTGCGCTATGACGAACCCAGCTCCTTCCGCGCCGAGTAGACTCTTTCGTGGTACCCGACACGACTGGTACAGGATTTCCGAGTGACTGGCCCAGTCGTCTCCTTCATGTCCCATGATCGAGATGTTTCTCACGCGATTGAATCCCGGTGCATCCTGCGGCACGATAATCATGCTTGCCTGCAGGTGCGGGGGATTCTCCGGATTGGTGACCGCCATGACGATGGCGAATTCCGCTCCGTCCGCGCCAGTGGTATACCATTTTTGGCCGTTGATCACGTAATCGTCACCATCTTTCACGGCAGTGGTCTCCAACATGACGGGATTGGAGCCCGGCATGTCCACTTCTGTCATGGAGAAGCAACTGCGAATTCTTCCCTCCACGAGTGGCCCCAGATACCGATCCTTTTGCTCCTTCGTGCCGTATAGGTGGAGGATCTCGATATTGCCCGCGTCGGGCGCCTGGCATCCGAACACGTAATGGCCCAAGGGTGATCTTCCCAAGCATTCGGACACGAGGGCAAACTCGGTCAGATCCAGTCCCATTCCGCCGTATTCAGAAGGATGGGGTGGAGCCCACAGCTCCATCTGTTTCACCAACGTGCGCTTTTCTTCGAGGAGCGGAACCATCTCGGAAAACGGCCGGTGGAGGAACTGCGTTTCAAGGGGGATGACCTCGCGCGCCATGAACTCGGTCATCATTCCCAGGATGGTATTCATTTTTTCCGATATGGAGAAATCCATGTGTAGCTCCTTGCTGTCCGTGAAGGCTACCTATACGTTATAAGTGTGGGATCTTTGAGAAGATCGAGATGCGCCCTGGAGTTGAAGCAAGACAGGGCCAGCTCTCCGTCCGAATAGTGGAACACGGAAACCCCAGTGTTAATTGTTTGAAGCGCCAGGAGAATGCACTGCTCGGCAGACAAACCGAGAGCGAGAAGCATGGCCACACATATGGCGCCTCCGGAGGTGAACACCGCCACGTCACTTCCGGGGCCATTCTCTTGCACCACCGTCGCAATGCCGGTGCGGACCCGATCCACGTATTGCGGCCACGTCTCGACCTCTGTGGCATTCCATTTTCCAGAAGCCCACGCGGTCATTGCTCGAACAAACACCATCTTGAGAGCTTTCCCATCGGTGACCTGCCGCTCGAGAGCGTTGGCGATCTGCGGGTTCTCGCGGATCATCGTGGGTATCTGGAGACGCACTATGGTATGCGCATCGTACTCGTTGAAGTTCGGCCGGATGACAAGCTGCTGCCGGTCACCGCGTCCACAGATCTT
>CAYZET010000614.1:0-2227 GCA_964477215.1 uncultured Syntrophaceae bacterium | reverse complement strand
CAGGAAGCATTTGCTGAAGCTACGGGTGTAGCGTCCCTTATCACCACGCCGGACGGGACGCCCATTACCCGACCGAGCAACTTCTGCAGGCTTTGCAGCGAGATCATCGGACAGACGGAGAAACGTTTGACAGCCTGCTTCGTGTCTGGTGGCGAGGCTAGCCGCTGCACTCCTTCCGACCCGATTATTCGGTCGTGCCTGAGTTGTGGTCTTTGGGACGCGAGTGCCAACATCACCATAGGGGGGAAACACCTCGCCAATTGGCTGGTCGGTCACGTTCGGAGCGAAGAGATGGATGAGACCCGGACCCTGCATTGTGCTCATCAAACCGGAGTCGATCCCGAGGAGCTCGTGAGGGCCCTGGCGGAGGTGCCAGTCATGTCAAGAGAACAGTTTGACAAGGTGTGTCGGGCCCTTCATTCGTTCGCGAACGCGCTGTCCATGAAAGCCTTCCAAAATGTCCAGCAAGCCCGTTTCATCGCTGACCGGCAAAAGGCGGAAGCCTTACGCACACGTTTGGTCACTGCAATAGAGCAGGCTGCAGAAGGTGTCGTGATCACCGATGCCAGTGGGATCATGCAGTACGTTAATCCCGCGCTGGATAAAGATGACAGGGTACACCAGCAAGGAGCTAGTCGGGCAGACACCTGACGTCCTGAAAAGCGGTGAGCATGATCAACCCTTTTGCAAGAATCTCCACGAGACAATCGGACGCGGGGAAATCTGGGCAGGTCAGCTTGTCAACAAGAGCAAAGATGGACGACTCTACTATGTGGACGCAACCATTTCGCCGATTCGTGACTCCTCAAGCAAGATTACGAACTTCGTTGCGGTAATGCGGGACATAACCGAGCACCTGGAGCTGTCAAAACAACTCCAGCAAGCTCAGAAGATGGAGGCAGTCAGAGCTCTCGCCGGTGGCGCCGCTCACGATTTCAACAACATCCTGCAAGTGGTGCTCGGATACTCAGAGTTGATGCTCGGCGATGAGGGATTGCCTCGACATTGCAGGGCCGATCTGCAGAAGATTCATGAATCCGCGAAGCGTGGAGCCGATCTGGTCCATAGACTTCTCACTTTCAGCAGAAAGACCGAGATGAATCCTCAGCCCCTCGACTTGAATCGTCGCATCACCGAGTTGCGGAAAATGTTGGAGAGAACCATCCCCAAGATGATTGATATACAGCTCTTTCTCTGTGAAAACCTAGCTACTATCAATGCCGATCCGAATCAGATAGATCAAGTCCTTATGAATCTTGCAGTGAATGCACGGGACGCGATGCCTGATGGCGGGAAGCTGATCTTAGAAACCGCCAACGTCATCCTCGATCAGGAATACGCAAGAGCTCATATCGAAGCCAAGCCCGGCCACTACGTCCTGCTGATGGTCTCGGACACCGGTTCAGGGATGGACGCGGACACGTTGGAGCACATTTTCGAGCCCTTTTACACCACCAAAGCCCCAGGTGAAGGCACAGGATTGGGCCTGGCAATGGTCCACGGAGTTGTCCAAAAGCACGGGGGGTACATAAGGTGTTACAGTGAACCGGGTGAAGGAACCACCTTCAAGATCTATTTTCCTGCTGTGGCTTCTGATGAGAAACAACAAGAAGCCGCGGTCGGAGAAATGCCGCGAGGAAGATCCGAGACCGTCCTGCTCGTGGATGACGAAGAATTCATCCGCGACCTCGGATCGAGGATTCTTACAAAGGCCGGTTACACGGTGATCACGGCATCGAATGGCAAAGATGCCCTGGCTGTGTTTCAGCGACGAATTGATGAGATAGCGTTGGTGCTCCTGGATGTGATCATGCCTGGAATGGGAGGCAAACAGTGCCTCGAAGGCCTCTTGAGCCTCGATCCTTCGGTCAAGGTGATTATTGCGAGTGGCTATTTGGCGCATGGTGTCACCAAGGAGACACTCGCTTCAGGGGCGCGAGGGTTTGCCAAAAAGCCATATGACATCCGCCAGGTTCTGCAGATGGTAAGAGAGGTTCTAGACGCGGAATAGGACGCTCAGATGACTTCTTCGCGCACGAGCCCAACCTTCTCAGGATGGGCAAATCCTTCTTCCTAGCCCTCAAATCGCCATAGTGGTTCGACAAATCCGGGCCTGCGCATGCGAGAAAGCCACCGAGAACATTGTGCTTGACCCTGGGGCGTGCGGTGGGTTACGCTCAACGCCTGACCAAACGATCCTTTTACAGAGTTGGCGACGGTTTTGCGG
>CAYZET010000613.1:1838-2266 GCA_964477215.1 uncultured Syntrophaceae bacterium | reverse complement strand
GGGAAGGAAACAGTGTTGTGATTCGGGTTTAAGGTGACGTGGCAGAGATACGGTTGCTGAACGTCGATATAGCATCGTAAGACAAGTACTGGATCGTCCGCAATGTCGTCCGGAAAAAGGGAGATACCCTGTCGACACAGTGTTAATCGTCGAACATGATGGAGGGTTTTGTCGACCTCGCAGCTCTCGTCAAGACACAACACCCCATATCCAAACCACATTTCCTGGCCGTTTGCAAGCATCGGACAGTTTCGCTACCCTCGCCCCAAGTCCTATGTGAGGCGGGGAAGCTCACGCCAGGCTGAAAAGTCCCTGTCTCTCCATCATAAGTGCCTGATTCAAGTAGGTTAGAGCTATGGCACCAGGAGTCCTCGGAGATGGGGACATTTCAACAGTTCCTGTGGATAACTTGCCCGTAACCCTGTGGA
>CAYZET010000613.1:331-1828 GCA_964477215.1 uncultured Syntrophaceae bacterium | reverse complement strand
TTGCTTGTTTGATAGCCATGTGCCTCATGTTAGGGCCAGCCAAAAACGCCTGTAAAATCAATCGCAAAGCTAACCTGTTGGAATCTTGAACCCGAAGAAATTATCGCTTCAAGAGCCAGAAAAGTTATAAACACCTGTTGATAAATAGCATCTCCGATCCGTCGGAAAGCGATAGATATTCTTCGATTTTCCCTAGACGATTTCGGATCTCACGTGGACAGGCTGCGCGAATACCCCGCCCTCGTCTCAACGAAAGCCGTCGGTGCTTCATCATAGTTCTTGACTCGCCACCAGAAACCATGATTATAAGGCTCTCATGGCCAAGCTCATTGTTTTTCCCGATTCCGAAGCCCTTTCCCGCGCATTGCATTCGACTCCTGCTTCAGGCCTTACCGCGGAATTGCTTGAGGTGCCCTCATTCTGCAAAGGAATCGCACCGCCGGCCCTCGTTGTGAGTGGCAACGTGGAACTCTTCCTCCTCGATCTCCGCAGCAAGGGAATTCCCGTGTCTGGAGTCATTGCTTACTCAGCCAGCAAAAGGGACGCTCCCGCTGCCTCTCCCGCAGATCCGACGTGGAAAGAGGGCGTCGGAGGCTTACGCGTTGTATCTCTGCGCCGCAGCCTCTCAGATCCCCGAAAGCTAAGGCTCGATGCTGCACCAATTAAACCTCTGGGCGATCTGGTAGGGATCATGGCTCGCATCATCCGGGGAGGATCATACCGGCCTGCGAGGCGCATACTGGCATTCGAGGAAGATCAGCGACTTGTGGTGATAACCTCTACCTCTCTGACCTTCTGCCGGACCGAGGACATCCTCGACACCTGGATCATGCTTCGCACGGCAGTGGAGCTGATCCGGCAGGCCTGGGAAAACCGCCATGCTCTTGAGCCCGAACGCCACCCTCGGAGCGGTCTGGGCGCGAACGAGATATTTCGGAGGCTTCCCGGCTCAAACTGCGGCCGTTGCGGTGCTACCACCTGTATGGAATTCGCGCTCGGCATCTTCACGACGCGTCGTACGCTGGAAGACTGTCCACCCCTCTTGGAAGAGTCAAACCGAGCATTGCTTGAATCTGCTCGCTGGGTGCTAGACATCATGGGGCTGCCGAGGGATTTGGACGGACAGGAGCTGAGCCACCATACTTCCCAGCGCCGGTTTCCGGAAATTCGGGTGTCTGGGCCGCGTTCCGGAGGGACGTGACCTATCGCTGAGCGTATTAAGAACAGATCTGCCCCTTATTCGTAAGCGGAACGGTTGCCGAAAAATCCATGCATGAAACCTATTGGCTCTCAGGAGGGAGTGCAGGGGCTCTGACGTGACACGCTGCCGCGTGTTTGTCCCCGATGTCGTGCAAGGGAGGAACAACGTGCACACAAACCGGAATCCGCAACCAGCACCTGGGATGGAAGCGGCAGCCGCTGGGCGGATCAATCGGACTCGGCACGTCCCCCTCCAAGACGATCCGTTTGCGCTTTGCAGTTGGGTCCGGTATGGGA
>CAYZET010000613.1:0-321 GCA_964477215.1 uncultured Syntrophaceae bacterium | reverse complement strand
ACCGCGCTGAGAAGTGCTTCCGTATAGGGATGGAGCGTTTGCCGGTAAACCTGGCGTCTGGAGCCGATTTCCACTATCTTTCCCAAGTACATTACTGCGACTCTGTCGGAAATATGCTCCACCACTGACAGGTCGTGGGAAACAAAGAGGTAAGTGAGCCGATACTTCTCCTGCAAGTCCTCAAGCAAATTAAGCACTTGCGAGCGGATAGAGACGTCAAGAGCTGAAACCGGCTCGTCTGCAATAATGAGACTTGGCCTCAACGCGAGCGCACGCGCGATCCCGATCCTCTGCCGCTGGCCACCGGAGAACTCATGGGGA
>CAYZET010000612.1:0-2296 GCA_964477215.1 uncultured Syntrophaceae bacterium | reverse complement strand
ACACGTTGGACCGTCGCCTTCGTAATGATACCGGCGAGACGGCGGTGTTCTTGCCCCACGTGGGTGCGAATCCTGTCAGGTCCGCCTCAGAGCGCCTCGTTGGCCCACCGGTAAATGCGCTCAGCAGCTTTGAAGTGCTTCTCGGTATTCAGGACCACCACCATGTGCTCTTTGTCCTCGTCTCGGAAAAGAGCAACGATGCATTTTCCGGCCAGATTGGTGAAGCCGGTCTTCGCACCGGCAACGGGAAGGTTTCGCGAGAGGAGCTTGTCGTTGGTCGCGAGGGGATATGACCGCGGCACGCTGTTTCGCGTCTGCATTGTATAGGTCTTCATGGTCGCAATCTCGCGAATCAGAGGGTACCGGAAAGCGTGTCGCGCTATAAGGGCCACGTCCTGCGCCGAAGCCTGGTTGTACTTACGTGTCGTGAGACCTCTGTTACCTTTCCGTCCGATAGTCAGCTCCTCATCGAGACCGCTCGGCGTGTAGAGTACTGCGGTCCGAGCCCCGATCTTGCTCGCCTTGCGATTCATGGCAGCCAGGAAGCCTTCTCTGCCACCCTTGGGATACGCCCGGGCAAGAGCTTCCGCACAGTCGTTACCCGATTCTATGAGCATGCCATGGAGGAGGTCCCGAACAGTGAGCAAATCACCAGCCCTTATTCCCACACGGTGGCGATGGACCTCACGTATATCAGCGGGGACCGTGACGATCTGGTCCAGTTTCATTTCGTCGAGAACGGTCATAGCCGTAAGGAGCTTTGTTATGCTCGCAATCGGTAGCGGCTCGGAGCTGTTTTCGGAAAGCACCACCTTATTGGCGGAACAGTCCACGCAGTAAACGGCCTTGGCTTTGACCAAAGGAATTTTCGGCTTTGGCTTTGCGCTTGCCGCTACAGCTTTCGGGGACAGGGTGCGGGTTGTAGCAGTGACTCGTTCCCGAGCCGGCGTGGCATTCGCAGCTTTCCGCGGCAAAGCGGTACTCTGTGTGAAGGAGGAGACCCGCACTCCCTGGCCGTCAGGAGACATGCCTATAACCGGCGGAAGAGACGGGCGAGAAGTCGTGCGCGTGTTTCCAGCGGGTATGTTGGCCTGCTTCGCGGCCTGGGCGGCAGGAACAGCCCTCGCCTCAGGCACGACCACTACGGCCTTCCCCTGGGAAACCTGTATTACGAGATCCGTTACAGATATGCCTGTCTGGACGGGCTCAAGGGCAAAGCCGGCCCCGCTTGAGACGAGCAAGATCCCGAGAAAGAGCACAACGCCGCGAACGAACATCGCTCCACTCCTTCGATCGACGCTGCGAGAGTTTCTGTTGTATATCTCAATGATCCAGGGGCCCTACCCTAATAACCTGGATCGCAAGTTAATCTCCAAATCAACATATCAAAAATATCTACTAAAGTCATCCCAGTCAAGCACAATATTTTCGGAATCGTAATCTTTATGGGTGAACGGATCTCTCGCCCTGGCTGTCTTTGCGAGGGCGAGAATCCAAAATCATCCTCATTTGCACTCTTTGCAGCTCTTGACCACTTTGCCCCCGTCCTTCTCACACTCGGCTTTTGTGTGGAGCTTATCGCAATCGTTTTTGCCGTGACAGCAGTAAACCCTGGGCTCTTTACTCCCGCTCTTACCTGCCGAGGTTTCATGGCCACAGGCCATACTCCATGTCGCAAAGGTCAAGCAGATGCAGCCGATCAAAACTGTAGATGTTTTCATGGGACCTCCGTGAGTTTTTCAGAATGGGCAGCCCGCTTCGACGCGCGCGGGAAGCCGGGATTTCTTTCCATGCTTGTCGTGCTTAATACATAGTTTCCGAAGTACAGTCGCGTATTCCAGGGTTATCAGGAATAGGAATGAAAGCGATCATTGATTCCTTCATGCTCCGAAGGGGCATACCGTTAGTAGTCCCGCGAGACGCGGGATTTCAACCCACGGGAATGAGATAACAAGCAAGCGGGACCCCTACAAGGGGTCCACCATCGAAATGACCAAGAGCCCAGGCTCATTGACCATCGGGGCCCATGCCAGACGACAGAAAACCTCTTGGGCGACCCCTTCAGGGTCGGTTGGTTGTTATGCCGCGCGGAATCCCGCGTCTCATGGGGCTACTTAAGGTGCGCTCCTTCAGAGCGCAAGTCACCCAAATCAGCCGCGCCCCAATCCGCAACAGCGTCAAGGAAAATGTGTAATTAGCTTCATCGCGACACTCATCGCCAAGGAGGCGGCCAATCCAAAGCCTGGCCGGATCAAAGACTTGCGCAGGGAAGATTCCTGCATTGCGGAGTCTGCTC
>CAYZET010000611.1:0-2304 GCA_964477215.1 uncultured Syntrophaceae bacterium | reverse complement strand
ATGGCAAGAACGGATCGCGATGTAGGGGCACCCCTTGTGGGTGCCCAGGGCAGGCTTAATAAGGACCCCGGAACCCCGGAGTAAGCAGGAGTCCATAAGATGTTGGAAAGACTGGATTCCGGCCTTCGCCGGAATGACGAAGAATTGGCCGTTCCACTTCTAACTTAAGGCGCATGCCCTTCGGGAGAGGGCTAGGGTGACGGCGCAAAAAAAACCCGAGACACTTTCCAAGGCCCGCCCCTACAGTCCGAACGGACGCGCTGACCAAGTCCACCGTGGCGCAGATATGTTGGCGTATTTACGATATGGAGCACTAAGTCTCTCTCGTAAAGAATGTCCTTCTGAAGGCAATACCAATGTCGCATACACTTTTCCTTCTGTTCAACCACCGATTCACGGACGTGCAACGGTCAGACGCCCGGAAGTCTCTCGGCGTGGACCGCGTTGTCGAGCTACCCCACGACTTACAGGCAACGTGGAGCAGTCTTCCGCCGGACGAACCGGAGCTTGCCCCGACTCTTGGGCCTATCCGCTGCTGGCTCACGTCCACGGCAGAGCCCGGCGACTTTGTCCTCATCCAGGGGGACTTCGGCGCGTGCTACCTCATGGTCCGTTTCTGCCTGGAACAGGGCCTTGTCCCAATCTATTCGACGACCGAGAGACACGCCCAAGAAGAGGTGCAACCAGACGGCTCCATCAGGCTCGTCCACACATTCCAACACCGCATCTTCAGGCGCTATGGGAGGTGATCCAATGGCCAACGTTTACCTTTCGATGTTGGGAACCGTGTGCGATACCCGAGTGTAGCAAGTACGCCAACCAAACCAGCGAAGGAGCATGAGTCGTGAATCAGGACCCACGATTGGCACAGGCCAAGGCCGCTCTCGAGAACGATGCGGTAAACGAAGCCCGCTCGCTCGCCAAGGCCCGCAACACCAAAGACGTGCATGACGAGGGCCTTCACCTCGCGTGGGCTGAAGTCCTCGAGGAGCTGGGGCTTCTGGAAGACCTGACCCTCGAGCTTAACCTCGCCATACGCGATAACCCCGAACGCCTGGAAACCTATACCCGGCTTGCGGAGGTCATGATGGACCACGGCGAGCACCTGCGGGCTGCCAAGGTCTGGACCGCTCTCATCAAGAAGGAGCCCAAACGGCCTGACCACTATCAGGGTCTCGGGGAGGCCCTCAAGGAGGCCGGTGAGTACGAAAAGGCCAGGACGGTCTATCAGGAGGCTCTCAAGCGCACGGGAGACTCCCGATTCACGGGGCTGCTAAAGGAATTGAGCTTCCTGGAATCGCCTGACACCCCTCTCGAGCAGACGGACCGCAGCGAACAGCTCGTACCTGAAGCACACCACCTGGTGGCATTCACCACGCTGTTCGCCTCTCGTGAAGGCGTGTACGCACGCCAGTGGGTCAGTCCTACCGGTGAGTCCGGGTACACGCCGATCCATGAGCCGCTCAACAGCAAGGTGGCGGAAAACCACATCCTCGGGAACTATACCATCGGCGCGTATCCGGTTCGGCTCGACAACACCGTGAATTACGTGGCACTGGACCTGGATGTGGCGAAGTTCGCCCTCAACAAAGCTATCACAAGCCAGAAAGCGTTTTCCGCGCTCATGACCAAGGCGCAGAAAGTCGCTTGCGACATCGTGGACTGCGCTGCGGCCCACGAGCTTCCCGCGTATATAGAGGACTCCGGATTTAAGGGCCGCCACTGCTGGATCTTCCTGGAGACTCCAATTCCCGCGTCTGCCGGCATGAAGCTAGCCATGCTGCTTCGCAACGAGATCATGCCGCTCCCACAGGAATTGACCGTCGAGCTATTCCCCAAGCAGTCATCCGTCCGAAGCGGCGGCCTGGGAAACCTCATCAAGCTGCCACTCGGACTGCATCGGCGTACTGGCAACCGCGCTCTCTTCCTGCAGCCGGACGGGCAGCCGGTCAAAAACCAGCTCGCATTCATGGAAAGCGTGAGCAAGGTAGACCGTCGTGCCGTACAGGAAGCTATTCAGCGGCTCAACACCCGCACCCAGGTTGTAGTACCTCCCTGGACGCCGGCACCCGAGGACTCGGAGGTGTCCGAACCAAGAAAGGCTGCTCATTTGCCGCGGATTGTCGAGGCCCCCTATAATCTCGACACAGACTCTCAGTTCCAGTACCTTATGCTGAAGTGTGCTGCTCTGAAATCCGTCGTGGACAAGGCAAACAGGACTGCAATGCTCACCAACGAGGAGAGCATGGTGCTCATCCACACAGTGGGACACCTGGACCATGGGCCGGAAGCGGTCAACGAGCT
>CAYZET010000610.1:0-2310 GCA_964477215.1 uncultured Syntrophaceae bacterium | reverse complement strand
GCTCTTTCTTGGACCTGTCTGGTTACTCGGCCGATGAGGCGCTGGGAACGAATGTGCTGAGCCTCTATGCGGATGCCTCCGATCGTCCCAGGTTTCAGCGGGAAATTGAAGACAAGGGCTACGTGAAAGACTTTCCCTGGACGATGATCGACAAACAGGGGGTTCGGAAGCATTGCCTGTTCTCGTCTTCATTGCGGAAAGACAGTAACGGAGCTGTCATCGGCTATCAGAGCATAATCAGGGATATTTCGGAAAGCCTGGCGGCCCAGAGGCGTCTCGAAGAAGCGGACGAGTTTAATCAGAAGATGCTGACCGGATCTCCGGTGGGTGTCATAACCTATGATGCTGACGGTCAGTGTACGTCAGCTAATGTAGCGGCAGCCGAGATTGTGGGAGCGACGCTGGGGGAGGTCTTTAGGCAGAATTTCCGTACAATAGAGTGCTGGAAAACGTCAGGCCTTGCTGAAGATGCAGAAGATGTCCTGAAAACCGGAGCTGAAAGACGGCGCGATATTCAAATCACGACCGGCTTTGGCAAAGAGGTTTGGCTGGATTGCCGGCTTTGTCGATTCACGTCCAATAATAGACCTCATTTGCTTATGATTCTTAACGATATTACTGACCTGAAACTCGCCGAAGATCACCTTGCAAGACAAAACGAGTTTCTCAACACTGTTTTGGAGGCCCTATCGCATCCATTCTACGTTTTGGACGCTGAGGATCATTCGATACTCATGGCCAATACGGCGGCTCTAAAGGGAGCGTCGATTGAAGGTTTGACATGCCATGGCCTGACCCATGAGCGACCATCGCCATGCGATGGGGTCGAGCACCCTTGTCCCATTGGGGAAGTGAAGAGAACGAAGCAGCCGGTGACATACGAGCACCTTCATGTCGATAGGAACGGTGGGCTTCGGAATTTTGAGATTCACGCGCACCCCATGTTTGATGCGCAAGGAGAGGTCACGCGAATTATCGAATACGCCTTTGATATTACCGACCGGCTCCGAACGCTGGATGCGCTCAAAGATTCGGAGGCCCGTTACAGGTCTGTTGTCGAGAATGCTGTCAAGGGGATTTACCGATCGACGCGAGAGGGCCGCTTCGTTTCAGCGAATCCTTCAATGGCAAGAATTCTGGGGTATGAGTCCGTTTCGGATCTGTTGGAGAGCGTGACGGACTTTCAGCGTCAGCTCTACGTGGATCCGAATTCTCGACCGGAGCTTCTGCGCCTCATGGATGAACAGGGGGCAGTGAAGGACTTCGAGACACGCTGGTACAGAAAAGACGGCTCTGAGGTATGGATAAGTCTCACTTCACGAGCAGTTCGTGACGAGGAAGGCAATTTGACGTACATCGAGGGAATGTGTGAGGACATTACGGAGCGAAAGCTTGCCCAACAGCGCCTGGAAAATGCCTTGGAATTTCAGTCTCAGCTCCTGAATACGGCCGCAACGGCGATTTTTACCGTTGATGCAGATCGGAGAATTACGTCGGTCAATGAAGAGTTTTGTCGCCTGACAGGGTTTGCCACAGCGGAAGTCTTGGGAAAAGCCTGCACGACCTTTTGCGGTGAACCGTGCACCGAGCATTGCAGCCTTTTCGATCCGTTTCGACGTGAGAGAATTCTTCACAGACAGGTAAGAATTCGGACGAGGAATGGAAAGCTGCTGATTGTGCTCAAGAATGCCGATCTCGTTTACGATAATAACGGCTGTGTGACGGGAGGCATTGAATCCTTTGTAAACGTGACCGAGCTGATAGAAGCATCCGAGCTGGCCTCTCTGGAGGCGGGCAAGCTCAGAGCCATGATAGAGGGGATGGAGGAAGGGGTCGTCGTTGCCGATGCTGAAGGCAACATCACCGAGGTGAACAGGTGGTTTCTCGACAGGGTAGGTCTCAAGCGCGAGGAAGTGATCAAGAAGGACATGTGGAGTTTTCATCCTCGAACCGATAGAACCCAAGCATTAAAGGATCTGCTGGCCGCGTACAGGCAAGGCAAGACGCGAGAGCTGCGAGAAATAACGCGAGAGCTGCTTGGCATGTACGTGTCTCTGCGTGTTCAGCCTATCTTCGAGGGGAACAACTTCAAAGGGGTCATTCTCAACGTGATTGACGTGTCGGATTTGGTGGAAGCTCGGGCAGTGGCAGAAAGAGCCAGCAAATCAAAGAGCGAGTTTCTGGCCAATATGAGTCACGAAATACGTACTCCTATAAATGGCATTGTGGGCATGACTGAGCTCGCTCTCAACACCGAGTTGACCGAAGAGCAGAGAGACTATCTCGACACGCTAAAGATTTCTGCCAACG
>CAYZET010000609.1:0-2357 GCA_964477215.1 uncultured Syntrophaceae bacterium | reverse complement strand
CATGAAGCAATCAATGATCACCATCATTCCTCTTCTCGATAACCCTGAGATACGTGTCAAGAAACAAGACCCCCAGTGCGCTAATGTATACCCCGCCCTGGAAGCACAAACGCACCCGAAAGACGCTCCACAGGACGGGGCTACCCTCAACCCTCCAAAAACTACACAGAAAATAACTCAACTTCGAGTGCGACGGGAGAGGAGCATAAGACACAAGCCGGTTCTTAGTCAAGAAGTTTTACACTGTGGAAGCCCCCTTCTATAGAGATATCCCACACGGGAAGCCGCAAAAACCGGATGAATAATGGTGACCGCAACGCTCGCGTGTAGAGAAGCCTCCAGAGAAGGCTGTCCTGCGGGACAAGGGGTCAGGCTTGTTTCTTGACGAACCTATGATGACAATGGTCTGTGAATGGCCCAGGGGCCTGTTCCAGAAACAGCAGGCGCGTTTCGGCGGTGAAAAGAAGGTCAAAAAACAAGCCTGACCCCAATTCGTCACGTGAGGGAATAGACGAGCAGAGCCACGGGAAACTCGGAGAGTACTTCCGAGGCCGGTATTGATTGGCTCACCGTTGACTTCCTCCCGGTGATCGCATCCGCGACAGCATAGGGGATCGGCGCGGGGAGGATGATTTCCGTGTCTCTCCAGACCCCACCGAGGGGAAATTCTTCCCCTTTCACTAGCGGTGCCACGAGACGTGGCACGATCGTCATGCACCCTTCTCGACCGGGAAGCACTCTGGCAAACCCAAACAAACGATCTCTGTGTTCGCCTTTGAATGACACCGGGCGGTACTCACCACGCTGAAAGAGCTCGGCATGCGAACCTCGCACTCGCAGCGCCTGATCGATGAGAAAAAGCTTCACCCTGCCATCGTCGGGTCGAGCAAGCATCTCTTGGATAAGCTCCCGTGGTCGAGCCTGAAAATTGCTCCGTATGTCTGACAGAAGGTTTTGTCGCAAAGGGAAATCTACCGGCCTCCTGTTGTCAGGATCCACGAAAGAGAGATCCCAGAGCTCCGTACCCTGATAGAAATCCGGCACTCCTGGAGCCGTAATTTTTATGAGGGTCTGTGATAGGGAGTTGATGACCCCGAGATGAGCCACGCGGCGTTGAAACGGCAAGAACTCCGCCAGGAAGGCATTGTCAGGTGATGGGGTGACGACGCCCTCGGCGAACTGGAGGAAGGCCTCCTCGTAATTAAGGTCGGGCTTGATCCATCCGGTATGGACTCTAGCCTCTCGAACACTCTTGACGAGGTACTCCTTCAGTCTTTCCAAGAAGGCTTCTACATCGAAGTCGCCGTACGGCCAGGCCCCGATCAGCGTTTGGTAAAGGAAATACTCGTCATTTCTGTCCGGGGCGTTCACGCGTCCCAGTCGCCGCTTCTTTCGCGCATTGATCTTGCTGAATTTCGTCAACGCAGCCTGCCATTCACCGGGCAGCTCGGAAAGTGCGGCCAGTCTCATGCGGGCGTCTTCTCCTCGTTTGGTGTCGTGAGTGGCAGTGGCATTCATGGAAGCAGGCCATTGGGTGCTCCGCCGTGAAAAAAACTCGTGGAGCTCTCGGGGAGTTACTCCAAACCGGTCCGGCCATCCGCCTACCTCATTGAGACAGAGCAGTCGGTTCATGACGTACAGCGCGGTGTCCTCGAATCCCTTTGCCATAAGGGGTCCGGTGAACTGTTGAAAACGCATGGCAAACCTGACCCGCTGCTCTTTGTCTTCTGCGGAGAGGTGCTTCGGGTATCGAAGCAGCAAGAAGCGTTCGAGAAAAGACAGCTCGTTGACCAGATGGGGATTCTTTTCTTTGCACACCGCCACGGTCCGCGCGATATGCTGGCATTCCTCGGGATTCTGCAGATATGCGCTCAGGTATGTCCGGTACACCGGAAAGTGGACGAGCACTTCCACAATGGCCTGTTTCATTGCCTTCAGAGTTATGTCGAATCCGTATCGGTCTCTGCTCGATGCTGACTTGATGAGCCTGGCGAGGTTGTCGACATCTCCTTCCATATGCCGTTCGATCATGAGTCGCTTCTTTTCAGGGACAAGATCCCGGAAATGGTTTCTTAGACCGGTAAACCGGGTATACAGTCGCTCGAAAGCCTTTTCGTTTTTCCGCGGCACAAACAGGCCGCAGACCATATTGAGAAACTCATAGCCCGTGGTTCCGTGGACCTGCCATTGTTTGGGAAGCTCCTCCGATGCGGCCAGGATCTTCTCCACAACCAGATAAGCGTCGCCCGCTTCTTTTCTGAGCCGATCCAGATACGCGGTGGGGTCGTAGAGACCGTCGATGTGGTCAACACGTAAACCGTTGAAAGAGCCGTCCCGAACGCGGCTCAGCACGCCCC
>CAYZET010000608.1:0-2358 GCA_964477215.1 uncultured Syntrophaceae bacterium | reverse complement strand
TCGAGGCACTAATCGTATCCGAGCCGATCAGCCCGTTCTGTGTGAGTCCGATGTCCATGTTCTGGGTGACGCGGTCGCAGCGGTGGTGGCCAAAACCAGAGAGGCAGCGCTGAGAGGGGCGGACGCGGTCATGGTTCAGTATGAGCCGCTGCCGCCGGTAAGTACCGTCGAAAGAGCCATGGATGACTCAAGCCCCCGGGTACATGAAGGTCTCGCCAACATCTGCTACACGCACCCCCAGATCAAGGGGGACGCGAGCAAGGCGCTGGCCGAAAGCGATGTGATTGTCGAGCAGGATTTCTCGACCCAATTGATCCATCAGGCGGCCCTGGAGCCAGAAGCCTCCGTGGCATACCTGGAAGGCAACGTTGAGGAGCCTTGCTTGGTGGTCATCGGGCGGAGCATCTTTATCCACGGTCATTTGAAGGCCCTCCAGGAAGCTCTTGGCTGGGAGAATATGCGCTACGAGCAAGCATTCATTGGCGGTCAATTCGGCATAAAGATCGATATCACCGCGGAGGGTCTTGCGGCCGCAGCCGCTCTTCACGTGAAGCGTCCGGTACGGTATGTGTGCAGCCTTGCCGAGTCCATGCGGATAACCACCAAGCGTCACCCCTTTCACATGCAAGTGCGGCTGGGCGCAAGGGACGACGGCAGGCTCACCGGTTATGCCATCGATTTCACGGTGGAGAACGGCGCCTACATGTCAATAGGCACATCCGTGGTGAATCGCGCGTTGTACATGCTGAGCGGCTCGTATCAAATTCCCCACGTGGAAGCCTCGGCGAAACTGGTGTACACAAACAATGCGTGGGGAGGCGCAGCTAGGGGCGCCGGACCGCCTCAGGTGAACTTTGCCCTCGAGTCGGCAATGGAGATGCTGGCGGCCAAGCTGGGAATCGATCCGCTGGAATTCCGGCTCATGAATTCTGTGAAGCCGGGTGAGTCCATTTCCACTGGCCAGGTGGTGGACGAATGGCCCTATCCAGGCTGTCTTGAGGCACTGCGGGACCGATATAGAAATGCACGCGAGGAGGCCGCTGCGTCGAAACAGGGTCGATTTAGGAGAGGAGTGGGACTCGCAGGCGGCAGCTTCGGCGTCGGGAGGGGTGGCCCCGACCGTTCCAGCGTGGCTGTGGAGCTCATGCCAGACAATTCTCTCACCATTTACGGCTCGGTAGCCGACCCGGGAGAGGGAAATGACGCAATGCTGACCCAGATTGCGTCCCACCTCACTGGCATTCCCCGGGACAAGATATTTCTTGTCCTGCGCGACACCGACCGGACGCCGGATTCGGGTACTGCTTCCGGAAGCCGGGTCACCTACATGAGCGGCGGTGCCTTGGTCAAAGCCATAGAAGCTCTGAAGCAGGCGATGGATGAAGCAGGGGCCATGAACCACGCGGAACTGGTTGCTGCCGGCAAGCCGACGAAGTATCTTGGAACGCGGGTGGCTGAAACCACGCCTCTAGATCCCAAAACAGGTCAAGGTGTACCCTTCGAGTCCCGGGTGCACGGGGTGCAAATGGCAGAGGTAGAAGTCGACACCGAAACGGGAGAGGTGCGCGTGCTCAAGATAACCGCAGCGGTAGATCCGGGAACCGTCCTCAATCCATTAATCGTGGAAGGCCAGATAGAGGGCGGTCTTGACATGGGAGCAGGAATGGCTTTGCGAGAGCATTACGTTCACGGGGAGTCCACAGATTGGGTCAACCTAAAGTTTCCCACAATGAAGACCGCATTCGACATGGAGATCATCCTGCTGCAAACCCCGAGAAAGCGAGGTCCTCTGGGCGCAGTCGGTATCGGTGAGTTCGTGCTGCTTCCTACTCCTGCGGCCATCATAACCGCTATCCAAGATGCTACAGGCGGAAGGCGTATCTGCCACCTTCCGGCAACCCCCGCGAGAGTGCTCGAAGCCATGGGAAAGCACGCGGGATCGTGACAGAAGAGCATGACAACAGGCGAACAGGCCAAAGCTCGGGGCTACTCCACGCGTACTCTGGAAGGACGAAATGTCCTCTTCGATGAAGAAGGATTCCTCGTGAACCCGGAGGACTGGACAGAGGAGCTTGCCAAGGCTCTGGCTCGGTCAAGCGGGATTGCGGAGTTGACGGAGCTGCACTGGCGTGTTCTCCGTTTCCTGAGGCATTATTATGAGCAGAACGGGCGAGCCCCCCTTAACAGGGAAATCCGTAGCGAGACCGGAGAGAGCATCATGGAAATTGAGCGCGTCTTTCCGGGCGGCGTCAGGGGAGGGGCTCGTCGGCTTGCCGGTCTGCCTAACCCCAAGTCGTGCTGACACGCCATGAGTCCGATCCCGCGCACCGTGTACCTGGACAACGCTGCCACATCGTT
>CAYZET010000607.1:0-2383 GCA_964477215.1 uncultured Syntrophaceae bacterium | reverse complement strand
AGCTACCGGCACATCATCGGGTCCCCTGTTCGCAAACCCGTCGCGTTTCGGCTTTTCAAATACCGGGAAGATCTTTTCCCCACTCTCACGTTTCGGCGGGCTTACGATCCCCCGTGCAAGCGAGAAGGCCACCGCAGGGGCAGCCTCGAATACCTTCGTATTCTCCATCTGGCCGCATCAACCACGGAGTCGGACGTGGAGGCTACCAGGACGGGGTAAGACCCATCTTGTTTCGGCCATCGGTCACGAGCTGATGCAAAAGGGTCGTTCCTTATTCTTTGCTCCTGCCTACCGTCTAGTCCAGACATTGCTCGCAGCAAAACGTGATATTGCCCTGGAGCGTGAAATACGCCGCCTGGATCGCTTTGAGGCGGTGATCATAGATGCATACGGGTACGTGCGACAGCAGCAGGAGATGGAGGAGCACTTCACCTCCCTGGCAGAGCGATATCCGCGAAGGAGCGGACTCATTACCTCCGATCTCGTCTTCTCGCAATAGGACAAGATCTTCAAGGAGCCCATGACGGCTGTCGCGGCCATCGATCGCATCGTCCACCACTGCACCATCCTGGAGCTGGGCGCCTCAAGCTACAGGACTGAAAAGACCCTCACTCGAGGCCACAAGGAAGAAGTCTCCAAGGGGATTTAGAGACTGAGCCAGGTCACCAATATCCGACTCGGATATCAACCACACCATGCACAAGTATGATCATCGTCAGTGCATAAGTTTAATTGACATCAAGCAGGTATTGTGCCACAAAGGAGAGAAGGTAGCCGAGCACACGCGTTCTCGGGGAAAGGAAGACTCCCTCTTCAACGGTGTGCATTATCTGTCCCTTCGGGAGAGAAAGGGGGGCTCCCTCAACCATGCGGTGCCTTCGGCCGAGCTGGATCCCCAAGAACCGCTCACATCACTACCCCAAGTCAAAACAACCGCAAGCCTGAAAGGAGGGAGATGTTGACTGACATATCCCTGGAGATCATTCGTAACGCCGGTGCCGCGCGTTTCGACGGCCACCCGCCGCGACCTGCGACCGGCCTATGCACTGCGCCTAAGAAATTGGACTCATGGCCACTCACGTGATCATTTCACCTGATCTTTCTTCGCTTGAAGGCGAGGTGTGTGAGCATCCCCAATAGGGACACCCATAATGGAGGCTCCCATGAACGTTGACATTCCCTATACCCGGCTGAAAACCTTTTATTATGTGGCCATCAATAGGAACTTCAAGACCGCGGCCGAGGCACTCTCAGTTACGGAAGGGGCGGTCAGCCAGCAGATAAAGGACCTGGAGTCTCGCTTGGAAAAGATTCTTTTTGAAAGATCTAACCGACAGGTTAATTTGACCCCTGACGGATCGATTCTATTTTCCATCATTTCTCCGATTATTGAGAAGATAGACAACGTCGCTAGTGAATTCATAGAAAAAACAGGGAGGATCGTCGGAAACGTCAAAATTGCCTCCTTCGAAGATATCCTGCTTTATATTCTTCCCAAATATCTGGAAGAATTCAAAACCCTATATCCCGACTGTGAGCTGCGCCTTTTCAATGTTCCCGGGAAACAAATCCGTACCCTGGTATTAAGAGGAGAAGTGGACTTCGGTGTTGGCTCAGTAGAGAATGTGCCTATGGGAATCGAAGGAAAAGAGCTATGGCGTTTTGAAAGGTATTTTATTGCTCCTCTCGGTCATCCGCTCTGCACAAAGAAGAGTTTAACTGTGGAGGAAATTGCCCGGTACCCTCTGGTCATCCCGGATAAAGAAGGGACACAAGGGCGAGCCCTCGATAGGGTTTTACGAGACTACAATCCGGATCTCAAAGTGACGGTAGAAGCCGTCGGATGGGAAGTAGTCAAGAAATACGTAGCCATGGGATTTGGTGTTTCCATGATCCCCGAGCTATCTATTCAGCCAAAAGATCGAAGAAGCCTCTGCTTGAAGCCAATGTCCGATGTTGTTGGGTACTCGTATTATGGATTATTGATTAAAAAACGAAAATACCTTTCTCCCGCGGCGAGGACCTTTATCCGTTTCTTGTCCCCTGGATTCGATTTTGAGGGCTCTCGATAGAATGCCTGATTATGAGGAGATATAAGCCCGGATGCGATCGCGGATCGGTTGATCTGCTCTCCTTTGGCATGAACGGGGCGTGCCATGAGCTCCAGGCCCGTGAAGTTCCGTTATCTCCAGGCTATTGAGGGTTCATTCCTTAATGGCACCCGATGGTACGAGTACGTGGGCCGGCCGATCATCATTGCTCCAAAGCACTTGTGGCCTTTCGGCAGGGAAAGAGCATCCCGCATGGGCTCATAGGAGTTCGCGGCCGCTATGGTATATCCGGACCAGCATGCTCCAAGTCCTCGCGAGAGTGCGGCGAGCTC
>CAYZET010000606.1:0-2386 GCA_964477215.1 uncultured Syntrophaceae bacterium | reverse complement strand
GTCCGCTCTGACATTTCCAATATTGGGGTCCAGATCCGTTGCGAGCTCGACGTCCTCTCCGATGAGGCGTGATAACATGCTCTCGATATCTCTTACGAGGCTGTTAAGATTCAGAACGCGGACCTCGAGCACCTGCTTTCGACTGAACGCGAGCAACTGTCTGGTCAGATCGGCTGCTCTCTCCGCAGCTCTGGCTATCTGCCGGAGTCTGCCCTGGGTGTCTTCGTCGCCCTTCAGGCGGAGGGACAGGATGCTCGTATAGCCCATGATGGCTGTGAGCAAGTTGTTGAAATCGTGGGCGACTCCCCCTGCCAGTCGCCCAATGGCCTCCATCTTCACGGCCTGGCGAAGCTGCTCTTCCAGGTGTCGGCGCTCGGTTATGTCGCGAAGTATGCCTCGGAATCCGGTGGGTGCCCCATCGGAGTCTCGAATGAGCGAGATGCCCGCTGATACCTCTCTCTTGGTTCCGTCCTTTCTCGTGACCTCGAAAGAGATGCTGCGATTGGGGATACCTGTCCGATACACCTCATTGTACGCGAGGAAGACTCTCTTGGATGTCTCCTCGTCCATGAATCGCCTGAAGGTGACCCGCAGCAGCTCTTCCCGCGAATACCCGAGGATCTCGCAAAGGGAGTCATTGACCAGTGTCAGGGTTCCCTTGAGATCAACTTCGTGGTACCCGTCCGCGATGGTCTCGAGGATCCGCCGGTGTTTCTCTTCGGACTGCCTGAGGGCCTCTTCGGCATTCTTGCGTGCAGTGATGTCGCGAGCAGAGCCGACCGTGCCGACTACGGTACCATCGGCATCGAAGAGTGGCGTCTTGAAGGTCTCGAACCACTTGGTCTCCCCCTCATCCACTATGGGCTCTTCCGTCCACTTGGCCTTTCCCCCTGCCATGATGGACGCATCATCCGATGTGTAGAGCTCTGCCAGAGCTTCGGGCCACACGTCGAAGTCCGTCTTGCCGATGACCTCCTCCACGCTCGCGCGTCCGCAGGACCTGGCAAAGGCCTCGTTGACCACGAGGAACACACCGTTCCGGTCCTTCATCCAGAGAAGATGGGGAAGATGTTCCAAGACGGCCTGCAGGCGCCGCTGATTCTCTTTGAGCTGTTCGTCCGCGTGTCGCCTCTGGGTAATATCGCGGGCCACTGCGAAGATCAGCTTTTCTCCCGGCAACGGGAATGCATTCCACGATATCCAGCGATAGGTGCCATCTTTGCAAGCATACCGATTTTCGTGGGAGAGGAGCGGCTGGCCGTCAAGCACAGTTCGGATGATCTCCATCGCTGCTCCCCGGTCGTCAGGATGCACGAGCTCTATCCACGGTTTCTTGAGGAGCTCTTCGGACTCCCATCCCAGGATCTTTGTCCAGGCGGGATTCACCTGCCTGAAGAAACCGTCGAATCCGGCAACACAGAGCATGTCGAGGGACAGATTGAAGAGACGGTCCCGCTCGTCCCGCAGCCTCTGTGTATCTGTCACGTCCACGCAAGCCAACAAGTGCCGGCCATTTTGAAGTTGGACGGCAATGAAATGGATCGTCTTGGTCGTGCCATCTTTGCACGTGACAGCAAAGGTCCTCGGCCTATACTGTCCAGGTTCCGCGGCTTCCATGTCTTCGAGCCAGCACTGAATCACGTTTCGTCTGTACTCAGGGTTAGGATATGCTTTGCGGAACCACGCCTTGCCGTTCGGCACGTCATTCGGACCGTATCCGAACATGCGCCTGAACATGGGGTTCGCATAATGAAATTCCCCGTCCTCGGCGATGGTCACCAGTCCCAAAGGAGCGTAGTCCGCCACGACTTGAAAGGACTCTTCGGTGCGTTCGATTTGGGCAATTTCCTCTTGGGGCCTCTCGCTCTCTACTGCCAGAGAGGTGTCCGCGTTGCATGTTTGGTCCGTTCCTGCGCGGGATGCGTTGAGGCTTTCCGTCAATTGGGCTGTAGCGGACTCCAGTGTGATTGCCCTCGCGATCAGGACATGGAATGCTCTCGCTATTGCGATGATAGCAGCCAGGAGCATAAAGCCCGCACCGGCCATGACCAAGGCGGTCGGCCCGCCATCCCGGACAAGTCGGAGAAGGAACGGAATGAGGGTGAGACACGCAGGTGCCAGATAGAACATGGTAAGCGGCGCGTGCGCAAAGGAAGCGGACCCCGCCGCTCCCACCAGAATCAACCCGAGCACACCCTGATGGAAAACGCTTTCCGAGGGAAAGAGGAACGCCCCACCCATGCCCCACAGGCACGCTGTGACCGTGCTTCCCAGGAGGATCCTCTTCCGCCAGTGGAAAACCGCCTTGTCTGAAGGGCAAGATCGCTCGAAAGATGCAAGCAGAGCGTATCTCAAGAGCTGTACAGGCAGGAAGAGGCCCTGCCAG
>CAYZET010000605.1:2176-2388 GCA_964477215.1 uncultured Syntrophaceae bacterium | reverse complement strand
TGCTTTCGGATCATGCCCCGTAGGATAGTTATCCCGAGAAAGGGCTGAGGAGAGGGTACCAGGCGTAGCTCTGCCCATCTCGATCAACAGCGCATGATCTGCCGAATCAAAGCGCGGTTCCGGCCTGGAGGTTCGATCATATGAAGGCCTTGACTGCCGCCTTGAATATCAAGAAGGAAGCGTGGGATAGGGTTAAATCGACCATTTTGCGT
>CAYZET010000605.1:0-2166 GCA_964477215.1 uncultured Syntrophaceae bacterium | reverse complement strand
CGAAGCGGTCTCACGAGTGGAATCACGTTTCGACTCGGGGAGGAACCGGAGCCGGAGCTTGTTTCTCCGCAGTGGGTGAAGGTTCGGTCAATTATGTCGGGAATATCCGACATGGACGAGGGCATGATCGTCTACCATGACCTCTCGTCCTTCGGGCCTTTTCTTGAGCTCCCTTTCGTGCCCGGCAACGAGAACGTTGGCATTGTGGTTGAAGCGGGACGCAGCGTGCACGCAATAGAGTTGGGGCAACGGGTTGTCGTGGACCCGCTCCTGGCGTGCACTCAGCGACAGGTGGATCCACCGTGTCCGTCATGCTCGCGGGGTGAGCCGCACTGTTGCAGAAGTTTCAACAGAGGAGTGGTGGGACCGGGTATGATGATAGGCGCCTGTCCGGACACGGGCGGAGGGTGGGGGGACGTGTTCATAGCCCATCACAGCCAGATTAATCCACTGTCCGACACAATGGAAACCGAGACCGCGGTCCTGCTCCCCGAGCTGGCACGCGCTGTCAGAACAGTCCTTCACAACCCTCCCAGCTCAGGCGACAGGGTGATCGTCATGGGCTGTAGCTCCCTCGGTCTACTCACTGGCATGGTTCTCGAGATTCTCGGCTGTGATGTTAACGTCATGATCGTGGCCGAGCATCCCTTCGAGGTGGCTCTGGCCCGTAAGCTTACTCGTAGCGCCGTGACGCTTGCTGACACATCGGGAGCTGTGTACGAAGACGTGGCGGAATTTGTGGGGGGCAGCGTGAGCTATCCAAGGGTTGGTAGTATCACCCTCCACGGCGGGGCGGATGTCGTTTACGAGACTTCTGGAACCGCCCATTTTGTAGAAAAGGGGCTTCGCTTCGCCGGAGAGGGCAAGCGGTTCGTACTGAGCTCTCTGAAGCAGACACAGGCACTGGACATTGGGCCAATTTGGCACAAGGCCGTGAAGATCCTTGGACCCGGTTGGTCCAACAGTGTATTCTTCGATGGAGACAAAGTGAACGCGTTCGACGCGGCGGCGACTCTTATGGAGCGTCACTCCTTCCCTGTCGACGACCTTGTGAGCCATCGATTTCCACTCGACCAATACCAGCAGGCCTTTGCCACGCTGGAAGATCGAGCTGCACAACGGGCCGTGAAGGTGATTTTTCACCACGTTGTGTGACCGCTCGGCTCCCCTGACCTCGGAGTGAAAACGCAAATGGCACTGCAGAAGATCCACCTGATTATTCGTGACGCTGGAATAGTATCACGAAGGAAAGCCGAAGAGATGATCCGCGAAGGGCGGGTCACCCTCAATGGGCAGGTGGTCACGGATCCTACGGTAACTGCCGATCCGTCCAAGGACCATATCAAGGTTGATGGCAAGCTTATCCCCAAGCTCGAAGCAGAGAAGGTGTACTATTTGTTCAACAAGCCCCGCTTCGTGGTCTCGACCATGAGCGATCCTGAGAGCAGGCCGTGCGTGGGAGACCTGATAAAGCCCCTCAAGCGCAAGCTGTTTACCGTAGGGAGACTCGATTTCGACGCGGAAGGGCTCATGCTTCTCACCAATGACGGATCACTGGCGCAGAAGATGAGCCACCCGTCCAGCCACATTCCCCGTACATATATGGTGAAAGTCAAAGGAACACCCGATGACAAGAGCTTGGCGATGATCCGCCCTGGAATGAGCATTGGCGAAGGCGAACGCGTCGGCGACGTGAGCTGGACGGTGATCAAGACACAGAAGACGTCGACGTGGATCAAGGTCGTTCTGTTCGAAGGCAAGAAAAACGAAATCAAACGCATCTTTGCAAGAGTCCGCAATCCAGTCCGGAAAATCAGAAGAATCGCATTCGGACCTCTTACCCTCGGGTCGCTTCCGACAGGGACATGGCGCACCTTAACCAAATCCGAATTGGCTAAGCTTCGCGCTCTGGAATCGGGAAAGGGCTGATCGATACCAGGTCCAGCTTGTCGATCACGCGAAGAATGATTGAATCCGCATGGTTACGTTTCACAGGAGAAGGCTGGCGGGCCATCGGCTGACAAGTTGGGGAAACACAGACCTGGCCTTCTCAGTGGACGATTGGTGCCGGGTATGCGAATTGAGCCGGTGCATTTTTTTACCACGCATTTCTGTAGCTTCCAAGAATCGTTTGACAAAGAGAGGGCTAACTTCTAATCTAGTGTC
>CAYZET010000604.1:0-2389 GCA_964477215.1 uncultured Syntrophaceae bacterium | reverse complement strand
GCTGGGCAGGCAGCCTCGCTATCGGCCTGAGCCCAACGTTCTCATTTGGAGCTATAGGGGCGAGTGCAATAGGGTGGTCATTGATGCATGCGGTGGCATTCGAAATGTATACTTTTGCAAAATATAAGCAGCCTACCCGCGGCATTTACAACTTCATATTGGAGGAAATCGTTCTTGTCGCCGCTTGGATCGCCCTCCTGCGGATCATCCTGGTGCCCATATATGCTAGATTAGAGGCCAGCGGGTTTGCGCCGGAGCCCTTCGACATAAATGCGCTCTCGGCCTTCTTCACTCTGCACGTGACCGCGGTAATACTCTTGATCCATCAGTTCTTCTTTATGCGGGCACCACTGGCGATTCCGGGTCCGCCGCTCGGTCCGGAGGAAGTGCCCCCAGGAGCTTAACCGGTGCGGGATCCACTTTCTTGCCCACTTGATTGTAGGCAAGTAAGCGCATCCCAAGGTAGCTAATTCCCCTCTGGATCCTTGAGGTTGTCCGAGGAGGTCACAAGGCGTCACCTGAAATCCTTCAAAGAACTGGACCCCGTGGTCTGTTGAACGAGCAGTATCAGGAGGGAAGGAAGGTTCGAGACCATGTCCCGACAAGAACTTCGCAAGAGAAAAAGAATCCTCGCGGTGGATGACGAACCTGACATTATAGAAGTCATCCGGGAACAGCTTGAAGCATACGAGGTCGTGGCTGCAACAAACTTCGATACAGCGCACAAGCTCATATTGTCCGAGCACTTCGATCTTGCAATACTGGACATCATGGGAGTTAATGGCTTCGCGTTACTGGACACCTGCGGCGTGCGGAAACTGCCTGCCGCCATGCTTACCGCTCACGCTCTGAATGTCGCGAGTCTCAACCTGGCCATGAAACTGGGCGCGACTACCTTTTTGCCCAAGGACGAGCTTGCGAACCTGAAGGTGTATGTGGCCGAGATTTTCGAGTGTCTCGAACAGGGCAACACCCACTGGGAGAAGCTGTTCGAAAGGTTGGGACCGCTTTTCAAGGAGCGACTCGGCATGGAATGGGGAGATCTTGAAGCCCAGACTCACCACCCCGCGTCTGGGTAATTCGTGCCGGTCGTCTGAAGTAACGCATTTGCAGTCTCTCGGCTGGCGTTTAGCACAAGTAGAGTTAACTGTAGTGTCATCTTTCAGGCAAGGTGATTTCAAGTCTCTCATTGCGCGTCATTCTCTAGGTGTAATCTGACAATTGCGCGGAATGTGAGACAAGCTGCGGACAATTTCGGGCTGGATTTCCGTCAGACCAACGCCCTATAATGCCTGGACTCTGACTTCTATCGGGGTAGATCCGACCGAGCAATGATTTACGGGGTCCGAGAAATGGTCTGAAAAAGAGAAACTGCCAGGCTGGCTTAGCCTACGTGACGGTATCATAGTTCTTTCCGTGGTCGGGGCGACTGGATTTGAACCAGCGACCACCTGAACCCCATGCAGACTGGGAGACTAAATAACCAATAATTTCGCTGAGATTTGTCGGTAGCCCGTTGCCAAAATCCACTACAGTCGATAACCGTCAACGACCCGTTCCCGCAAGAGTCCCGCACACAAGAGTGGATCATTTTCGGTCCCGATTGCACGGCGGAGCTCGCAAGCGTGCAGATTGTTGGCCGCTGAAGCGTAGGCCGGGTCGTAATGATTCACCCGTTCGACAGATGGACACGTCTGACAACGCCTCTCACTTGATCTTCTCGATCCTGACGATCCGACCATGTCTGTCACGAACGACAATGCTGCTGCCCTGCCTGGTCCAAGTTTCTTTCAGTGTTCCATTGGCGTCGCGAACGACACCCGTTCCATCTTGGTAGGTTCGACGCTCGATGAGGCGTCCGTTCCGATCTCGAACCTCGGTGCTCCCCGAGAAGACTATTGTCGGCCAGAGCAGCAACGCGATACCGAAGATAACCGTTGCGGCCGAGCTCCACGTCGCCAATGACGTTGGCTCGCCGTCCTCGATGAACCAAGCGAAAAAGGTCCTCATTGACGAACCTTCCAGCTAAATTCCCCGTACCTCATTAGATACAAGGTGGGGGTTTTCTTAAAGACCTACGATGGAAGGCCTCTGTGGAGATCCCAGTCCCTCCCAACTGGGGTGTGTATGTCAGACTGACATCCCTGAGACTGACCAGATCGAGAGCCCTCCTCTCGACAAGCTTACTGAGGATACCTGACAGATGCGGTCATGTGTGGAGAAATTTTTTGAAGGGCAGCTCGAATCCAGAGAGATACAAGCTGTCATACCCACACGGACCCCCTGCGAGCGGCCGGAAATACGCCATAGATTCCCAGATCACCCGGGCCGTGCGCGGCATTCCTCCCCGTTTCGAGCACCGGCTTTTCCTTTCAGCCACTCCCCACAA
>CAYZET010000603.1:0-2410 GCA_964477215.1 uncultured Syntrophaceae bacterium | reverse complement strand
TACGTTGCCGCAGAAGAAAGCTTTCATTCCATACTTACCGTAGAGCTCGTCCAACATCTTGTCGCCACCGCGCTCGTAATACCAAATGTTGTACCCTTCAAAATCGAGGCCGAAAGGTACTGACGCGAACGCGACAAAGGCTTCGTTCCTCCCTTTCCAGTAACCAGGCCACGAATGGGCGCAATCGAGGGTTCCCTTTGACACCGCGTCAAATATTTCCATGGCAGGCACTATCGCTCCGGTCTGGAATACTTTGATGTCCAGACGGCCTCCACTTGCGGCACGAACGCTGTCGGCAAAGTGAACAGCAATGTCATGGAAAATCAATCCTCCCCAGGGATCGCTCATACGCCACCTGAAGGTCTGATTCGACGTGGTCCACTTCTTGCCTTTCCAGGCTAGGGCCCGTGGATCTTCCCCGAACTTCGTGGCCTTCTTCTCCTTGGGTTCTGCTTGTGCAAATGCGTTGGTAGCAGCCATTCCGCAAAATGTGAAGGCTACTGCGAGGGCAAGAACGATCACTCTTATCCTTTTCATGCGCCTACCTCCGGTTGTGGAAAACATTCGATTCCGTGTTGAACGCGTAACACACCACTTTTTACACCGAGCTTACTTACCTCCCCTCCTTCCTCGCGCGCGATGCGTCCAGATCTAGCCAGGCTATCGAAAGATCCCGCGAACGGGTCTCCCGTTGCCTATAGTGCCGGACCGGTTGCGCGCGGCCGTTGCCTTCACGCCCTCGTTAATGAGTCGACATGCGAATCAGGTTCCGACCTGTTCTTAATGCGCTCCACTATAATTCATGCCGGCAGCCCCGTTCCCTCAAGCGCTTAGGGCTCATCCCCAAGCTCCAAAAGGTCACAATGCCCGTCCATTAGGCAAGGCCCGAACCCCCTTTTAGACGCACTCATTGATTGCACGACAAGACGAGCCATCCCGCTCCTGTCTCTTCACGCTTCGGACGGTCCGGAGACCGAAAATCTCTGACCCGGGGGGCGAAAACATGCCCGCCCGACCATACTCTATCCGCTATGTGCACAGAATGACAAAACATGGATTTGGACTACTTCTAGCTGAATTATATCTGAAGGCTATGGTCACCAATCCGTGACCGAGCCGAGAGTATGCTCGGATCAGACGATCCGACAATGGGAAGATCGACGCGAGATTGCTCCCGTAAGAATTGAACCGCGAAGCAATCTTTGCCCGGAGGCGGTTCCCAGACCACTCCGTCTGGCATGGCTCTGTGACCGCTGCTTCGAGAAGCGCCCATATGCTGCCCACATCCTTACCCCCGGATGGATGAAAGAGACAATCATGCTGATGGGAGACGCCGGGCCATTTGTCCGGTGGTCAGACCATATCACAAATCAATAAACTGTCAAGTTATTTGGCTGGCCTCTTGATCATAATCCGCCCTCCGCCCAACCAATATCGTGTCATAATACGTCAACACCGACTTGCCATCCTGATTCCGGACAATTATCAGATTCCGCACTATCCCCGCGTCCGGCCGGCTCCGAGAAACACGCTTCTCCAAACACTCCACAGTCAGCGACAACCGATCGCCAGGCCTCACCGGGTGCCCGAACCGAACCTGGTCCCATCCGAATCCCGCCAATACCTGCGACCGGATCTTTGGATCGTTCTGCAGGAGTATCGATATGGAAAAGACGTGGCAACCGGCAGCTATGAGGCCTTTGAAGACCGAAGAGAGCGCCGCCTCGGGGTCCGTGTGAAACGGTTGTGGATCCCATTTCTCGGCAAATGCGACGATTTCTTCTCGGGTGACGAGGTACTCCCCCACTGTGTGTACGTCCCCCACAGCGAAATCCTCGAAGTGCCTCAAGACAGCTACTCCCTTTCTGAGATAAGTACACGTTTTCCCATACGGTTGGGTAGTTGCTTCAGCTCTGTTCAGGCAAGGGGAAGTTTCAAACTTGCCCCTGCACCTGCTGCGGTGGGGCGCATTAACTTTGCGGCAGAAGTACCGATGCAGTGCCGGGTTTCAAACCCGCCCTTGCCTCGATGAGGCCCTCGCTGCCATTCTCGCCACGTGCAACCGCAATCAGGCCGACCACGAGGCCGTCAATACGTCACCGTATTTCTGAAATCGTCTAATGAGCCCGCCTTGTCCCGTCTCAAAGCTGGATTCCACGGACGACACCACTCTTGGCCCCCACCGCGTGCTCGGCCAAGAAATCCGTCTAGTGCACTACGCTGATAGGAGCAGGTATAAAGGTAAGGACAAACAGCACAATGGCCGTCCATCCAAGGATTCTACCGCTCCTGTCCAGTGGTGTGTACGGATCCACCGGCTCTGGATGTCGTAACCCGATGAAGAGCGCGAGAATTCCAAAGAGGAGCCATCCAGGCCAGAGGAGCGCGCCCAAGGGTATTAGCCCTACAA
>CAYZET010000602.1:0-2423 GCA_964477215.1 uncultured Syntrophaceae bacterium | reverse complement strand
GCCTTATGTGGGGGCCGGACGGAATACCCCGGGATGAGAACGAGCGGGCCATGCTCCTGGACAGCATGATGACGAGGGCCGCGGAAATCGGAATAGAACTGGAGAGGATCTGGTTCGATCCCATCGTTGTCCCTGTTTCTTCCCAGCAGCAGGAGCTACAGGGGTGTACGACCTTTATGCAATGGCTGCCGGACTTGGCCCCTGGCTGTCAATCCACGTGCGGGCTTTCTAATGTCTCCAACGGTTCCCCGGACGAGCTGCGCGACATCCTCAACCAGGTATACCTGTGCATGCTAAAGAAGTGCGGCATCACTTCAGCCATTCTCGACGGGTTTGACGACGAGATCGTCCGGATCGCTCACGACCAGGAAATGGAGCTGGAAACGCTCGTCGGGCGTGTCATGGACGGTGAAGAAGTCGACACGAGCGGAATGGATAAGAAAGCCGTGGATTACGTGAAGACCGCCAAGCTGCTCCTGGGTCATTCCCTGTATTCCCACTCATGGCTTGAAGTGTGATTTGCTGCGCCGTCCTCCGGGAAACGGCCTAAGCACAAGATTTCATAAGTACGGTTACGTATTTTTGGCAGCCTCTCCTGGGAAGGGGCAGGTTTCAAATCTGCCCCTACTGCGAGGTGGAGCGTTGCTCTTCGTGGTAGAAGTACGGTAGCAGTGGTTGTAGGGGCGGGTTTCAAACCCGCCCTTGCTTGGATGCGGCCCTCGGCGCCATTCTCGCCGCTGCCACCGCCAGTGGGTCAACCGCGCTGCCGTGGATGTGGCACCATATTCTCAGCATACATTAAACTCGAGCCCTTCAGTCCTTGCTCTCAACAGGAGGGGCAACCTCGGGAGCTGTCACGCCCGGCGAGGCCGTAGGGTCGATCGGAGCTACCTCGAAGGTCACGTAAACCGGGAGCCGAATAAGTCGCTGCACTGAGGCATCCAGCTCCGACGAGCGCTGCATGTCTGCCAGACATCGTGGAGCTCTCTCGGAAATTGCTTCCGTGGTGATCTCCGCCCAGGAGATTTGCAGGTGAGAAGTATCCTGGCCCCGTGGCTCTCGGGCCCAGGTGACGAACCGGGGATCGAGAGCCTCTACCGTCTTCCAAGAGACTTCTTCAATCTCCCCCGCTCCCAAAGACTTCACAAGGGAGCCACGCTTGTGGGACTCGAGAGCCATGTCTCCGCTAAAATGGCAGAAAAGCGCCGCAGATCTGAACCGCCGGATTCCCAGAAGGAGTCGAGCCCATTCGCCGAAATACGCCCCCGACAGTATCATACCCAGCCCAAACGCCACTTCCAGCAGGTAATCCGGCAGATGCGCGGAAAGGAAGGTCGCATAGTGCACGGAAGAAATCGGGCGGTGAAAACCTGTTAACCGGGAAAAGCCGAGGCTAATGAAGATCACAATAAGAGGAAGGCAAACATAGCCCGCCGGACGAGCGATGGACGCTATCACCTCGGGAAAGCTTTCGATCAAGGTGCCCCGAATCCGAGGGTTGGACGCGAGCTCCAATCGACGTGGAATTCGGAGAAATGGAGCTGTTCCGCTCAGAAGACGGCAACCCTCCTCAAGCATGGCAAAGAAGAAGTGAGGATCTCCCTTTCCTTTCAGCACGAGGGATGCCTCGGAACGGTTGTAACCGGGTCTCTTCAGGGGAATGAGACTCGCAGAGATCAAGACATTTGCCCCTATGAGCAAGGCCAACAGCCAATAGAGAGGACGAGGCGATGGAACGGTGAGCACGATATCGACCTCGGCATAGGTCTTGAGGAGGGCCGGCAACAAGCCAAGGATCTGGAAGACGAGGGCTATGGCCATACCTATAAGAGCTATTTTGAGGATCGATGCGGTTGAGTGCCTGATTAGCGAATATGACACAGGGCTCATGAACCGAAATCTCCTACCCAATCGTGCTGCAATACGAACCGCCAGAGAGCGCGCCCGCCATTGGAGCGGCTTTTCAGTGCGCAAAGACTCGGCGACGAGCTCAGGATCGTCAAAATCCACGGGGTCGTTCTTCACCCCTTTCCGAGGGAAGAGATCGGCAAAACCGGACACTATCCAGACGATTCCCAGAATTACGGCACAGATCGCTGAAACTGTGGTGATAAACGTTTGCACGATGAGCGGCAACGAGACGAGAACCGTGTCAGCGACATTGGGAGGAAGTGACAGGGGAAAGTGCGGTGTAAGCTGACGATACAGGTCGGAGAGTTTTGCCGCTCCCGTCCGGGCGACCATGACGCCTGAAATGAGAAACATGAGGCCGACAAGGACTTCTCCTCGCGACAGCAAACGGCTGGCTTGCATACGCTGTACTAGCTTGGGCATCGATGTTCTGTTGCCCGCGTTGGGCAAGACTGTCAAGAGAAAAAAAGTTGGCCTTGCATCAGGGGGACGAGTGTGATAAATTAATAACG
>CAYZET010000601.1:0-2427 GCA_964477215.1 uncultured Syntrophaceae bacterium | reverse complement strand
TTTCCGTCAGCAAGGGGTTGATCGGGTGGAAAGAGCCGGAAAGGCCCTATGACGTGTTATGGGGGCAGGTCTATTTCGTCCCCCAAGGGAATTACCCGAAGGGTCCGGATCTGTCACGCCTGAGCCCTATAGGCCGAATCATAGCACCGGAGCTAAGCATATCAGGCGGTCAAGGCATTCCAGGGCTTCCGGGCCGAAGAGATATGGTAGCAGTCCGCTATCAAGGATATTTTCCGGTGGATGGAGCGGGAATCTTTGCATTCAGGCTTGTTGCCGATGACTACGCAAAACTGATTATTGGGCAAGATGAGATAACAGAGATCGCAGACGGTTCCAAGCTCGGCGAACGGGGAGCGCTCGGATGGGCCTTTCTCCAGCAGGGAAACTATCCAATAACAGTGGAATATTTTCATGCCAAGGGAGAGCCCACGCTCAAGCTCTTTGTAACAGAGCCCGAAAAGAAAGAACAGGTCTTTGCTCCGGCTCAATCCCTCGAGGGATACGCCTCCGATAGTGGGAAATTGAGCCTCATCCCAGCATTTGTCTATTTCCTCAAGCCAGGCGTAAATAAACTCCCTAATTTCAACAAGATATCTCCTGCAGGCATGTTCTTCACCAAGGCTATCGATTACCCGTTGAACAGAGGAACGGAATATTTCCCTGGAGTTCCCCAGCGAGATGACTGGCTAGGCCTGCGATTCTACGTGAAATTTTCCCTGACTGAAGAAGAGACGGGAACATACAAGTTCCGTATTGTTTGCAGAGACGGCGCTAGGCTTATTATAGGAAAGAAGATCGTCGTCAATGCCGACGGTATCGGAAAAGTCAGAGAAGAATCGGGGGAAATCGCTCTACCAGCCGGTAGCCACGAAATGTTCCTCGATTATTTTCACACCAAAGGTCCCAATGGTCTCCAACTCTTTATTACCCCTCCCGGAGGAGAAGAAAAGGTCTTTGCGTTCAACTAGCACGTCAAGATCATGTCCGTTCACGGGCGAGCGCGAGGGACAAGAACCCTGCACCCGCATAGACCACGGCTGCCAGGTGAGACAGAACAGTAAACCCGACAGTCATGGATAACAAGACAGCTCCACACGTAGAGATTACCGAGGCGAAGCCATTCACGGCCCATGCTAGAGGAATAACTGCAGAAGCTCTCCGATGGAGCAGAGCAATACCCCACGGAAACGGAATTCCCAGGAGGAATGCGAGAGGAAAAATAATTCCGAGCCCAAACGCGATCTTCGCAACTTGAGAGAAATGAGCTGTTGACGAAAAAAGGAGGGGTAGTCCCAGAGTGGAAAGAACTGCGAGGAGTCCTATGGCCGAACCGACCGGCAGAATTCCGGCCGGTAAGACCGCTGTTATGCGCGGCGCGGCCAGGCTCCCTGCGCCTGCAGAGATGAGAAACCCACCTACTACCAACGCAGCCGAAAGAACCGAATCTCCCAGAAATCGGGTGAACATCTGAATGAAACTCATCTCCAGAAGCATGAATGCCGTTCCCAGCGCAGCGAAATAGGAGGTAATGAGGACGAGCGTCCCCATAGACGGCACCTCTTTCCACCGCACCAGAAAGATCAGCGGAAAGATCAGGAGAATACCCCCTACCAACAGACACCACGCTCCTGCGGCCAAGAGCAGAAGAAAGCCCATCTCCGATCGTGTCGGCCACAGGGGTCCAAAGGCTTCACGAAGCTTGGAAACCGCTTTCCACTTGAAAAAATTATAGAAGAATGGCCTGTCGTCTGTCGCGGGCTCTACGGTGGTCAACCACGTCCTATAAAGGAACGCTCTCTTGTCCGAAAGCAGTTGCTTCATGGCGTAGTGGTACCACGATGCACCCGATACCTCAGGGCCTGGAAGAACGTGGATAGCATTAGTATCGTTCGGCTGAACACCCGGAAACCATTCAGTATCCCATGACATTGTCCTACAAATGTTCCGAAATTTTCTCACGAGCTCTTCGCCTACTGGAGCGTTTCGTACAAGGGTTGCCATGGAAAGCTCGTCTCGGGCGAGTAAAAGATAAGACCCGGCGTCCAGTACCCCTCTGCGTTCGAGAGCCTCAATCCAAGTGGCAGGAATCTTGATGTTATCGCGAGGCGGATCCTGAATTCCTCGGACGACCGACACTATACCTGAGGGGGTAAGAACGCGAAGGGACGCAGCAAATCCTTCGACAGTAGCCAGATAATTCTCCCGCAAAGCCCCTATACCCCCCGATCCAGCGGCAAATCCTTCCAAAGCGGCAAGATGAATCAGGTCGAAAGACAGGCGTGTGGAATCGAGAAATGCTCTGGGCTCCATGATTACCACACGGACGCGGGGATCCTCCAAGACCCTACTCGGATGGGAGCTCAAAACACGAATGATATTCCGGTCCGGCTGAACGAGCACAATGGATCGTGCTTGGGTCAGCCGCGC
>CAYZET010000600.1:0-2439 GCA_964477215.1 uncultured Syntrophaceae bacterium | reverse complement strand
GTCGGCCCTGGTGTGCCATAGCTCCCTGCTGGACGATCCTGCCAACAATAGCTCCTGGTGGGCAGCCTCAACTTCCTCCGTTTGCGCCAGCGTGTGAAGGACCGAAATGTGCATCCCCGAAAGACTCTCCTGTGCCCAGCCGTGCATCTCTGCGAAGGCTTTGTTTACAAACAGGAGCGTTTGATCGAGCGTTGTTACCGCAATGCCTTCGGAGCTTTGTTGTACGGCCTGGGATAACAGATTGAGCCACTCCCGCGAAATACATTGATCTGTTACGTCCCGAAATACGACCACGTGCCCGAGAGACTTGCTGTCGAGATCACGCAGAGGTGTTGCCGTCGCCTCCACGAGGCGCCGCTGCCCATGGCGCGAGACAAGAAGCCGGAACCGGTCTCGCGTGCTACCGAGCAGGGAGAGGATAAGCCGGTCCGGGCTAACCGAGCTCACGGCCTCCGCTGTGGCCTCCTCCAACCGGAGAGCCACTTCCAATCGCATTCCCGCTGCCTCTTGATGGGACCATCCTGTGAGTGTCTCTGCCAGTGGATTCATGAAAGCGATACGACCGCGCTCATCCGATGCGATGACAGCGTCCCCGATGGAATTGAGAATGACGGAAAGCCAATATTGGTTGCGCTTTAGCTCCTGGTCTGTTTCATGCTTGAAAAGTGCCGTCTCTATTGTTCCATAAAGCTCGACATCACGGAATGGCTTGGTAAGATACCCGAACGGCTTGGTCGTCCTGGCGCGCTCGAGCAAGTCTTCGTCGAAGTACGCTGTCAGATAAATCACCGGTACATCCAGCTCTTCCTGGATGATTCTTGCCGCAGATATGCCATCAACCGACCCTCGCAGAAAAACGTCCACAAGGGCCAGGTTCGGGGCGTAAGATCTGGCCGCCCTGACAGCATCTTCGCCGGTGCCGACCACAGCGCATACCTCGTATCCCCGGTCCTCCAGTGTGGAGCGAAGATCTGCTGCCACTATGCTCTCGTCTTCAACTACAAGAATGCGCGCCCGAAACATGAGAGATGTGCTCCCCTCGTACCAAGCTCACGTTTTCCCAAATGCGGTTTCGTAGTTGCTTCAGCCCCTTTGGGAAAAGCAGGTTTGAAATCCAACCTCTCCTCAAGGCGAGCTTGAGACAAGGATACCGGCGAGACGCTGGCGCTGCGGTAGCTCCGCGCAAGAAATCTCCGGTAGGGGGAGGTTGCAAACTCGCGCTCGTGGCAATTCTCGACGCGTGCCCCCTCAATTGGACCAACCGCTTTGTCGTGAATGCGGCACCGTATTTGCGAAATCGTGTTGTGAGCAAACCGGAATCCGAACCGTGTCAAGATTACATCCCGCGGCAATTCTGAGCGTATCTGCCGTCCCCCCAATTCATAATCCGTTTGCTCGCATTATAGTGCATTCTCCGTTCAAAGGTCATCCCATAGAAAGGTAACACGCGCATGGACGACAGATGCCGCTATGGTGCGGAGACACCGATAGACAATGAAAGCCGAAGGTGCTCGAATCCATACCAAGCCGGCCTGCACGCGCGAGCGGCATCGGCCGAAATGAAAAACCGATTATCATTTTTCCAGGAGTATTGGTAGGGTGATCCCGCCGGACAAGGCGGGTCCGGGTATTGCTGCTCATAGGGGGGTCATGTGCTGTCACCAAGCTTCACGTGGCCGAAATGAACCCATCCGGACCTGCCCGAAGGAGTCACGACCCTGAACCACATGGCATCATTGGCCATCAGTTTTTCGGTCACCTTGACCTCTTGTCCCGCCATGAGCTTGTCAACTACGCCGGTTTGAAGGCCGGGGCGTTTGTGAACACGCAAGTTATCGGTGAGGACGCGGCCTTTTCGGTTGAGGCTCATCCGGAAGGTCTCGGATTTCGTCTCGGATTCCGGGGCCGTTTGCGGCCGCGTTACGGCAGCCTGCTGGAGTGGCCCGCGTGAAGCCCTAGCTTCCCTGGCAAAGTCTTTCTCTGCGTCCGGTGACGGGGGAAGCCCGGCAAGGGCGGGCTGCCTAAGGGGAGCAATTTGACCTGTCTCGAGAGACGGGGGTTGAAGCGCGGATTGCATGTTTGACCGGAGCTCCGTGACTTGAGAACGGACTCCCTTGAAATTTATGTCTATATCGGCTCGCAACTTCTGGATCATCTCCCTGGTGCCTTCCAGGGAACGTGCGTAGGCTTCTTGATTTTCAGATATGGATGACAATGCGGCGAGCCGCTCGTGTACGGTAGCTGAAACTCTCACGAAGTGAATCTGCACTAGGGAGGTTGCCAGCACAAGGCCGATGAAAAGCCAGGAAAAGTATTTGAACGGAAAGAGGATCTGGTCCTCGTTTTCCAGGAAAAGGCTGGCCCCGAGCTTTTTCTTAACCCAGAAGTACCACAGGATGAGGAACGCGGCGACGAAGATGGCGAGCGCGACGACCCCCG
>CAYZET010000599.1:0-2458 GCA_964477215.1 uncultured Syntrophaceae bacterium | reverse complement strand
TCATCGTAGATGTCACTCCTGAAGGGCGCTTTAAGTTTGTCAGTTTTAACCCCGCTGAGGAAAGAGCCGTGGGCATGACCACCGAACAGGTCGAGAACAGGTTCACGGATGATGTTGTCCCCAAGGATGTTGCAGACCACATTAACAGCCACTATCAGATGTGTGTTGAAAAACGCGAAACCATACATTACGAAGAAGTTCTTGATGTGCCCAAGGGCAAAGTATCCTTTCTTACGTCATTGGTGCCCATTGAGGGGCCGGACGGCAGAATATACAGGATCATAGGCGTCGCGAGGGACATCACCGAGGAAAAGAGCCTGCAGAGACAACTTGTCCAGGCCCAGAAAATGGAAGCGATCGGGCAGTTGGCCGGAGGTGTAGCACACGACTTCAACAATATCCTGACCGCAATCATCGGTTACTCGGATGTGTTGACTCGACGTATCCCTTCGGATTCTCCATATCGCAGCAACGTCGTGCAGATAAACCGTGCAGGTGTTCGGGCGGCACACTTGACACGACAGCTTCTTGCGTTCAGCCGCAAGCAGATACTGGATTTGAGACCGCTAAACCTCAATGAAGTGATTGCCGGCTTTCAGAAGATGCTCAAACCACTCATAGGAGAGGATATCGAGGTTGTAACATATCTGGATCCCTCCATAGGCATGGTTATGGGAGACCAGACGCAAATCGAGCAAATTCTTCTTAACCTGGCTATCAACTCCCGCGATGCTATGCCCACAGGCGGAAAGTTGACTATAGAAACTGCCAGTGTTTCTTTGGATGATGCATATGCCCGAACCCATCCCGAGGTCCGACCGGGGCCTTACGTGACGCTAGCCGTGTCCGACACTGGGTACGGGATCGACCCACAAGTACTGCCTCGTGTGTTTGATCCTTTTTTCACTACAAAGGAAAAAGAGAAGGGCACTGGGTTGGGCCTTTCCACGGTGTATGGAATCGTAAAACAGCACCAAGGGCACGTGTCTGCATATAGTGAACAGGGCAGGGGCACAACGTTCAAGGTTTATCTGCCAATTGTTCAACACTCCCCAGTGCAGACATCCGCCGTACCAGCGGCCGCGGCGGCAGCCCAACTTCGAGGATGGGAGACCGTCCTCGTTGTAGAGGACGACGAGATCGTGCGCCAGCTAACCGCAGAAGTGCTTGAAACCCTGGGATATAGTGTCCTTCAGTGCAGCAATCCTCAGGAGGCAAAGACAGTTTGTATGGAACACGAGGGGCCCATACATCTGTTGCTAACGGACGTTGTACTGCCTCAGATGGACGGCAAACGTCTGTTTGATTCATTGTCTCAGCAATTTCCTGAAATGGGAGTGCTGTACGTGTCTGGGTACGCTGAGAACGCCATTGTCCATCACGGGGTTCTGGACGCAGGAGTGAGCTTTCTCCAGAAGCCCTTTTCCGTACAGGATTTGGCGAAAAAGGTTCGAGAGGTGCTGGATTCGGACTGACCCCAGCCGAGAAACGGAAATCTTCGATGCCGTGCTGCCCTCGTAATTCTTTGGTCGCGCTCCTCATCCCCAAAGAATCCGTCAGGAGTTGTTCGATGAGCTCCGGATTATGACAGATGCCTTGCCTCGAAATGTGTCCGCCTGGAGTCAGCTCGAGGACGATTTTCCGAGGAACAGGCACTTGACACCGGCGCAAAAAGCCTGTAGTTTAGCGATGTCGGGACGTGGCTCAGCCTGGTAGAGCACTGCATTCGGGATGCAGGGGTCGCTGGTTCAAATCCAGTCGTCCCGACCAAAGATCTCAGAGAGTTAGGCCATGGCATGGCCTTCCTTCATGCCTGTGGGAGCGCGTCACCGCAAGTCACCGTCTGAAGGCAACGCCTCGGAACCGCCATCCCACAAGCCGCAGAGTACCGAGAGATCCGGTATGGGCATCCCAGACCTGTTAAACGAAAAACGGAGAAATTCTTCGGGTGGCTGCTCGACACGGCGCGAGGAATGTCCGAATCTTCGGGTCGCTAGCTCGAGGCCAGTCCGACGAAAAGAGAGATCTTGATTTGCTTGTCACGATGGAACCTGGCAGGGGCCTGCTGGACCATGCAGCCTTGTGGCTCAAATTGCAGGAGCTGCTCCGGTGACGGAGCAACGTGGTCAGCGAGAAAGGCTTGCGACCCCGATTCCGAGATCGCGTCCTGAAAGAGGCTGTGCCGCTGTGAGAAGTGTCCGGGAAAGGTTGATCGACAACGTTGCCCATCGCTTAAGTACAAGATTTCATAAGGACGGTTACGTCTTTCAGGGGCATGGGCTAGAGGAATCACGTGATCATTGATTGCTTTATGCCCTGTAAGGGCATACCATGAGTGGTCCGGCGGGACTACTCACGGCGCGCCCTTTCAGAGCGCAAGTCCCCTAATGAGCCATGGCAGAATACGCGACCATATTTGTCAAACGTTGTATTTGGTTTACAGCGAGGAGGGTCGGCT
>CAYZET010000598.1:0-2469 GCA_964477215.1 uncultured Syntrophaceae bacterium | reverse complement strand
GACTTTATGTCGCGTGGATCAGGCTGAACAACCCTAAACAGTACAATTCATATACAACGACCTTAAAGAGTTTAATCCGGCGGGACACGGTTCGCCGAATGTGATCTCGCAACGTCAGGACGCCGTCCTGGGTCTCTTTGGAGACGGGTAGAAAGTATAGGACCAGTATCTGCTATGTGGAGATTTGAGGAGGATCCGCCTGTTCAACAGGAAACTGCTGACTTTGAAGCAAAGAGCAGGACAACGGGCTCGTCGGACTGGGAGCCGGTGGTGACGGCATTGGGCTTTTGGAATGAGTGCTGTTTGTCTCATGGTGGCCAACGTATTACTTGTTGGCGGGCAGGAGATGACCAAGAAGCCCTTACGCTATTTACGAGTGGCCCATGCTCATCGAGCATGGATCTGGCTTGGCAGATTACGGCTGATGAGTTATTCCCCACTTGGGCTTCGGTGCTGGTTACGGCTCAAACGTCAGGCAGAGGCCAATTTCGGAGAACATGGCACTCACCTCCGGGCAACGTGTACGGTTCACTGCGCTTACCAGAGCTCAACTCAACTTGGCGCAACTTGACGCCACTACTGCTGGGCGCAGGAGTGCTCAGTGTTTTGCAGGACCTGAATTTGCCTGCCCGAATTAAGTGGCCCAACGATCTCCTCGTAGGTTCCAACAAGGTTGGTGGAATCCTTATAGAGGAAAGGCATGGCGTAGTAATAGCTGGCGTGGGTTTGAATCTGGTGTCATCGCCGTCCCTCGGCAAAATGCGCAATAGACATGCTTTGCCACCGGGATGTTTAGCCGATTTCGGGGTCAACGTGTCACCGCCCGAGATCTGGATTCACCTTGTCCGAAATCTCAGATCGGAGATTGAAGTGACGACTTCAGTCACGTGCAGACAAACATTTGTCAAGAACTTGGAAGCTCACCTGGCGTACGTCGGGGAGACCGTCATTTTGAACGCAGGGAACATGCAGAACCGCACGGCAACTTTGGTAGGACTGGACAGTTGCGGTGGGATAATGGTGACGACGAGCGAAGGACAAGAGGTCTTTTGCTCCGGTAGCATTCACCCTTATCCTCGAAGTAGACCCTGAAAAGGAGTGTCTTGTGTCAAAGACTTTTGAACAAGTGGTCAGCGAAATCCGTGGTCGAAGAATCCTTGTGGCCAATCGGGGAATTAGTGCTCGGCGCATTCTCAGATCAATTCAGGAAGTATTTCAGGCTGTACCAGTGTTGACAGTGACCGATGTAGATAAGACCGCTCCATTCACGGCAGGTGCTCAGGAACTGATTCTCCTCGGTGAGAACCCCAGAGCCTACCTGGACATCGACCACATCGTTTCTCTGGCACGAAAACGAGATATAGCGGCAGTGCATCCTGGTTGGGGTTTTGCTTCTGAGGATTTCAATTTTCCCCAGAAGTGTGAAGAAGCGGGAGTTCTCTTTATTGGACCTCCAGCCGAAGCCATGCAGCTCTTGGGCAACAAGGTGAAGGTTCGCGATCTGGCTCGTAGCCTCGGTATCCCGGTGGTACCCGGGTCCCAGGGATCTGTTAGCATAGAGGAAGCCCGCCAAGTGGCCCGAGAAATTGGACTGCCCGTTATGCTGAAGGCCGAAGGTGGGGGTGGTGGACGGGGGATCTACGAAGTCTATGACATGGACCAATTGGAGAAGGCGTTTGAAAAAGCATCGGCCCTGGCGCTGGCGTCTTTTGGCAATCCCCGCTTGTTTGTCGAAAAGCTCCTCACGTCGGTGAGGCATATTGAGATTCAGGTGGTTTCGGACCGTTACGGAAATGCCTTTGCTTTTGATGAACGCGACTGCACAATCCAGCGCAACCACCAGAAGCTGGTGGAAGTCACCCCGTCGCCGTGGTCGGGAATGACGTCGGAGCTTCGGGCACGTCTGAAAGAGTATGCCCTGAATCTGGTACGGTCGGTCGGATACTACTCTTTGGCCACCGTGGAATTCCTTGTGGATTCCAGACGCGAGCCCTATTTGATTGAAGTCAATACCCGTTTGCAGGTGGAGCACGGCATAACGGAATGTCGTTACAATGTAGACCTCGTTGAGGAGCAGATCGCTATTGTTTTTGGAGCTCAATTACGTTTCAACGAGGAGCAAACCGTTGCAAGAAGCCATGCCATTCAGGTGAGGATCAATTGTGAGGATCCACGGGACGACTTTGCGCCTAATTCAGGTTTGATTACCCGCTATATTTCGCCAGGTGGCCCGGGTATTCGACTCGATTCATGTGTGTCCGGCGGCTATACATTCCCTCCCCATTACGATTCGGCCGCAGCCTTACTGATCGCGTACGGTCTGGGCTGGAACAAGGCTGTCGCGGTCTTGGAACGGGCCTTGAAAGAATACATCATCAGTGGAGTTAAGACGACCATCCCTTTTCACCAAAACATTATCAGGCATCATCGCTTTCGTTCTGGCGACTACGACACACGCTTCGTGGAGAT
>CAYZET010000597.1:0-2471 GCA_964477215.1 uncultured Syntrophaceae bacterium | reverse complement strand
CCGTAAAAAACCCACTTCTGGTCATCCTGAAAGCCAACCAACCTGAGAACAATATCTGAGTAGGCAGCCACGTCTTTGATATCTATTTTCAGAGACACGATGCAGTAGCACCAATCGTCAGGGTCTTTGCTGAAATCCATTCCTAAGAGCCGAGCGTTGTTTTTGACATAAAAATGAGATGACCGCTTTGCGTTAATCGCATGGGCAGGGTCTGGGAAGTCAGGCCACTCCTTATGTGCTGATTGAGCATCGAGACATGGGGAGAGTTCCACTCTGAGTTTTGCCTCCTTCAAATTTTCTACTTCTTTCTTATAGTCCAGCGCTCTCTTTGCGACAAAATACAGGTACCAGGTTGCAAAGGCAGCAGCGACAGCCCCTAGTGCCGCTATGGGGGGGGCTGCTCCAGTGAGGACGTGTGTGAGGCATTCCCAGTCCATGATTGATCTCCAACTAAGTTCCCATCAACGGCGCCGGCTCCTCCGCAGGCAATTCCGGGGACACCATACTCAATTTGCTGGATCTTGCGTCGAGCCTCTCGGTCCTGGTTTTTGGCGACTCATGGATCTGCCCAAGGTCGACTCCAGCCTCGTGATGAAGTCATCGTCTCCCAACGGTCTGCCCGTGCGCTCGTGCCTCCGAAGCTCTTCCGACTCGGGGACAACGATCAAATGCACATGATTCGGCATAAGACAATATGCCCAAATCGCCACGCCGCAACGGCAACACCACTCGGCCATGAGCTCGACATAGGCCTTGTAATCGTCATAATAAAAGAACGTCCGCTGTCGACGATTTCCTCTCTGTGTTACGTGGTGTGGTACTCCCGGAGCTACCACGCGTGCCAATCTGGCAATGATCAGAGCCTACCACGAAATCTCATCAGAGTCATGAATTATGTATGGTGTCCCCGGAACGCCCGGAACGTGTTCTCCATTGACACGGTAGAAGAAGCCGGTTAGAATACTTCCTAGGAGAAAACTATTCTCCACAAAGAAAAGGCCTCAGCCGACGGACGGTCCCGATGGCTCTCTATGACTCGAGGAGAACTGAAGAGCGTTTTCAACAGATGCTTAACAAGCTCAAGAGTCTCGATTTCCGTATCACCCCCCAGCGTATGGCAGTGATCCGGATTCTGGCCGCCAGTGAGGATCACCCTACCGCTGAACAAATCTTTGAGAAAGTCAAGACCGAGTTCCCTACCACAAGCTTGGCCACCATCTACAAGACTATCGCCCTGCTCAAGGGCCTCAACGAGGTTCTTGAACTGGGCTTTCCCGATGGGAGTAACAGATACGACGGGAACAAGCCGTTTCCCCACCCTCACGTGATCTGTACCAAGTGCCGGAAGATCATGGACCCTGAGCTAATGAGTCTTGATGAGCTTAAGGACGAGATAGCCAAGAAGACAGGATTTAGAATCCAACATCACCGCTTGGACTTCTTTGGCGTGTGTCGGGAGTGTCAGGAGGACAGGTGACATTTTTTTTTGATTACTCAGAGAGAACAGTTCTTGAGAGATAAGGATTCTCGAATCAGCAAAATAGTGACCTTGTCATCAACGTGAAAACGGCTGCTCCAGTAGCAAGTCAAAGGAGGGCTTGGGGGTACCGTATTTGGTGTTTCCACGAGATCTCTTTCGTCAACCTGACGGGCTTTCGCCCGCGGGATTCAGACAACCAAAGGAGGAAGCGTCATGAATGAAGATAGCAAAACCCCGGTGATGGGCGGATCTGACCGACCCGCTTTCGGCAAAGGCACGACGAACCGGGACTGGTGGCCGAACCAGTTGAACCTGAAAATCCTTAACCAGAACTGTCCCCTGAGCAATCCCATGGGTAAGGAGTTTAACTACGCTGAAGAATTCAAAAAACTTGACCTGCAGGCCGTGAAGAAGGACCTCTGTGCGCTGATGACCGACTCGCAGGATTGGTGGCCGGCCGATTTCGGTCACTACGGGGGGCTCTTCATCAGGATGGCGTGGCACAGCGCTGGCACCTACCGCATCGGCGACGGCCGCGGGGGAGCGGGGTCAGGCACTCAACGCTTTGCGCCGCTCAATAGTTGGCCCGACAACGTGAACCTCGACAAGGCGCGCCGTCTGCTCTGGCCGATCAAGCAGAAATACGGCCGCAAGATCTCCTGGGCAGACCTCATGATCCTCGCCGGCAATTGTGCGCTTGAGTCGATGGGCTTCAAGACTTTCGGCTTCGGCGGCGGGCGCGAGGATGTCTGGGAGCCGGATGAAACCTATTGGGGGGCCGAAAAGGAATGGCTGGCTACGAGCGACAAGCCCGGAAGTCGTTACACCGGCGAGCGGGATCTTGAAAATCCCCTAGCGGCCGTCCAGATGGGCCTGATCTACGTTAACCCCGAAGGGCCGGACGGCAACCCGGACCCCCTCTTGGCGGCCAAGGACATCCGTGAGATCTTCGCTCGCATGGCGATGAACGACGAAGAGACGGTGGCGCTCA
>CAYZET010000596.1:0-2481 GCA_964477215.1 uncultured Syntrophaceae bacterium | reverse complement strand
AGTCGGGGGATACGCGACCGCGGTTCTCATGACCCGGTATGGGGTTCCATTCTGGTTTGCTCTGCCCCTCGCCGGGGGTGTCGCAGCGCTCGTAGGATTGATCATTGGCATCCCATCCCTTCGAGTCAAGGGCCTCTATCTCTGCATAGCGACTCTGGCAGCTCAGTTCATCCTCGAATGGATATTCGTCCACTGGGAATCAGTGACTCAGGGAATTAGGGGAATCAATGTTCCGCCCCCTCAGATCGGGGATTTTGTTATCAGAACGGAAAAGACCTTCTATTACATAACGTTGGTCGTGGTTATGCTCGGCGTAGGCTTTGCGCGCAATATTCTGAGAACCAAATGGGGGCGCGCTTTCTACGCCATAAGAGACCGCGATCTCGCGGCGGAGATGATGGGGATCAACCTCTTCCAGTACAAGCTTGTAGCCTTCGCCCTCAGCTCCTTCTATGCCGGTATCGCGGGAGGGCTCTGGGTGGCGTTCATGAAGGTGGTGACCCCGGAGCATTTCCCATTTGGTTTATCCATCGAGTACCTCGCTATGATCATTGTGGGGGGATTGGGAAGCATTCTGGGTTCCATTTTTGGAGCCATATTCATGGTGATGGTGCCGGAGCTCCTCAACGTTGTGACGGGTGCAACCAGGGAGATCTATCCGGGACTGGATCAGTTGTTTATTCCTATGAAGGACGTGATCTTCGGATCGCTCATCGTGCTGTTTCTCATCTTCGAGCCTCACGGCTTGGCCGAGATGTGGCATCGTCTCAAGAGTTTCTTCACGTTGTGGCCATTTTCCTACTAGCGGGCTGGATACCCAGAGCCCGTCTGGTAGGACAAAACTTTCCATAGGAGGGACGAGGATGAAACGGTCTGCCTGGTTGTTTGTGTTGCCGTTCGTGGCGCTGGGACTCTCCATAGGACCGGCGACTATTCCGGCAATCGCGTCCGATACCATCAAGATCGGCGCGGTCCAGCCCATCACCGGGAGGTTCGCCTTCGCGGGGGTGAACATCAACGCGGGTCTCAAGGACGCTCTCATGATGGCGAACGAAGCTGGTGGCATAGACGGAAAAAAGATCGAGTACATCATGGAGGACGGCCAGTACAAGCTGGACGTGGCCACCGCGGCCTTCAAGCGTATCATGTCCCGTGACAACCCCGTGATCATGTACGGGGAGAGCACCGGCCTGGGCAAAGCCATGGCACCAGAAATAGCGAGCCGCTACAAGATCCTTTACAGCTCCACATCGTTCTCGAGCGAATTGGCCAACGCGGCCGAGAATCCTTACATCTTCGTCCCGGGCCCCACCTATGCGGACATGTTCGAGATCCTGCTCAAGTACATCGCAAAGGAAAAGCCGGGGGCCAAAGTTGCCTTCTTTTACAGCGACACGGAATTCGGCAAGGATCCGATACCTGCCAGCCGGGAGGTCTGCAAGAAGCTCAAGCTGGATCTTGTAGCCGAGTCTGTAGCAAAGGTAGGCGATGTGGACGTAACGTCACAGGTGCTGGATCTGAAGCGAAAGAATCCCGACTACGTCATATTTCAGGGGTTCGTCCTCTCTCCGGTTGCCGCGGTTATCAAGCAGTGCCGTGATTTTGGCATGAAGACCAAGTTCATGGGCACATTCTGGGGATCAACCAAGATGCTCTTGGACCAGCTTGGCCCCTTGGCGGAAGGATACATGGGAGTAAATCCTTACAACTACTGGTGGATGGAAGAGATTCCCATGATCAAGAAGATTCGTGAGTACACGAAAAAGAACTACAAGGACGTGGATTACAGACCAAACTCATACATGCAGGGCTTTGTCACGGGACTCATCTTCGTGGAATGCCTGAAGCGTGCGGCCAAAGAAGGACCGATCAACGGGGAGTCGCTGGTGAAGGCGCTAAAATCGATCAAAGACCTGGACACCGGAGGGCTGACCGCGCCCCTGACCTGGCACGACAACAAATTCCCCGTGGCAAAGGTGTGGAAAGCCAACGTGGAGAAAAAGATCTTTGAACCTGCTACCGACTGGATCCGAATCGAGTAGTGTATCACAAACCGTGCCTGACGCACTGCGCTTGCAACCCCCACCTCCATGGCCAGTCGGCCGTGGAGGCAGGGACGAAAGACTTTTCTCTAGACCGGGAAGAAACTATGGCTAAGACCCTGCCGGAGCTCTTGCTTGAGAATGCCCGCATATATGGAGAAGCAAAAGTCGCTCTGCGGGAAAAGGAGTTCGGGATTTGGCAATCGGTATCGTGGAATGGGTACCTGGAAAACGTGCGCACTCTCGCGTTGGGGCTCCTGGCTCTGGGATACAAGCCCGGAGACAAGCTGGCCATCCTCGGGGACAATCGTCCCGAGTGGCTGTACGCAGAGCTTGCCATTCAATCTCTGGGGGGGGCTGCAGTCGGCATCTTCCCTGATAGCATCATAGACCAAGTCAAGTATATCGTCGATCATTCCGACGCGGCCTTTCTCATGGC
>CAYZET010000595.1:0-2494 GCA_964477215.1 uncultured Syntrophaceae bacterium | reverse complement strand
GTCTCCGGCCAGCAGGCGAGAGGGAATTTCCCCGGACAGGCACGCGCTCAAGCAAACCAGGCCGGTGCTGTATTGCTCCAGTAGCTCCTTATCGATACGCGGTTTGTAGTAGAACCCTTCCATGTACCCGCTGGTAACGAGCTTGCAGAGATTGCGATACCCCTTCTCGTTCTCGCACAAGAGTACCAGGTGATAGGATGTGACCTCCCCCACTCGAGACGAGTGGTCGAAACGCGACCCTGGCGCGACATAGACCTCGCATCCCACGATCGGCTTGAGTCCGGCTGCCTGAACGTTGGCATAGAAATCCATGGCGCCGAAGAGATTGCCGTGATCTGTGACAGCAACGGCAGGCATCCCATATTCCTTGGTTCGTGCAATGAGGTCGGGTATCCTGAGGGCCCCATCCAGGAGCGAATAATGAGAATGAACGTGAAGGTGGACAAAATCCGCTTGAGGCATGGCGCTTCCCTATCTTAGCGATATCACTAACTATTTTATCTGCTGCATCCCACAATATCACCGACCCTTCTTGTGCGCAAGAGTCAAGCGAGGGGTCAGGTCTTGTCTTTTGCTGTTTTTCCTTTCCCGCCGAACCGACCCCCTCACTGAAGCGCCATGCAGCCCTTCGCGCACGGCAATCCCGCTCGCGAATCGCCATGGTGCACGGAAGCCTTGGCGATTGCCCGGCATGTTGTGATCCTGACTGGACTCTTCCTGCGAGGCAATCGAGACTGGGGGAACCACAACCTCTTGGCCGCGAGGCATCACGGTGAGGGCTGCTTCTCCCCTCATCATTGAGGCAACAGCAGTATGGCTGCCGAATACCTTTCTAGCGCTTCTCTACCCTCCCCATGACCGGCACCCTCTTCAAGACGATCAGGGAGGACAGCACCTTGCGGTTCCTTCGACCTGTTAGATGAGGAAGCGCCCGCGGAGAATCGGGATTCTCGGCGGTCCAGTCTTAATGCATACTTCCCATGACTTGGACAAGAAATAAGCCTGCCATCCATCAGCGCAGTAAGCCAATTCAAGAAACAAGGCCTGACCCCCGTCAGTGGGTCCTCCGGAAGGGATCGACATTGAGCAGACGGCACAGGTCCTCCATGGGTCCGTAGTCGAGCGCATCGACGAATCGTTCGATCTTTCTGGCCTGTTCCAAAGCAGGATGGCCAGGTGGAATGGCTAGGAGGGCACCTTTCATTCTAGACGCAAGGTCCGGAGGGGCGGATCCGAGGGACGCGACTGGCCAGTCCGGATACAGCGGTGTGCTACACAGTTCGGGTAGGGCTTCGTGACGCATCTCGTTAAGAACTCGGAAATCCTGGATACTGATCTTTCCTTCCCGCTGCATGGTCTCGAGGATATTGGTCCTCACCGTTCCCACGTCCGCTTTCTTGTCCCTCACCGCATACACCACTTCGTCGTGGGATTCCTTCGCTGATTCCAACAGGAGCCTGAAATCTTTCTCAGGCACTATTCCGGCTTTCACGATTTCTCCTTTGGCGAACAACCATCCACCTGGAGAAGAAAGTTTGGGACACATCAAAACCTTTCCCTTCAGGTCAGCAAGCGTTAAGATCCCGCTATCCTGCCGCGTGAAGATTACACCGCCCATCCTGGTGCCCGAGTTCTGATACTTGACAGTGACCAGAGCGTTTGCACCTTTTTTCACTTTGGCTCTTACGTAGAACCAGGGATTGGTGAAGATGAATTCCGAACGATTCGCATCGCAAAAATCCATGAATTCGCTAAACGCGAGAGGTACAACCGTGACCTTCTCGCCCAACTGCTCGGTCAGATATGATTCAATGCCTCCCCACTCCTCCAGAGCAGCATCGGGTCCCCTCTGCGCCAACATTCCGATCTTGACATCTCCCCAGGAAATTGACCCCCAGAGAATAACCACCGCAACGATCCATATACACTTGAAGCGTTCTCTCATCGAGGTGTCCTCCTCTGCCATGGTGTGCTGAAGCGCACACACTTATTGCGCAAGCGTACCACGGGCTCGTCAATTTCGGAGTCCCCCTGAATTCGTCCAGCCAGAGTGTTCCTGACGGTTGCAACAATTTTTGCTGGTGTCTCAAGAGGCGCGGGATCAACAAAATATCGTTCATTCTTGATGAAAGAGCCCTTTTAGTTCTGTGTTTGAACGTACCTCAGCCTCCGCGGCTGCGTCAACCGATTTTTCTGCCTGGGGTCAGGTCTTGTTTTTTGCTGTTCCCCCTCCCGCCGAACCAGCCCCCCTCACTGAAGCGCCATACAGCCCTTCACGCGTGGCTATCTTCGTCGCGACTGGTCATGGTGCCCATGAGCCTTGGGGATTGCCCGGCGTCCCTGCGATTGGGCACGGACCCTCGCCGGGAGACAAGGGGCGGAATCGAGAGAGGGCGGAAGACAGAGCGATTCGATCAAGCTGTAATATGATGAGGTGCCCCTGGGGAATAACGATTCTCCTCGGTCTGGTCATGAGCGCTTAAGCTGTCCGTCC
>CAYZET010000594.1:0-2503 GCA_964477215.1 uncultured Syntrophaceae bacterium | reverse complement strand
TCCGGAGGGACCAGAGTCGTTCGAGAAAGACAGTTAGTGCGGTGAGCGAGCAAAGGAAGATCGGATACATGACCGGCCCGCCTCGATGAAACAAGTCGAAGAGTTCCACGGGTCAATTCTCCCTACGGGTCTACAATTCCCGCATACATATTTTGAGACTTAACGCTGATAATAGCACGCTCTCCATCGCTGTGCCACCCTTTTCGAGGGAAAGTGCTCCGGCCTCACCGGCAATACGGCAGTGTTCGGTCCCCGCCTGCTGGAATGGGGGATCCGGTCGCGCAATGAATCTCACCTGTTCTTCATGCATCTGATTACGTGCATGGGATGATATTCCAGGCCACAGGCCAAGGAAGAGGGACGGTTAGAATGAATCGACATGAAGTATACGGCAACTTGAAAGTGCTGAAAGGGGGAATGCGGCAGCGCTGGGGCCAAGCAACGGGCCGTGAATTCCCTGTTATCCAGGGCGCGTTCGGCGAGCTCGCCGGGAAAATCCAGAGAGCATGTGGTCGCCTTCGCAAGAGATTGGGAAGGCACTGACTCGACATCCTCTCCGAAGGGTAGGGAAACGTTTACCGATCTTTTTGGAAAGGAGAAACTGATGAAAGTCTTGATCGTGTACTACAGCACTTTCGGCAATGTGTTCAAGATGGCGCAACTCGTGGCGCAGGGGGTACGGGAAGTTCCCGGGGCTGAGCCCGTCTTGCGGACTGTACGAGAGCTCATTCCTGAGGAGGTAATTGCTGCCCGTGCGGAGATGAAAGCAGGACGGGAAATGCAGAAGGATATCCCATTGGTTACCGCGGATGATTTTCGAGAAGCTTCGGCGATTGCGTTTGGCACGCCGACGCGATTCGGGAATGTGTCCGCACAGCTCAAGAACCAGATCGACCAGTTATCCCAATTGTGGCAAAAAGGTGAGCTGGAGGGAAAGGCGGCCGGGGTCTTTGTCTCAACGGGAAGCCTGCACGGGGGGCAAGAGACGACCATTCTCACCCTGATGGCCCCGTTGCTTCACCTTGGTATGATCCTTGTCGGTGTCCCATACTCGGTGTCAGAGCTCTTCACGACGCAAGCGGGTGGCTCTCCCTATGGCCCGGGCCACGTGGCGGGCCCGGACAGCCAGCGAGAAATCGACGAACAAGAGGCAGCCATCTGCAGAGCGTTCGGCCGGAGGCTGGCACAGATCGGAATGCGGTTGGCGGGCACATAGACGCGTGCCGTTAGGACAGATTCCTCAGACCGTGAGCAATGGACGGAGGTCCCTCGCAGGAGCGCGAGGGATCGTTGATATGCCTTGTCCTGCATCGATCACCAGGGCCTACCAAGAAGGCCAAGCACTCCCACAATTATAAGGTAAACGGCAACGATGTAATTGAGTAAACGCGGGATCATGAGAATCAGTATTCCCGCTAACAAAGCGACCAGCGGCTGAACGGCCAAGTTAATTTGCATGATAGTTCTCCCCTTTTCGCTCGAAGGCGCCCACGTACGCCTACGTTTCCAAGCCTGTCCATAACGTAACCACTTTGTATCTTGCGAGCAAAGCGAATTCTATAGTGGCTGCACTAATACTGTCCGTTTATCCCGTTTATAGAAAGGCTGGTGGGACGTCCGTTCTACTAGTCTGGTCTGGCGCGAATGTCATGGACATTCCTGTCTTCGTAGCGCCGGCGTCTCGCCGGTAATCGAGGGACTTTCAGTAAAATAAGATAAATGAGCTTCTGAATTCGAAGGAACAAGACAGTCACGATGCATGCTTTTGAGCGACGACATTTGAGACGCTCCGTCCCAGGCGGATGGAAGCGCTGACTGTTCGGTCCTCCGGGTAGTATTGGGATGAATCGGTGATAAAAAGTCCCTCAATCGGTGTCTCGTGGCCTGGCATCACATCGCGAAATCCAACACGGCATATTGCCTGTGCGTGGAGGTCACGGCATACCCACCAGTTGCGTATCCATGAGCGATCGAAATCCTTTCGGATTCTCTGCATTGCGGCCGTGTACTCGTCGTGGAGTTGAAGATCCGTGTACGTCCACCGAGGATCCTCATCATGCAGGTAGAAGGGAATGTATGCCAGGCTACTTCCTCCCAGGTCGGGTCTGGGGCTCAAGTTTGTGATCTCCACAATCCCGTTGAAGGAAATGGCCGGATCGTTGACATTCAGCCAGAAGGAATCGGTAAACGGCCGGTCAAGCTCGAAGAGCATACAAACTACGTTTAGATAGTCAATGTCCGACAATCGTGCCGTATACTCTCCCATCTCAGGAGCAATGTCGAGGAACCGCGGTATTGCGGCGGTGGACAAAACTGCGTCAGCAGGCAGAAATTCCCCTTGCGAACCGATCTTGACTCCCACGACTTTCGATCCTTGCACCTCGATGCTCGTGACCGTACGACCCCTCATGATCCGGAATGAAGGGAAACCTGTCAGCCGATCCATGAGCGCATCCACGAGCGTGGAGCACCCGCGTTCAAAGTATCCGTACGTGTTGCCTTT
>CAYZET010000593.1:0-2528 GCA_964477215.1 uncultured Syntrophaceae bacterium | reverse complement strand
TATTGAAAAGAGCTTGTATTCTTCACAGCGGACGAGTCAGTGTGGAATCGGGAGAAAGGCAATGCATCGAGCGGACGAGGACTGGCCGCACGGCTGTCCGCGGGAGTCATGGTTGCCCCGGTGAGCGCTCGAACATACACATAGACCTCATGCTTGCCCAGCCGCTGAAGCATCGAACCAAACCGATATGAAACGGGATATTACCAAAGAATCGACCGATCGCCCGGAAATCGTCGCAGCTCGATTGAGCCAATGCATTTGCGATGTGTTGATAGGGAAAGAGGAGCAGGTCAGGATGGTCCTAATAGGCCTGCTCGCTCGCGGACACGTGCTGATCGAAGATATTCCTGGAGTCGGCAAGACATTGCTTGCTCTGGCAACCTCCCGGTCCATGGGGGTTCGGTTCAGAAGGATTCAATTCACCAGCGACACTCTCCCATCAGACGTAATCGGGGTGCGGGTGTACGACCAGAAAACGGCTGATTTTGAGTTCAAAGAAGGTCCAATCTTCACCGAGGTTCTCCTGGCGGACGAGATCAACAGGACCTCACCGAGGACTCAATCGGCTCTCTTGGAGGCAATGGCCGAGGGAAAGGTCTCTGTGGACGGCACCACGTATACTCTTGCGAATCCGTTTTTCGTTCTTGCCACCATGAATCCGGTCGAGCGGTTCGGCTCATTTGATCTTCCTGAGAGTCAGTTGGACAGGTTCCTCATTTCCATCCGCCTCGGGTACCCAGACCGAAAGCACGAGCTGGAAGTATTGGAACGGGACATGGAGTACGTCCATGCGGAGCAAATCACTCCTGTTGCCGATGTGGAAACTATTCGGCGGCTACGCCAGGCTGTTCAGGATGTGAAGATCGAAGCATCCATGATGGAGTATCTTCTGGACTTGGTACGAGCGACGAGAGATCACTCACAGGTGAGCTTGGGAATATCTTCTCGCGGAGGCCTGCACCTGAAGAGAGCCATGCAGGCCAATGCCCTCATCGAAGGAAGGGACTATGTGATTCCCGGCGATCTGCGGAGGGTGTTTCTTCCTGTGGCCACGCACAGGATCCTCCTGGCGTCGGGGACCATGAGCGGCAATTCCCGGGAGCGGAAAGAAGAGATTTTGACCGCGATTCTCCGATCCGTCGACGGACCGGTGTGACGATGCCGGACATTACGGATATGTTCCGGTCGGCCGTTGAGAAAGAGATGTTCTTGCCGGATCGATCTGCCGGAAGCAGCTCGCCATGAGGCACATGAGACCGAAGAGAGCGTCATATGACCGGTTGCTGCGAGTGCGCCCCACTGCATACGGATGGATGCTCGTATTCCTGTTGGTGTGGGTGCCGGTTACCGCTCTCTTCACCGCGAACAACTTCCTGTTGATCATCTTCATAATGATGGCGGGCTTAGCGGTTGTGTCCCACATGCTCGGTGCGCGGAACGTGAGAAGACTGGCAATATCCAGGCAATTGCCCGGAGAAGTCTTTGCCGGGATGCCCTTTGCAGTGCGGTATAGGATCAGGGCCGGCAATGGGCCTTGGGGAGCCATGACATTGCTGTTGCGGGAAGTGGCCCCTCTGGAAGGCGAGACGCCGAGCATAGCCCTGTGGAAGGCTCCGCCCGGTGAGGAGGTGACCGCACAAGGGTTCATGACCATTCGAGGCCGGGGGCGGCACCGACTTAGGCCGGGGATAGTGGAGTCTGCCTTTCCCTTCGGGCTCGCTCTCTACTCGCGGACGTACGGAAAGGGAGACACGGTGCTTGTCTATCCGCAAATTGAGCCCGTGGACGATTTGATCCCCTTCCATCTGGGCGCACTGGGGAGAGGGTCCGAGAAAGCCGATCCGGCAGGCACTATCCCGTACACGTTTCGCGACTATGTCCCCGGAGATCCGTACAAGCACATCGACTGGAAGAAGACCGCGCAGACAGGGAGCTTAACCACGCGGGTTTGGTCCGAACAGGGGACGCGAGAGATTACGATACGTCTGCCCAAGGATGCATCGGAGCGTGCGATCTCCAGGGCAGCCTCTTTGGTGGTGCACTTTGCCCAAAAGGGCACACCGGTCAGGCTCGAAGGTCCCGGGTTCGTGGAAGGACCGGCAAGGGGGAGAGATTTTGCCAGGAGATTGCTCACCATCCTCGCACTGTGGCCTCTCAGTGTTCACGGGAGCCCTGCCTCCTCTCTTGCGGATGGAATAGTCGTGAACGTGGGAGAAGCTGGCGATCTGTCATGGACGGTTCGCGGAGAAGCGCATGCGTTACGTAATCGACAAACTGCGTAACCTCTCGAATCGCCCCGATCCGTTGCTCGGTCGCGGCACTGTGGATACCACTGTCTCGATCAGGGGATCAGACACGCAGTCGTTCCGTGTTTTCGCGGCCGCGCTGGTTTGCGTCTCCGTTGGTGCTGCGTGTATCGACCAGTGATGGTGATGATAATCTGGTCCATACCTCAACGATTGATCTCATGCTTTTTCGAGCCAGCGTCGCACTCTCGGCGGCGATGCTGCGAAACAGCGATGTGGCTG
>CAYZET010000592.1:0-2558 GCA_964477215.1 uncultured Syntrophaceae bacterium | reverse complement strand
ATCTGGCGAGAGATCGGCTGGCAGAAAAGCATCCGGCACGTTCAGAGAATAGGACAGCAAGGATAGAAGTTTTCCTGGAGGCGGAAACTAGCCCCCCGAACATATCGAGATGAAGGCGGTCTACCTGAATGAAAAGGCTATCGTTATCGATCTTCCCGAAGATCTCATGGATCATGATGAGCGGCCTCTGGTAGCTGTTTACGCCTGGAACAGGGATACCGATCCAAAGAACTTGATTCTCAACTGCGAGCGGGTTCGCATCATCAACTGGCTAGGCGCCAGCATGCTAGTGAAGCTATCGGCTCACGCCTCTAACAAAGGTCAATGGCTTTCCGCGTTCGGAGTGGGCAAAGACCTTCGCAAGATTTTCCGGGTGACGGAGCTCGATCAGGCGATCCAGATCCACGCGCGTCGGACGGGTGCGCTTTCGGCTATCGGGATTTCGAGGGAGTATTCGCCCGTCTACCAGGAAAACGAACCTGGGGGGGGTGAATTTGACGAGCTGGGCCACACCTGTTTCCCCGTTGTTTGTGCCCGAAATGCCCAAAAAAGCGAGAAATCTCAACGTAAATGGTCTAAGAGCCGTTGGTCCGGTGAACGGGTTTGGCCAGTTGTGCCAGAAAGTGTTCCGTCTCCATATCAACGATCCTGCCATAACGCCTGAACAGGCCGTCGGAGCGCTTAAAGAGAACTTTCCGAGCTTTCAACCACCCTTCAACCGCTTCTACCCTTCTCCTGGAGGCATTAAGGCGGGGGAAGTGGTCCTAATCGATTCCATGACACCCGGAGGACCGGTCTCCACAGGGGTCATGGTCCTGTATGCTGATGATCGCTCCTTCACCTTCAATACGCCTCAAGGTCACCCGGAATGCGGATTCGTGAGTTTCAGCGGGCATGAAGGCAGTTCAGGAACGATCGTGCAAATACTGGGATTGGCCAGAGCCGGTGATCCGATCTATGAGGCAGCTTTTCGATTGATCGGCTCAAGAATCCAAACGAGGATATGGACCCGTGTGCTCACATCGCTTGCCGTCCACCTAGGAGTTCCAGCCGACATTACTTTTGAGCAAGACTGCTTGGACAAAGGCCTGCGATGGTCTCAAGCGGGCAACGTCTACTACAACGCCCAGATCAGAACACTTATCCACGAGCCCAAAAGGTGGTCCCGGAAGAAGTGAGAGACTGTCCCCGAGGTTAGCTGCATGCAGTCTCGAGTGGAGTACGATGCCGTGGTAGTGGGCTCCGGTCCTAATGGGTTGGCAGCGGCAATAACCATCGCTCAGGCGGGTCGGTCAGTCATCGTCTTAGAGGCAAAGAACACCATAGGCGGCGGAACACGAACCGAAGAGCTCACCTTGCCGGGTTTTCGTCACGATGTTTGCTCGGCGATTCACCCCCTGGCGCTCATGTCGCCGTTTTTCCGCTCACTGGATCTGGCGTCCCATGGGCTTGAGTGGATCCAACCGCCGGTCCCGCTCGCACCCCCATTGGACCACGAAGCGGCAGTGCTCCTTGAACATTCATTGGAGGCAACAGCCGAAGGGCTCGGCATGGACGCAAACGGCTATCTTCGCCTCATAGGTCCTGCCGTTCGTGACTGGGACAAGATCGTCCCCGAGCTCTTGAAACCCCTTGGTATTCCGCGCCGTCTTTTTCCTGTGCTTCGCTTTGGTACTCGTGCCATGCGACCCGCGGTTGATTTGGCTCGTTCCTGGTTCAGGGGCGTTAGAGCCAGGGCATTGTTCGCGGGAAACTCCGCTCACGCGATCTTTCCTCTGCAGCACGTTTCGAGCGCCGGGTTTGGGCTCATGCTTTCTATGGCGGCCCATGCCGTGGGTTGGCCCATAGCGCGTGGCGGTTCCCAGGCTATTGCAGATGCCCTCGCTTCGTATCTGGTATCGCTGGGAGGAGCGATACAAGTAGGGTCGCCTGTCTCGTCCTTGAGCGATATGCCCAAGGCAAGGGCGATTCTGTTCGACGTCACGCCGAGGCAACTGGCTGAGATCAACGGCTTAGCCTTTCCCCTGGATTATCTGAGGCGTCTCCGGAGACACCATTACGGCTCCGGGGTGTTCAAGGTGGATTGGGCTCTTAGCGGCCCAATTTCATGGAAAGATCCTCGTTGCTCACAGGCAGGGACACTTCACCTGGGTGGAACTCTTGAAGAAATCGCTGCAGCGGAACTGAGTGTGTGGCGAGGCATCCCTCCCGAAAGGCCGATCGTGCTCATTTCGCAACCGAGCCTATTCGATTCGACCCGCGCTCCCGCAGGCCTTCACACGGCCTGGGGATATTGTCATGTTCCGAACGGGTGCACGGTCGACATGACTCAGCGAATAGAAGACCAGGTGGAGCGGTTCGCATCCGAATTCAGAAGTCTTGTGCTCGCGAAACACACCATGTCGCCATTCGAGATGGAGGCCTACAACCCCAACTATATCGGCGGCGACATTGCGGGCGGTGTACAGAGTTTCTGGGAACTTTTTGTAAGGCCTTTGGGGCGGTGGAGTGCCTATTCCACACCGGTAAAAGGACTCTACATTTGTTCATCATCCATG
>CAYZET010000591.1:0-2561 GCA_964477215.1 uncultured Syntrophaceae bacterium | reverse complement strand
CAGGGTCATAGTGTTCGGTGAAGACATTGAAGATCTGTCTCGCCGTGTTAAGCAAGGATTCCTCGCTCTCCCGTTTCGAGTAGCGAACGGGCGGGCCGTCCAATGCTCTCCATTCTTCCCGGTAGATATCCTGGAGCTGATCCGCGCGGAGCGGGTCAGCCTCCAATGAGCTTTGGAGGAAAGCCTGAATACAGGCATGAATCGTGTGACCGAAGTGGAGAGCAGAAGGAGTGAACTCCGGCTCCAAGCGGTCGATGTAGCCAAAGCGGTATTTCAGGCCGCATTGCATGTAGCTGCTGATCTGAGAGTAGCTCAGATGGGGCTCTTCCCTCTTCATGACAGAACAATCCTTTCTTGGGGCGGGCAGGACGCACCGATCCCGTCCTGCCCCGCTGACATGTTTTATTGTTCATCCTTGGTGGGTGAATTACGCTGCGACTTCGGTCTGAAGGCTGGAGATGAGGTGGGAAGCAGACTCTCGGGTGAGATCGTGGAAGGTGGCGGCGCTGAGAGGACGGAGCATGGACTCCACATCTTCTTCGGTGTATCGGGCTCGCTTCGTCAAGGCATACAAAGCTCTCACCTGAGCCGCGGTCGCCTTGCCATTGCCGAGCACCTGAGGCTTTGTGCCATCACTCCCATCGCCACCGGTCTTTGGGTGAACCGGCGCCTTTGTCTCCTGTTCGCCCTGGCCCTCCTGCGTTTCAAACACAGGTCTGGTGTCCTTGTCCTGTTTTCGCACGCCGTTGGACTCGGTGTCAGGCATCACGTGGCTCATTTCCTCGGCCCCGGTGTACTCTACGCCATAACCCGAGAACCTCAGGCCGCGTGCAATGGCGCGAGTCTCGGCCAGCTCCAGCAACGAGTCGGCCAGACGCTGGTCCCTTTGAACGGTGGCAGTGCCGAATCCGCAAAATGTACCCTTCATGCTGGTGACGGTGGCTTTCACTACCGCACACGTCTCATCGAAGCGAATGACCTCGGTCTGGATGCCGAGCTGCTCGTTCTGTTCGTGCGCCAGCCGGAGCCGACCACCAACTCTCGGAAAGTAGCTCTCTATCCATTCACCGTTCACCTTCTGCTTGCGCAGGATGAGTTCATCGTCTTTGAATGCTCCGTTTGGATTCATCGTTTTCTTCTCCTCTTCTTGTCTTTTCAGATGAATGTTGGCGTTGTTTACAGTGCCCAGATCAGGATCAGGATGACCAGCAGCCACTCACCAGCGGTGGTGGCGATACGCCAGACGGCGGCGGGGCCAATCAGGTAGATCATGACCATGGCTGCGGCAGCACCGACCAACAGGTTATCGATGTCATTCATGGTTCCGCCTTGTCTTTCCTGCTGAAGATCTTGAGGATTTCCAAGACAGCACCGGAGGCAGCTATCAGGACCACCACCAGCACGTCAGACCACGGTTTCTTCATTGGCCAGTTCTCCTTTCTCTTTGGTTTTGATGTGCGGTTTCTCTCGCCAATGATCTGGTCCTGCGGTTGGCATTGGCCACACCGAGCAAGGCCAGCGGAGCAGAATCATCAGGCCGAGAATCGGATTTGCAATGAGGTTGAAGGCCAGCAGGGTCAGGATCATGTCTCGTAAGAACATCGATATTGTCACCTCCTTTATCCACGAAGTGCTGATGAGCTCACAGACTCACCTTCATTCATTTCCCTCCAATAAGAACCATTAACCCCTTAAATATATAATAGAAGTCTTGGAGGGTTCCTTTTGAGGAGACGCTGGAGAGGCCACGGGATAGGTACGCACGGACATCAATTCATTGTACCCTTCAATGAAGCCCCCTCTATAACCCCATCAATAGAAAGAAGGGGAAAGAAGAAACAGGGCAAAGAAGAAAGGAGGGAAAGGGGACAAGAGTCCTCGAAGGATGGCAGGACGGAAGGGGCTTCATGATGCCTGTCAGAACGTCAGCCTGTGGGAATGCTCTCCGCAAAACGGCACTGTTGGCAGAGAGAATCAGCTAAAGGCACTCAACAAAGGCCTCTTCTTGGGCGAGAGTCCGTGAAGAAATGGCGAAATCATTTCAGATGGATAATCGAACAGGACAAGCAACGCGAACTCGTGGTTCTTGCCGATAGGTCCTTTATGATCGGCATCTTTGTTGCCCGTCGGAACGTGGTCAGATGGGTGATAGGGTCCGAGGACACTGAAGAAACGGCAGGAATGCCTCAGGGCAGGTTCGTGTGGTGTCGGGTCCGCTTCGCCCGGGAATTCCACGAGATCATCCGCTCCCTTCCACAGAAAAAGGACAAGAGACAGTGGCCATGAGCATTCCACAGGAACGTCGGTCCTTGCGCCTCCTGTCTGCAAGATCGGGTATTGCACCCCCGTCCCTGCATGCATGAACAGCGGAAATGCCGCATGATTGCTGAAAAGAAGCCCCCCGGGGGCCTATACTAAATATAAAATATTCGTAACCGTTCAGAGGGTATCCGGTAACAGGGACGGCGGAGTCGTCCCTGTTACCGGATACCCTCTGAACGGTTACTTGAATTTCTTGTAACAGTAAAGCGCTGCCTTCTTGAAGGTCTCCACGAGCGTTG
>CAYZET010000590.1:0-2563 GCA_964477215.1 uncultured Syntrophaceae bacterium | reverse complement strand
CCTCGGGTCAGATCGACCTCTAGATTAAACCCTGTTTCCGCGTACCTCATCTTCTTACCTCTCAAACTCGGCTTGCAATATGGTCGTCCGATCTTGTGCACTCAGGGAGGTGCTAATTCCTGCCCCGATGGTGGCCGAACCAAGCTTTTCCCGACAATATTCCGGTCGAGGCGCTCCAGAGTACACCCTGTCAATTAGTGCAATGGCGTCGGCCTGTTCTTCCTTCCTGGGACGGGTCCGACTATTCTCCTGACCACCATCCTTTTTGCTCACACTGGCCTGCCTTTGCTGAGTGGCTTCGGAGCCCCGATGCTCAATTGGGATAATAGGTCTGGCTGCGCATACATCCAGGCTTCGAAGGTGTCGCTGACCGAGACTTGGTAACGCCTTCCATACGAATATAACTTATATAAAAACTATGTCAAGACTTTTTGCACGTCCTAGAAAAAAATTTTTCGGGCTCATTCCCAGAAGGAGTGCCCTGTATCCACAGCCGGTTACAGGACCTGGGTCCCCCGCAGCTCGCCCGTCTCGATAGGTTCAAGTGTCCGAATTCCTAAACAAATATGGATGCGTGACCCGCCGGACATCTGTCCGCCGAGCGAGGGAGCGCGGTATCCGCTACCATGACTGGGTGAAGAGGGGGCATCACCCCCAAGAGCTCTATGGCAGCAAGCGTCGTCCATCCAGGACAGACGGCCCCCGGTATTTGCCGGTATCCCGCAACTCTTCGGGCCGCCGAGATTCACAGGGATCTTTCCCATCTGTGTCCGGACTCCTCCATCTGAGGGCGTCTCTCGACAGAGGAACATGACCATCACGTGCGCGAGAAGATGTGCTGCCCTTTCCAAAGCTTGGGTCTCCACGTCATCCTCGGCCGGGAGCGGCCCGAGGTGGACCCTTCTCTCCTGCAGGAGCAGCGCTGGACCAAGGGAAGAAGGGAGAGATGGAGGGACGGGCGTGGAAGTGGCTCGCACTGGTGTGTGGCGGCGGATTCTCGCCCGAGAACCGTGGCGATGGCGAGTCTCCGGCTGAGATCACTCCTCACAGCAACGAAACCGGATAAGAAGGACTCATCAATAGAAGGAAGACAAGAGGGGGAGCCGATCGAAGCGAGTAATTTGAGACAAGACGGATGACGGCTTCTCGACTTGCGACCGATGGAGAAGGACGTCATCAACATTCCTCTTCCACATGGGCGAGCCACTGTAATGTCAAGTGACAGGATCACCGGGTGGCGGGGCACGACTGGCGAGGACACGTAGTCCGGTCCTCACCTTTCTGGCTGGATTACGGGAGACCGGTCTGTTATGCTGAGATATGAGCCTGAGATCGGGAGACCCGAGGTCTTCTTTCGGTATGTATGCGTCATGCTCAGGATGAAGTGCCGCTTATGATAGTTCGGGGCCTGATCAACAGATTGCCGCCCGTCGGGGCGAATCGCGCCTAATTCGCAACTTCTTGTAGATACGGGTTGAATTCCAACAAGTCCTTTCGGTGCCGTACCATGCCCTGGAAGAACTGACAAAAGTCCTTGACTCCTCACCATATAGGTGGTATTCGGTTTCAAACAAATATATAGTGGCGATTGTATCCCACTACCCGGAGCTCAGAGATGGCTTATGCCGGATTGCCCGGAAGCACTGCAAAAGGGGCGGCATCCGCCAAACGAACAAGCCCTTCGGCAGACAAGAAGCGCCAACTCATCATAGAATCCGCTGAGCGGATCTTTGCTGCCCGCGGGTTTCACGATACGACCATAGCTGATATCTCCAACGATTCCGGTGTACACGAGGCGTCCATCTTCCAATATTTCAAGACCAAAGAAAATCTGATCGTTACCATTCCGGAAAGACACCTTAGAGAAACGCTGGCAGGCATCACCGAGCATCTTCAAGGAATGAAGGGGGCCGAGCCCAAGATCCGGAAGTTGCTGTGGCATCAGCTCAGAGATCTCTCCGTCAACAAGAACTACACCTCGGTCTTGCTACGTGAGCTCCGCACATTACCTGCCTTCTACCAGTCCCCGGCATATGAAATGATTCGAAGATACAGTGCCTTCGCCATTGAGGCAATAAGAGAGGGTATACGGGACCACGAGGTGGACGATGAGATAGAGGTTATTCCCGTCTTGGAAATGATTTTCGGCGCGATCGACAGCATTGTCTTGCGATGACTATTCTTCGGCGATCCCTATGATCCCAATGAGGCCGCGGATGCCCTGTGCTCGTTAATTAAAGCGGCAATATGGAGGCAAGAACAGACATTAGGGAATGAACACGGTGATGAACCGAGCCGCGGAGAGCTCAGGCGCCGCACGATAATGGAAGTCGCAGCGGAAATATTCGGGAAGAAGGGTTATGGAGGCGCAACCATCGCCGAAATAGCAGGAAAGTCCGGTATAGCCGAAGCCTCCATTTATCAGTATTTCAAGAGCAAGGAACAACTACTCCTCTCAGTTCCTGGCACCTGGTTCATCGAATTGGCAGACGAATTGGAGCGAGTCTTCTCGGGGGAATTAAAACCCTACGAACGTCTCTTATATTTGCTGAGAAGGTGGGCT
>CAYZET010000589.1:0-2566 GCA_964477215.1 uncultured Syntrophaceae bacterium | reverse complement strand
CGTGACAACATCCATAATGACTCCACCCTTGAGCATTTGGGCATGACCACGCTTGACGACTTCAGTCCCTGTTTCCATAGCTTTACTCCACCTGTTGAATCGTGCGGGAACTGTTCCCACGGATACGTTGCACCTGCGCCGAGCTCTCCCTCTGCGGTATGTATCGGGACTCACGCGGTGGCGATGAGTGTGAGACGTACCACAACCTAAAAAGTTTATCGGATTTTGGAGCTGCTCGTCAAGGAATCAGAATTGCCAGAATCCACGGCAAGGCTCCTGTTCCCCATGGATGAAGGGCTGAGGTAACAGCCTTTGTCGGCCTTCATGACCTGTAACGCGGCACGGGTCAGAAACGCCGATCTAGACATGCTGTGCTTCCGAGCGTACGTATCAATCTGTTTGAGGACATCCTCTGGAATAGTTATATCGACACGTCTGGTTTTCTTTTCCGGGATTTGAACCGGGAACGGTATGGCTCCCTCACTTTCAGGATCCGCCATTATCTTGTCGAGAGAGGACGGTTCCGGGATCTCCTCTCCGTCTTCCAACATCCCTTTGATATGGAATTGCAGAGCCTCTGGTGCTTCTCTATAGGCGACATCCATAGTCTCACCCCCCGTGATACATCCCGGGAAATCAGGGAAGTCCACGCCATAACTGCTGCCCTCTTCTTTTCGGAGTAATGCAATGTAAGTCTTCATTCTCAGCCTCCATGGTCCTCATCGGAAATCCAAGCCGGATTGACGGCGAATGCTCGCAAAAGTGCCTTTTGGAATGTCCTTGAGTGGATGTTTAACCGTGACGCGCCCAGGCTTGGTCGGATGTTTGAAGTGGAGATGAGATCCCACCTGACCAACCTGATATCACCCATCGGCTTCAAGTCTCTTTATGACCTCGCTACTGCTCATGAGGAGTCTACACACTTATACACATGATGCAAGAAAAAGTTCCACGATGTTACTGTCAACATTTCCCCCTCGTTGCAGCTCTGATGATATCGACTCCTGAGTATGTCTACTGCCCAAGCGTGAGGCGGATTAATGTCTTCAAGAGACGGTGAATGAGTCCTGGAATCATCAATGGAGTCTCCGTTAAGGGGACATCCAATCGTTTTCGAGCCAGTTTCATTGATTGGACCAACGTTTCCTACGTATTTCAGAGCGGAGTCACTTCAGCAGTGGTTTTACGTGTTCGCGCCGCGGATTCTCCTCAATCAGATGTAGGGCCTTCAGGTTCAGCTCGGCTTTCACTGCATCAGGAACCTTTGGCTCCTTCTCTCTCGGCGGACTATACACCCAGGTCTTACGACGCCTTGGCATGGCTCACTCCCTGAATCTAAACGCGCGCTGGACGGAAGCCAGACGGACCTCGGAGAAGTCGTTCGAATTCGTTTCTGGTAATGTCACCCTAGCATCCCGATATACTCACAGCGATTCCCCTCCGAATGGAACACGTCCATCGACCGAACACCGCGCCGAGCGACATGGCGCCGATAACCGCGCACTACAGTGTGAGACAGACGAGCCATGGAGCCCTACGCTGCGACCGAGCGGCCAGGCTCTCAACAGAAATTAGTATGGTGTCCCACGAATTCGCCACATCATTCAAGCTCAGGAGGCCTCGAAGAAAAAGCGATATTTACATATACCTATCCAAAATAAAAAAACGTGGCACCCCGTGGACGGATTACCAACAACGTCTCTGTCGTTGACAGGGCACTGCGCAAGCTCAAGACAAGAGTAGGGCAACAAGACTACTCCAAGCAAAAAGAGACGATAGAGCCGGGGCTTGGACAGATCAAAGAGGCGAGAGGAATACGAGCCTTCCTTCTCTGGGGCCTGGCAAAGGCGAGAGGGCAGTGGAAACTTGTCTGCCTGACCCATAACATCCTGAAGCTCTCGAGAGATCTGTGGTTGGACCAGGGGAGAAGTGCGCCTATTTTCAGGTGAGACACCCGGTATAGCCTGGAAATTGTTGGATTCTCCCAAGAAAAAATCTCTCTCTTGCCGTAGCTTTCCCAAACCGGAATCTTGGTAGATGAGGCTGATCGAAAAATGAACCATCATCCGACTTGTAAACCCTCAAAGCTCTACCGTTTCGCGACAGGCTCCTAATTGCGCGTTACAAAATAACAAACGGTGTTCGACCGTGGTCTTGGGATAATGGTTGCGAAGTTGACGCGGATGATATAACTTCGGAAAGACTGAAGAACACTCTCTCGTGGAAGGGGACAGTTAGAAGTTCCACGCATTTGAGGGCTTGAAGGGACAGGGCTGCAGTAAATGTGCTTAGGCAACAGTAACCCTTGGAGATCCTAGGACGCCATTGTCACCGAATTACGATGGGTGGCGATGAAAACCATGCCGAGGCTACCAATTTTCATGAAGATCAGAAGATCAGCCCTGATTGCAGTTGTCGTGCTGCCTTTCCTCTGTCAGTCGTTGTACGCCCTGGAACCAAAGGAGACGAAAAGGATTCTGGTCCTTTACAGCGAGGACAAGGCCCATCCGGCTCACGAATTGACCGACCGAGGGATCAGAGAGGCCTTCCGATCGAATAAGCTCTT
>CAYZET010000588.1:315-2568 GCA_964477215.1 uncultured Syntrophaceae bacterium | reverse complement strand
GAGTCGATCAGACGTTGACACTCCTGACGGACGGCAGCAAGGAAGCAAGATGCATGGGCGATCTGATCCGCCGTCTCCTCTGTAGTGATCGTCACCGTGGTGCCGTAGTCACAACGTGTCCGCAAGTCGAAGGCTCGGCGCAGCCATTTCGAGAAGTCCGTCGGGAAGACCTCGGTGTGCACATAGAGACGGTCGAAGAGGGCGATAGCCCCGCTATGTTTCGATGTTTCTTCTTTCCGCGATGCCAAGAGGGCAAGGACGGCATAGAACATCGCGGAATACGAGCGATTCACGCTGGCGCGCAAGGACCCTTCCCGCAAGAGGATCCGCGCCGCCTGTAGCGCCTCATCGGCCTGTTCGATCCGCTACCGGATCAGCGCGGCGAGATTCTGCGTCATCATGCAGCAATCCCCTCGCGCCGGATCGCCTCGACCAGCACGCTCTCCGAGAAGGGGCCTCTCTCAAAATCCTCTCGCGAGAACGGGAGAATGGTGATCACGCGACCATTGGCAAAGCCGACGTCCCAGGCGATATCCGAAAGGGTCTGATCCGCGGCAACATCCAACTCGTCCAGCACGACACAGACATCGAAGTCCGCATCCCAGCTCGCCTCGCCGCGCGCCCGGGAGCCATACGCCCAAACGCGAGCTTGCGGGAAGCGCTCACGGATACATGCAGCCAGTCGATGAAAGATCCTCAGGTCGTCTTCGGTCATCGCCGATCTCCGGCTCAGCTTGGCCTCGCCCGATCTTCCCTGTACCGGGAGTCTACCGCAAGGGTCCATCCGCCCCAAGGGGAATCTCAGCATCCCGCCAGTCCGTCACTCCGCAACCATCGGCCGAAGATTCAGCGCAGCACGATTGGCGACTTGCCACACCCCCATGGGACAAATTCATTTCCGGCCTCCAGTAAAATCAATCAGTTAGCCTTCGAAAGGTGTCCGGTACCTTTCCTGAGGGCGCCTGATGTAAGAGATCGTCGATGAACCGCTCGCGCTCTTCCTCGGTCAAGCGGCCAAATTCCAGACCGCGCGCCCGGCGGAGCGCTTCGATCCTTTCGCGATTCCGGTCAACAAGGCGATCAAGCACAACGAATCCGCGAATAAGTCGGGCGAGCGCCTTGCGCCGGGCCGCCGGCGACAACTGATCGAGGGCGCGCAGCACCTGGTCCTCATTCACTTCATTCTGTGACATGGCCGATTCCCTCCGCTTCCACCCGCCTGGAAGAACCATACCATACCACCCCCATCGCCATTATATTCAGAGTTCCCCCCTGAACGCCCTATCCAAAATGGAGGGCAGCAGGGCGTCGAGTTCGGCGGCGGTTTCAGCGCGCAAGTGATTCAAAGTATCTGTTTTCACTTGCAGCGCTTCGAACCACCGCTGGTCGCACATTGCGGGCACCGGAACTTCAATAGCAGCAAGTGCAGCCAAGCTTAGGGTACAGTTCCGTCCCGCTCCTCCTAGGGACGCGACACCTATCTTCCCCAAGCCCTCATCCGTCAAGAAATAGAAACGCAGGAACTCCGCATTCGCAATCTCCGTGCGGGGAACGCAACTGATAAAGCGGTGTGAACCGATTCTTCCCGCGTCCACTTGTTTGGCAACCGCGATCGCACCCTCCCATGCAAACACGTTGCTAAAAAGCAGATCTCCCGGTTCGATACGGAATACGCGCTTCTCCCCGATCTCAGATCCGCTGAGCGCTGGCTTATGAAACGTACCGTTCACAAACGAACGAATGCCTAGCTCATGGTACGTACCAAGCGGGTCAACCTCGACTTGCCGGCGGACCAAAGGCGCAACATCACGCATGGGTTTACGCGGCGCCCGCGCTGAGATGCTCATGAATGCACCGAGTAGAATGTGACGAATTTCCAACGCCTCTTTTTGCTGAAGGTCGCGGGCCTCATCGACCTTGGCGGCCAACTCCTCGATCCGCGCCACGATCCGCCGCTACTCCGCCAACGGCGGCAGGGGAATTTCGAGGGAAAGGAAACGATCCTCCTGTAGACGGACACGGTTGGTCGTCCCTTCGCTCGCCTTCTGGCAGAGCTCCACAAAATCGCGCGTTCTTGTAAGCCAATTCAGAAATGAAGAATCGATTTCCGCTGGATTCACATCGAAAAGTGGGAAATCATTGGTTACAACTGCCCCGTCAAGATCCGGAGGAACGATACCGATAGCGCCGTTGCGGGCATCTATACGCGATAGAATGAGCTGTCCAGCCTCCGCCACAAAACGCCGGGAGCCT
>CAYZET010000588.1:0-305 GCA_964477215.1 uncultured Syntrophaceae bacterium | reverse complement strand
ATTCCCACCCCCGTGACAGCTCCCCGCTGCACAACACCTTTGCCCCAGAGTCTTACCGTCACCTCGCGGTACTCAGCGTCAGAAACGATAGATATTGTCAAATCCGATCGCCGCAGCACCTCTCCCAGCTTCACTTTCGGCCACGGGCGATTCATGGGTTCCGCTCATTGATGAGGTTGACGACGACGCTGGTGAGTATAGACTTCTCCGCCGGGCGACTCTCGGCGATGAGCAGGGTCATGGCAACGAGGGCGTTGTCGGCGATGCGCTTGGTGCCGTCGGGGCGATAGAGCGCGCGATTCTTC
>CAYZET010000587.1:0-2571 GCA_964477215.1 uncultured Syntrophaceae bacterium | reverse complement strand
TTAGCTCCGGCCGTTAGGCGGCGCCCGCCGTCAACCAGGGTCCACGACACTTAGCTCATTTCCATCAAACAAACCCAACCACTACCCCTATGCTATCCGCAATCAGGTCCTTTGTGCTAAGGGCAATGCGCCTATCTATCAAGCTGGCCTCTTCTGCGCTTGCTTTGATCGGCTTCGGAAAGAAATCCGTTAAGAGCAGCACGGAGTTCCTATCCGGGGCGGTTTGGGTTCGGTTGTACGAGATCTGGGATCGAAACAAGGCTCGATTCATCGCTCAGGCCCCTTCGCGCGAGTGTCCCATGTGTGGCGCCTCGCAAGCTGAACCCCTCTGGTCTACTGAGGACGGATACCAGTACTTGCTATGTGGTGCTTGCAGAATGGTTTATAGTTCACCCGCGCTTCTTTATGATCAATGGAGAGCCTACTCCCGGGAGCTTGCCGCCGAACTTGATCCCGTAAACAATGCACTCGTTGACGCAAAACTCTCCTCCGCTTCACTTCTCGACGATCGGCGGCGCTTTTCTGACTACCTCTCTATAATCTCTCGGAAAGCGCCAGGCAAACGTGTGCTCGACGTCGGGAGCTTCACTGGCAATTTCCTCTCGGTTGCCAGAGACCATGGATTTGATCCAACCGGAATTGAATTTTACTCTGTTGCCGCCGAACGCGGATCCACGGCTCACAAAGTCAAGATTCGTCAAGGTTTCTTCGAGGAGCTCGCTCCGGGCCTAGTCGAAGCCGGCGAGAAATACGATCTAATCACACTCTGGGAAACTTTTGAGCACATGCTTTATCCCGATGCCGTCCTCAAATACTGTCACCAGTTGCTTTCCGACAAGGGTCTAGTCGCCATCACCGTTCCCAATTTCGATTGCCTTCACGTCCGACTCCTGCGTGAGAAGTGCTATCATTGCCTCGGCGGTCCCGGAAATCCTGGACACATGAACATGTTCACCGAATCCACTCTGAAAACGATCTGTAAGAAGAACGGGTTTCGCGTTGAGCACTTTGAAACTCAGGCTGGCACTGACTACGCAGACGTACTGAACTACCTTGCCATGGACTTTCAGCGGATCTCGTCCTATTCGAATTCGATCCGACCCCGCAGTGAACCAACATTGCCACTTGATACCCCTTTTCTGTCTGCACCAATTGCACATCTCGTCTTGTCTTTGTCGCCAATCTGGCGACTAGTCGAAAATGCCTTCAACAAAGGCGCCCTGCTGTTCCTCGTAGCAAGGAAGGAACACTAACTCTTCACATCTTTCAAGGGATTGCCATGTTACTGAATCATTCGCTTGATCTGCTCGAGGCATTCTACAATGGTTCGAGCGACGGGACTCAATCCTATCGGATTGGCCGTGCGCACAGCATCAACAATGGAGTTGAGTGGCTCAAGCATCCGTCAAATCCCATTCTCTCTCCCGTCGGGACTCCCGGGTCCGGTTGGGATTCGGTTAACGTCAAAGAACCCTACTGCATCAAAGTCGGAGGCACATATTATCTCTTTACACTGGCAGCCAAGCAAACGCTTCGCCTGTCTGGCGGATTGGGTTGGCAACCTCTACCGACGGAGTGACCTTTACGCGAGCCAACAGCGGCAATCCAATTCTCTCCCCCACGGGTAGCGGTTTCGAGCAGGGCGGGGTCATGTTTCCTGTCGTCTTTTACGACAAAGATGAGTGGGATCCTGCCAAGCGCTGGAAAATGCTGTACGCGGGCTTTGACAACGTGTCCCCAACAAAGTCCGAAATCGGATACGCCTATTCTTCTGATGGAATTACTTGGACACGATACGCTTCGAATCCCATCATCACCAAAGGAACCTCCGGTCAGCTTGACGATTGGGGCGTCCTCCCCGGTGACATCCGGATTGATGAATCAGTATCCCCTCGCAAGATCTATCTCTATATCGGCGCCAATTCGCAAACGACGCTCGATGGCTCAAGAATCTGGAACATCATATACGCGACATCAACAGACTGGATCACTTGGACGAAGTTCAATTCTGTTGCTTTGATCGATCGCAACCAGAGTGGAAATACCACCCTCAGCGCAAACGCATCCCTCGGATCTTCATCAATCACCGTTGGATCAAACACCGGATTCAAGGAGGGCGAGTTCATCATCATCGGCACTGTCGGCGCATCGGTTATCTATAGAATCGCCGACAGGCCAAGTTCTACGGTCATCGTGCTCGATACGCCTCTGCGTCGAGCCTACAATTCGGGTGACCCTGTCAGGAGCTATCACTATCACAGTCTCTTTCTTCGGCACATTCGAAAGGTGGACAAGTTCTTCATGATGCTCTATTCGCCCTTCATCCTTTCGGGCACGGAAAACATGGCAGCCGCTCTTGCATTCTCTCCGAGTGGTCCGTTCTACCCTGACTACCAGCACAAAGCCATTCTTCAACGAGGACAGACTGGTGCCTGGGACACGACATCCGCGGAGAACCTCGCTGTCGTCAAGTACTTTGATGCGTAGTCTCTCCCCTTGGCGTTGAAGCGGCAGGCGCCGCCTAACACCTTTAAGAAGGAGGAAGTCAAGAGCATAGTTTCCTCCCGGTGC
>CAYZET010000586.1:807-2576 GCA_964477215.1 uncultured Syntrophaceae bacterium | reverse complement strand
GATCGGGTCGTCTTCCCTGTGCGGTCTTTTTCCTTTCCCATCGAAAACATAATCCGTGCTCACGTGGACCAGAAAGGTCCCTCTCGTGGAAGCAGCCAAAGCCAAATTGCGGGGACCCTGCGCGTTCACGCGGTATGCGTCTTCAATGCGGTCCTCACACCCATCCACGTCAGTCATCGCCGCCACGTTGATGACCACGCGAGGGTTGTACTCATCGAGCGCTGCGGCTACGGAGTCCCTGTCGCAGATGTCCACGTCTTCAATGTCCAAAGCCACGGTCTCAATCCCGGAATCGCGGAGGTGACGGACAAGATCCATACCCAGCATACCTTTGGCCCCGACGACCATCCAAGAATCACAAAGAACACTCATTCAACACTCCGTCCCGATCTCCGGTTGAAATTGTAACTCGTTTTCCCTATGATAATGCGAGCAAGGCTGAGGGTAAGCGTGCCGCATCGCAATGTCAAAAGGGGCGCTGGAAGCGTCCGCCTTCGTCACTGCCGTGGACGTGGCTCCGATCAGCCGCTGTCTCTCCTTCCATGACGATAACTATGACACCGATTGGCTCGCGAGTGCAAGAACCGTGATGCAGATGATTCTCAGGCCTGCCTCCCGGAACGATGTTCCGGCAATCCGGAAGATTCTGACTCCGTGGAGTGACGAGGAGCCCAGTCTTATCGACCTGATCGGCGGATTGTTCGACCACGAGTCCAGATCGAAGCTCGTATGCACAGTTCTCGAGGCCGACAAGAGCATACTATGCTGCTCGATCTGGAGCCGAGATCAGAATGAAGAGGTGCGCCTTCACGCGCTCGGATTCGCGCCAGCGGCAGTACAGATGGGCATCGACGTCCGGTTTCTCAGGGAGGAGATCATTGAATGGGCCGAGGTTCGGGTATCAAGAGTGCTCGTCCGCGTTCCCCAGTCCCTCGCCACCCCGGTTGTGCAGTGCCTCCGAGCGTGCGGTTTCATCTTTGAAGGAATGTCCTCGAGCTTCGTTCCGGACCGCAGACCCCGAGTCAGGCTTTGCAAGTACTTCCGGTACGGATCTCTCCCCTATTCCCGGGTCATGGACCTTCTGCACGAATTCCTCGTCTCTCTCGGCTGCGAGGTTCGATCCGAAGGAGAAGGCTTCGGCTATCGCATACGAGGCGAGTACAGGTTGCCCTTCGTGTTCAGCGCGTGGCACCGGATTACCCGGAGCGGAAACGACATCATCGTGCATCCTCCGGCGAGAGTGCTGGAGATGCATGAGCTCGAAACTCTCTTTTTTCCTCTTCGTGTCGATGGACGCAATGAGAAGCCCTTATTTCTGCCCCTTGAAAGAAAACGGGCGAAGAGCCTTATTGATATGCCCAGGGAAGATGCCGAGCAAGACAGCCTTTTCGGCAACGAGATCCTCCGACCCTACAGGCGGATCTTCGCCAACACTATTACCTATTGCTATCCCACCGCGCTCAAACGAATGCGCAGAGGGCTGCCGCTGCTGTTCTATGTCAACTCGATCGGGATCGTGGGAAGTGGCCGAGTAGAAGACTGGCATTTGGACGAGCCCAGAAACCTTTACAACAATATCGACGAGATGGGCTATTTCGATCCTGAAGATGTCAAGGAGCATGCGGCTCGGACCGGCCCTCTGGCTGGAAAAGTGCTCCTCATACGATTCCAATGGTACAGACCGTTCAAGAGGAAGGTAGCCCTCGAGCAGATCCGAAAGCTCGATGCTGGCTTCAATCCTCAACGCACCAGAGCGCTCTCTCTTGGTC
>CAYZET010000586.1:0-797 GCA_964477215.1 uncultured Syntrophaceae bacterium | reverse complement strand
CGTGAATCCGACAAGAACCGATTAGTCAATCCTCTCCCTTCTGGTGAAGGAAGCGCCGGATAGGACAGGGGTTCCGATCTGAAAGACTGCCTCTTTTCGGCCCCAGAGAATGGGGTAAAGACGGGCAGAGGTTATCGCAATGCTTTATGAATACAAAGGAATCAGGCCGAGGCTCGGCAAAGACGTCTTTCTCGCTCCTGGCGTGATCGTGCTCGGCGACGTGGAAATCGGAGACCGAAGCAACCTTTGGTTCTATACGGTTGCTCGGGGCGATGTGCATTCCATCCGAATCGGCTCCCAGGTGAACATTCAGGACCTCTGTATGCTCCACGTGACAGGGGGACGCTTTCCTCTGACAATAGGAGATCGAGTCATCGTCGGCCACAGGGCGGTCTTACACGGCTGCACCATAGGGAACCACGTGCTGATCGGAATAGCGGCCGTTGTTCTCGATGGAGCGCATGTGGAAGAAGGAGCCATCGTGGCTGCCGGGGCAGTAGTGCCCCCCGGTGCGGTGATACCGGCCAACACCGTTGCGGTGGGCATTCCAGCGCGGCCCACTCGGAGCCCCACCCCAGAAGAGCGCGAATTTCACACCGAAAACTGCCTCAAATATCAGCGCTATGCGCATGATTTTCCCAGTCTCGTAAGCCCCGTTTGGTCAAACCCCTCGGAACCATAGCGCGGGATGTCGTGAGTACGGGTACGTATTTCAGGGTCATCGGCAACGGGAATGACGATGATCATTGCCTTTGTCTCCTGGGAGTCCCCCTCACCCTAACCCTCTCCCCCAGAAG
>CAYZET010000585.1:0-2643 GCA_964477215.1 uncultured Syntrophaceae bacterium | reverse complement strand
GTCCTGCGTTTTGCGATCAGCCAAGAACGAATTCTTGCCGTCACTGGTGAACTGCAAGATGTGATCAATGCAATCGAGGATATGAACGAGATAGAGGCGATCATCTTTCATAGGGGAACCGCCTCTTGCAATACACGCTCCCGGATCTTTGGATGTAAGGCTCCGACGGTGACAACATCGACCCGTCTTCCCAACAATTCTTCGAGATCAGCTATAAGCCCTCCTGGAAACCACGGGGAAGGATTTTCGCCAACTTCAACTAGTATGTCGATATCGCTTGATTCACCGGCTTCTCCACGGACTATGGAGCCGAACAGACGTATATTCTTGGCCCCATGCCGGTAAGCGATCTGCAGTATTTCTTCTCTCTTTTCTTCCAACAATTGTTCAATGTCCATAGCCGATAACCCTTGAATCTTTCCGGTATCTTCCGGGGATCAAGACCTTTCCCAGAACAATACCGTACGTTCCCGCCCTTGCCAATCCCATTCTGTGATTGGAATCAGGTCTTGTTTTTTCACGTTTTCCTTCGCTGTCGAACTATCCTGCTCTCTGTAAGGTCATGGAAAACCATGGATCCCGAACATGGCTGCAATTCTTGCAGCCAATGGCGACGGTACACATGAACCATGGCGGCTGCCCGGTGTCGTACGAAGTTGGTCCGCACTCGTGACAAGAGACGCTCGAGCGAATGGTTCTTTGTACGGAAGGTTTTTCTCCTTCAGACATTTGGTGGGAATTACTCATGAGGACTTACGCATGAGAATTGCGATCGTGATTCGCCACAGGACCAGCGCCGAAGGGAGAGATCGCCCCCGGGCAAGGGCATCCATGACGAAAGCAGCCAGGCCATCTTTTCGGGCTGCGAGATGAGAAAGCGCTCGTTGAAATTCGCTTCTCAGCGGCCCACTCGCGAACGACTGTCAGCGGAATGTGGATCAAAAAACAAGACCTGACCCCCATTCTCCAGACTTGCGATCCGTTCCGGCAGGGGAGGATGCGAGTAGTGGAACCACACGTACACGGGGTGAGGATTGAGGTTGGCCAGATTGTGGGCCGCCATCTTTTTCAACGCGGAGGCCAAATCCTCGCCGGATCCCTGCAAGGCTGCCGAAAAGGCATCGGCCTGTCGCTCGAACAGGCGCGAAACCGCGGCAGCAATGGGTTTGAGGAAGTATCCTAGCTTGCGAAGACCGACTCCGACGACGAACAAAGCAAGGTACGGTTGAGATCGGGATAAGCCGAAGGTCTCGTACACCCATGGCTCGTTCATGAGGCGATACGTCAGGTAGAAGCCAGCGAGCGTAGCCAGAAATGTCCAGGCAAAGGATTTCATTATGTGGTTGAGTCGCGAGTGTCCGATCTCGTGAGCGAGTACGGCCAGAATCTCACCATGAGTATGTCTCTCGATGAGCGTGTCGAAGAGCACGATTCGCTTGCTCTTGCCGAGACCTGCGACGTACGCGTTGGAATGTGTGCTCCGACGGCCCGCATCCATCTCGACAATGCTCCGACTCTTCATTCCCGCGCGGTCTACCAGTTCCTCAACTTTGTCAGCCAGTTCTCTGTCCCCCAGGGGGCGAAACGTATTGAAAATCGGGGCGATGAGGACGGGGTACAGCACCATGAGCAGGAATTCGCAGAAGGAGACAAACAGAAAAGCCAGCAGCCACCACGTGGCGGGATGCGCGCGAATCATCCACAGGACCGGAATCAGCACCACTGCCAGGAGCACAAGGGAAAGGGCTGCGCTTTTAGCGAGATCCAGGAGCCAGGTTCTCGTATCATACCGGTTGAACCCGTATCTTTCTTCGACCACAAAGGTGCGGTACCAACCCAGCGGGATGCCCGACACTGAGAAGATGGCCCCCACCAAAAGAAAGAACAGGAATCCAGCCACTATTTCCGAGAGATCCGCTGAAGAAGCGTGGCTCCCAAACCAGGGAAGAAATCCCGTAAGAAGGAGCGCAGCCAGGACGGCGTCCCCGATGGATTTCTCTACGAGAAACAGCCGGGTTCTGTCCACTGTGTACGCGTTCATGCGCTTGAGCTTTTCAGAATCGACAAAACCTTGGAGCCCCGGAGGGACCGTGTCGCCCACACGTTTAAGGTGAGCCAGATTGAGCTTCTCGATGCACACGGAGGATAAGTATTGCAGGAGAAAGACAGCAAAAAAGCACGCAGAGAAAACATTCAGCTCGGGCATGACATCCTCTCGATCCGTTTGGTACCGACGACTATCGCTTCTTAGAATATAATCCATCAGTCAGTGGCGCCGCGAGACATTTCCATATTATACTAGCGCCTCCGTGATCTAATGAGGCCGGTCAAGTGCATGGGCCTGAACTGAAGCGAGGGGCTTTGGATGATGGAATTCTTCTATGTTCTTCTTGCCTTTGTCGCAGGGGCGTGCGCACCCACTCAGGCGGGGATCAACAGTCAGTTGAGTGGAGTCGTAAATGGGAACATGTTGGCTGCGCTCATTTCGTTCGCAGTTGGCACGCTGAGCCTCGTGGTGTGCGTGGCAATTGCCCGACTTCACTGGCCAGCTCTGTCCTCCCTTGTGTCCCTTCCGTGGTGGATGTGGACCGGCGGTTGCCTTGGCGCCTTTCTGGTTGCAGCCACTATATTCCTGGTCCCCAA
>CAYZET010000584.1:0-2652 GCA_964477215.1 uncultured Syntrophaceae bacterium | reverse complement strand
CCTTATTGCGCGACGACCGAGGGACTCCGGTGGCTATCATCAGTGCACTCCGGGACATCACGAACATAAGACAGGCGGAACAAGCGCTGCGTGCCAGTCATGAAGCGCTGGAAGCCTATTCCTCATCTTTGGAAGCAAAGGTGGAAGAGAGAACAAGAGCTTTGGAGGCATCGAGGTTGGAGCTGGAGAAGTATTCGGAGAGTCTTGAAAAGACGAATGAGGCACTCAGGATGGTCATCGAGAGCATTGACGATCAGAAGAGAGAAGCGGAAAAGAAAATCACCAACGACATCAATTTGACCATCAAGCCGATTATCGATCAGCTCAAATCTCAAACTGCATCGGACACGGTGTCGTTCCTGGTTCAATCACTGGAATTTGGCCTCAGCAACCTGTTCTCATCCTTCGATTTCGACCCGATAACCAGCGATCACCGTCTTACCCCGAGAGAAGTCAGGATTTGCGAGATGATCCGTTCCGGCCTGTCGTCCAAGCAAATAGCCAAGATCATGGGCATTTCATCTCAGACAGTCCTGGTCCACCGAAAGAACATACGAAAGAAGCTCAACTTGGACGGATCGGGCCAAAACCTGGCCTCCTTTCTGAAGGCTCGCAAGATGCCGTAACGTAATTGGCCCGGCTATTTGTTTTCAGCGGTCGAGCCTATGAAGGAAAAGTCCGCAACGTTCCCGAAAAGCTTCGCGATTTCCCTGAGCAGAGCGAGCCTATTGGTCCGCAAATCCTCGACATCCACCATTACCATCACATCATCGAAGAAGTTGTCTATGGGCGACTTGAGCTCCGCGATCTCCTCAAGTGCCTTGGCATACTCTCCCCGCGTTATGAGGGGAAGGGCGCGCTCAGAGACGCTCTTGAATGCGGAGAAGAGTTTTCTCTCGCCGTCCGATTCAAAGAGCTCCGGAGAGGGCGGACCGGTATCCGGCATGCCTCGCAAGATATTTACCACCCGTTTGAATCCGATGACTATGGAGTCAAAATCATCCCGTTGCTTCCACTCATGAAGGGCTTCGACGCGGCGCCGGGCATCGACGGGATCGTCGCACCGCGCCCGCACAACCGCTTCCACCACGTCGAGAGGAAAGCCCCGTGAAGTGTGGAAATTGATGAATCTTGTCTTGATGAAATCCATGACGTCCGAGAATACATCCTCCTCCGGACGGGTCCGCTTAGCAGCGAGCAAGGCCCCGGCCTCTCGAGTCAGCCAGGCCAAGTCCACAGAGTGTCCCAGGTTGATAAGAATTTGAATGATACCAAGAGCGTTTCTCCGGAGAGCGTAAGGGTCTGCAGCTCCGGTGGGAATCAGTCCGACGCTGAAGCATCCTACGATGGTATCGATTCTGTCAGCGATCGAGACAAGAGCTCCCACGATCCCCTCGGGGAGATCGTCGCCTGCGTACGCGGGGAGATAGTGCTCGCGAATCGCGGTCGCCACTGCGTCAGGCTCTCCGTCCATGCGAGCGTAGTAACTGCCTATGATTCCCTGCAGTTCGGGGAACTCATAGACTATCCCTGTCTCCAAATCGCACTTACAGAGCATTGATGCCCGTTCCACCTCGTGTACTCTGTCCGGTGCCAGCATCTCGGCCATTTTTCGTGCAAGTACCGTGAAGCGCTCCACCTTCTCGTACGCAGTCCCGAGCTTCGAATGAAAGACCACTCCCTTCAAGGCTTCCAGGCGACTTACGAGAGGCTCCTTCCGATCTTCGAGATAATAGAACCTTGCATCTTCCAGTCTCGCCTTGAGCACCCTCTGGTGTCCGCGTATGGACACATTCGCATCTTTCACGGGCGTGTTATTCACCGCGATGAACCAATTTCTGATCCTCCCCTCGGAGTCCTGGACCGAAAAGTAGCGCTGATGCTTCTTCATGCAGGTGACAAGGATGGAGGCCGGCAATTCGAGGAATTCAGATTGGAACTTTCCCATGATGGGGTGGGGACTTTCGACGAGGTAGGTAACCTCTTCCAAAAGCTCTGCATCGTCCAGGACATGGACTCCTTCGCGGGCTGCCAGCTCGCCGGCTTTCTCTCGAATGATCCGCTTCCTGGCCTCTTGATCCAGTATTACGCCGCGCAGTTCGAGACCTGATCGCAGATCTTCGAAGCAGGTTACGGGGAAGCTCTCCGGATCCATGAACCGGTGTCCCCTGCTCATGTTGCCGCTCTGAATATTGCCGAAGGTGAAAGGAACGATCTCGCCGCCGAGCACGGCAACGATCCAGTGTACAGGTCGCGCGAATCGTGCGTCGAGATCCATCCATCGCATGGTCTTTGGAAACACAATTCGGTCCATGAGGCCGGGTAACGCTTCCGCAAGCACGTCAACCGTGGGCCGCCCTTCCTCGACCTTTCTCACCGCAACGTGCTCTCCCCGCGCCGTCTTGACAACCACAAGCTCGGAAACGTCCACTCCTTGGCTACGCGCAAACCCGACGGCGGCCTTTGTGAAATTTCCCTTTTCGTCGTATGCGGCGCCTACGGGGGGACCGGTCTTCTCAATCTCCCTTGCAGCCTGCAGAGGCTCCACATCGGCGACAGTAAAGATAAGTCTTCTCGGCGTGGCAAACGTGCGCACCTCTCCATGGCCGATCCAACTCGCTTTCAGCAGGTTCTGCAAAAGATCCGAAGCCG
>CAYZET010000583.1:0-2663 GCA_964477215.1 uncultured Syntrophaceae bacterium | reverse complement strand
GTGCGGTGAGGAGGCAGCGTACTTCAAGATTAATGCAGTCGACAAACCGGCACGCCTCATGCTAGTACGCCAGAGCCATTGCGACTATGAGGTGATCTCGGAAGTGGAAGCTCCTCAGGAGCTTATCGACGAATCGGTCGAGCATTACGCGTGCAAGAACAGGGCCTGCGGTCTGACTGAGAGACTGAAATCCTGGCTCAAGGCCGAGGCATGGAAGGCTAAATGAAGTGAACGGCGGTGTGGAACAAGGCCGCCGTCCGATTGTTTGCCTGTCGAGCCCCGTAGTGAAGGTGTTGAAACGCGAAATGAAAGATTGATCGAACAGGCATGCGCGAGGATTGGTTTGGCGTCAGCAAGCGGAGGCCGCGTAGTCTACTGACCAGAGGTAATGCGCACTGGAGCTCCAAGGGAAATAGCCCAAGATGTGAGGGAGTCGATTCATGGATTGTCACTGCAAGGATCATTTGCCCGGAACCTGGCATTCGAAAGAAGATTGCGACTGTGGGCATCACGTTAATCCCACATATAGCTTTGTGGTCACCAAGGTCGTGGACGAGCATCCTGGATACGGGGCAGCATACATATCTCCCGCGTTTATGGAGCGTCTGAACCTCGATGAAGGAGACCCTGTCGAGATCGTCGGTGTCCATGGATGTGTCGTTCAGGCCAGGACCCATCCCAATCGTTGGATCGACACTCGAATGATCTCTCTGGACGGTCACACTATGGAGACGAGCGGCTTTCAGCTATACAGCCAGGTCAGGCTCCGCAAAGCTATTTGTAAGGAAACGCAACGAGTTACCCTCGAGGTGCCATCGGAAAGTGCCCTCACTCGTGTCCAACTGAGGGCAATGCTCGAAAAGGCTCAAGGCGCGGTTCTAACCGGCCGTGACTACCTGACTGTGGAAACCGAACGAGGTGACACTCTCCGCCTAAGGATCATCGAGACCGCTCCCGAAGGGGTTTCTAGGGTGAGTAGGGCAACCGTTCTTCACCTAGTGGATGCGGCGGGGAATGCCTATCTGTCTAAGAACGATACCACCTTCGCTGACGTGGGAGGATTGAAAGAGGCTATCCGCAAGGTGCGGGAGGTGGTGCAACTTCCTCTCAGGCATCCGGAAATATTTGAGAAGCTCGGAATTGAGCCTCCGAGAGGCGTTCTTCTCCACGGCCCGTCAGGTACAGGGAAAACGCTTATCGCTCGCGCTGTCGCAGGTGAGACCGGCTGCTATTTCAAGAGCCTTATCGGCACAGAAATCATGGACAAGCATTACGGGGAGTCTGAAGCCAAGCTTCGAGCTACGTTCGACGAAGCCCAAAGAAATGCACCGGCTATCATCTTCATCGACGAAATCGATGCTCTGGCGCCACGGCGCGACACTGCGGAAGCAGAGGTAGAACGCAGAATAACAGCACAGCTGCTCGCTTTGATGGACGGCTTGCAGGATAGAGGACAAGTCATAGTTCTCGCTGCCACCAATCTGCCTAACGTGCTCGACACCGCGTTGAGGAGACCAGGGAGATTCGACAGGGAAATTCTGGTGGGTGTTCCGGGCAGGTCCGGAAGAAAGGAAATCATTCAGATACACACTCGAAACATGCCACTCGGAAACGTCGACCTAGAGGATCTGGCAGAAAGGACCCACGGATTCGTAGGAGCAGATATCATGGCGCTTTGCCAGGAAGCGGGCTTCCGGGCTCTCCGACGCATTCTGCCAGGCTTGGAGGATACGGAACAGACCCTGTCGCAGGACTTCGTCGACGCCATCACTGTGGAGCAAGAGGATTTCGAGGAGACGCTCAAGAACATGAGGCCGGCTTCGAGCCGAAATTTTAACGTGGATCTCCGAGATGCCGGATGGGACCGTATAGCAGGGTACGAGCCTGAGATCGAATATCTGAGAGAGATGATTCTTTGGCCGTTACAACATGTGGCGTTTCTTTCGGGAATGGGGATCAACCACCCTGAAGGCCTCTTGATCACCGGCCCATCGGGGGTTGGAAAAACCCTCATGGCCAGATCGCTGGCCAAGGAAAGCGGCTTCAATGTCATAGAGATCAGAGGGCCTGAACTGATATCGAAATTCATGGGAGAGAGCGAACGAAATATCAGGGAGCTATTCCGTCAAGCCAGGGAGTTGGCCCCGACGATCGTCGTTCTCGATGGGGTGGATGCCATGACGTCATCCGGTTGGTCAGACTCAAAAGTGATCGATCGGATTGTAAATCAGCTTGTTATGGAGATGAACGCGATAAGCGCGGAAAAACCTGTTCTAGTAGTTGCGGTGGCGAATCGAGCGCAAGACGTTCCTCCGGCGCTTAGGGGAACAGGTCGATTCGGCGCAGAGCTTAAGATGCGGAAGCCCAGCACAGACGAGAGGGCTCTTATATTCCACAGGTATCTTCAAAGGGAAGCCATCTGTTTCTCAGGAGAATTCTTGCGCGCTGCGCAGGCGTCCGAAGGCTTGACCGGCGGTGACATCGAGGAGGTGTGCCGGAGAATCATTCTTCAAGCCGCTCGGGTCACGCTGGAAAGGAACCCTGGCGCTCCGTGCGAGCTGTCACTCTCCGAAAACGAGCTCATCAAGATGCTTGATAGATGGAAGCTGGCCTCGGCCGTCCAGGGCAGTCAGGGGTGATTCCTCGGACAAACACCGGCGCCA
>CAYZET010000582.1:0-2678 GCA_964477215.1 uncultured Syntrophaceae bacterium | reverse complement strand
ACGTTCATCGTGTCGCGAGCGTACTGCCAGTGCTCCGGCGCGGATTTTGAGCCCGGTGCATCCAGAAGTTCTTTCAGCCTGCGATACCGGTACGAGGGAGAAAAATAGGAGCTGAAGTAATACGGGTAGTCAGCGGCAGTTGTCTTGTGATTGCACGTACCGATCCACCCTCGTGCAGGGTTTTCTGCATGTGGCATTTCGTGGAATGGGATCCATCCCACCCAATTATCCGATCCATCCCGGACCCGGTAAGGAAGGGTGGAGTCCTTCTGGGACCTTATGGGCAATTTGCCGGAAACGTGCCACCCCGTGTTCCCAGCGGAATCGGCGAAGACCCAGTTGAGGGCGATGAAATTCAGATTCCCGAGGGCAGTGCGCAAGTCCGTGACGGATTTTGCAGTGAGCGCCGCTTCCAGGCCGATCGAAGGCTCCATGGTCTCGGACGCGGCCCACCGGAGGGTGATCACTCTGTCAGACCCCAGGCCGGGAAGGATCCCGGACACCACAGGTCCTCGTTTCGTGAACCTGATCCGGAAGTCTTCCATCCTGTACCCGGTCGGAGCACCCTTGTCACGAATTTTGAGCGTTTGCGTAATAATGCGAAACGGGATAGAAGAGGTTCCTTCCATATACCGGCCCGGGTCCTGCGGGTCCACTGTCTCCACATAGAGGTCCTGGCAGTCGCCGTACGCGTTGGTGACCCCCATGGCAACGTGGGAAGTCCTGCCGATCACCATGCCTGGAATCCCCGGGATTATGACTCCCACCGCCCGGAAATCAGGCGTGATTATTTCGCACGGATACCATACGCCCGGGAGAATCCTCGCATCAAGGTGCGGATCGTTTGCCACAATGGGCTTTCCACTGGCTGACTTGGACGAGGAGACAACCCAGTTGTTGCTCCCAATACCGTTGGGCCGAGAATTCCAGTATTCCAGGAGGGATGGGTCCTTGAAGACATGCAAGCGCTGCCGGTCTATCATGAGAGGCTCCAGAGACGTCCGATCCGAGGCGTCGTCTGGATTGAGGTTTATGGAGAACAGCTCGGCTGCCAGCTCGGGACCCGCGGCATCGACCAGCGATTGTGCCAGGATTTCACTCATCGCATTGGCGGATGTGATCCAGGCCATGTAGTACATGATCGATAAACAATCTGCGATGGTCCACGGCTCCGGCTCGATGCCGGCTACTTTGAGCTCCAGAGGTAGCTGATCGGGACAGGTGTTTATGAACCAATTGACGCCGTCCACATAGCGCTGGAAGAAAAGCCTCGTGCGATCGTCGAGGATCTTCGCGTGCTTCAGAGCATTCCGGTGCATGCCGATGGTACGCATGCGCACATCGACAGCTCTGCCTTTCTCCCCGATAAGCTCGGACAGACGCCCTTGGGAGAGCATCCTCGTAAGTTGCATCTGGAACAGCCTGTCCTGGGCAGTCACAAATCCTTGGGCCTCGATCCCGTCGAGCAGGGTCTGAGCGCGAATATAGGCCATCGCCTTTTCGTCGCGTGTAACCTCAACGGGGGCGCCCAGCCCTCCCAGCTGGAGCCGCCCGTGCTTCCGGTACCCGTTCAAGCCTGGAACGGTCCATGCGATGACGGCCGCGAGCGCCGCGAGGACCGCGCATCCAACGGCCCAGACTCTCGGATTTCTCATCTCTCCTCCACCCATCGATTTGACGGAACAGCTCAATATGGCATAATACCGTTCAATTACCTCTCACTTTGCGATGCAATCCAACGGTAGCACAGAGGATCCTTCATGAGCATGCGATTTCTTGGGACAAAGCGGCGGGCTGTTTTCTTGGCTACACGGGCAGTGATGGTTGTAGCCCTCGTCTCGTTTTCTCTTCACGTCTCAGCCGAGACTATCACGGTAGGCTGGGGAGAGCGAGTGCTCCTGGAGCCGGGTGGCTTCAGGCTCCGGGCAAAGATCGACACCGGGGCGGTAAGCTGCAGTCTTCACGCTGCGGATGCAGTGGAATATGACAATGACGGCAAGAAGTGGGTCCGCTTCACGATCACGGATGACGACGGAAAGGAGAGGGTCATCGACCAACCCGTGACAGGCACGCGCCGCATAAAGCGCCACTACGGGCAGTACCAGCTCCGGCCTGTAATTCGCATGAGAATATGTCTTGGAAACGTGTGCAAAGAAGCGGACGTGAACCTCGTGGACAGAACGGGATTCGAATTCCCCATGCTGATCGGACGAAACTTCATGGAGGGATCCATAGTGGTCAATCCGTCGGTCCAATACACGGTGGAGCCTGCGTTGGCTGTGGGTGGAAGGGAACACAAGTGATTACTCGACGGCAGAAGTACGGTGACAGATTGTTGGGTCATCGGTAATCGGAATAATGGTGACCGTCGATTTCGTTATGCCCTGAAGGGCCATACCCTGAGTGGTCCCGCGGGACGCGGGATTCGCCGCGGCACAACAACCGACCGAACGCGGAGCGCAGGTTCAGAGCCTGTTTCAATGCAGGGCAGGTTTAAAGAAACTGTCTCGGAATTGCGGCAAATGTTAAGATCGTGGCACGCTTTTTTACACCCTCACCCTAACCCTCTCCCAGAGGGAGAGGGGACTTGCAACCGCCCGGAATGACAGAGCCCTCTCCCTCTGGGAGCATGCGCGTTAAGTTAGAAGTGGAACGGCCAATTCTTCGTCATTCCGGCG
>CAYZET010000581.1:0-2682 GCA_964477215.1 uncultured Syntrophaceae bacterium | reverse complement strand
GTCTGGAAATCCGTGCGCGGTTCGCATACGCATGGTCGTGTACGCGTCGATGAAAGCGCCTGACGACAGACCGAGCCGGGTCTTGAGCCTGAGCACGTCGTAGGGAGTCAGGATCAGCTCGAGCTTACCGCAACATTCAGTGAAGCAGGGTACGTGCGGGCCACAGGCGAAGCGAAACGAATCGTCTCTCGTGAGACGCTTTGTCGTATTGGCAAGCGGAGTCCGCTTGTGGGTCGGTTCCGGCATGGGGTCAGTTCCTTCCATTATGGATGCTTTCCAAGTACCTGGCGAAATCGATCAGGCTCGGAAAGCTCATGTCCGCAGCCTCGTCTTTTTCTTGTGCAATTCGGACCGTGATTATGCCTGCTTTGCTCCCCGCGACTACGTCTGACGCGGAGTCTCCTACCATAAAGGACTCGGCCGCATCCACATCCCATTCGCGCATGGCGGCTAAGAGCAGGCCCGGCTCCGGCTTCCGGCACGTGCAGCATTCGCGGATATCATGAGGACAGTAGTAAATCGCGTCGATATGCGCGTTCCCCTTTTCGAGCTCCCGTTTCAAATGATCGTGCACTTCGCCCAGATCGTCAACAGTCATGAAGCCGCGGCCTATCCCTCTCTGGTTGGTCACCACGATGATGAGGTAGCCCAATTGCCCGAGAATGCGCAACGCCTCGCGCACTCCCGGCAGCAAGACAAGCTCTGAAGGACGACGCACGTAGTGGTCCTCAGGGAGCTTCACATTTATCACGCCGTCACGGTCGAGAAAAACAGCCTTTGTGCTCACGTCAAAAGAACCTCGGGAGAAAACAAGGACCTGTCTCAGCGGAACAATCTGCAGGGGCTTCCTGGAGACCCTCAGCGAGAAAGGAGGGTGTCGCGAAAACATAACAATAGGGGAGACTTGAAAAAACGTCAAGGCGCATGGGGGCAGGGTCGGGCGCGGAGGTGGAGGGGGAGGAAGAATATCGCCATTTGAAAAAAACCGGTTGATACAGGCTATTATCAAATTCTTTTCAGAAAAGTTCAACCCTTTTGCAGAAATTACTTGACATAAAATCCGACTTGAATAATGAGATCATCCCAGGACATTCAGTCAAGGAGGGAGGGTATGGTGATAAGAAAGCCCTTGAAGGTATTGGTTTGTCTTAGTCTTCTGGCCATGGCAGCCGCTGCCCCGGAAGCGTGGACGTATACCGGCTCGTCCAACGTCGCGCCTGGTATTCAGGGGGATGCTCTGTCCGCAGAGCCTCTGGTACAGCCGTCCATCCCCAGCACGTATTCCGCGCCGCGAGCAAGCAGGACACGCTCATCGGCATCACCGGTCAGGAGAGCAAACGTCCAGCCATCTGGGTACTCGGTCCCCACATACCGAGCTCCACAAAACCCGCTTCCGGCACCTCGGTACGCATCCTGTCCCCCTCAGGGATGTACGGAGCCCCCTGGGGTAAGCCCGCTCATGCCGCCGTTCATGGGTTTGCTCTCTCCATTTGGAGTCAGATTCGCGAGCTACGGGTGTGTTTATCTGCCCAGAGCCCGTTGCAAGCAGTTTGAGCTCGATGCGAGGCTCTGGTACGCGAAGCTCAACGCGAGCACCATGATGTGGGGAACGAACCTCATTGGTGGTGAGGGGACTGAGCTGGACCTTCACAATAACCTGGGGTTGCGCGTACACGAGTATCTACCGGAATATGAAATCCGGTGCAAAGTGCGGGACAACTGGGGAATCCGATATTCGTTCATGCCTATTCGGTACAGGGACAATAGCTCCCCGAGCCAGGGCTTCTACTTCGGCAGCACCTTTTATCCCGCTTTCACGCCGATTCTCACCATATGGGATCGCTACATAAATCGTTGGGACCTGGTGTATGACTGGTACCAGGCGCCGCATGCGGTCTCGAGCCTATTTGCGGGGTACAGGCTGTATGACGAAAAGTTGTCCATCAGCAACTTTTTTCAGAGTCGGACGCGCTCCAGCGGGTTCGGTCTTGCTTCGGTCGGCATCAGCATCGAGCGTGCGATCAGGCCAATCCAGAGGGCCACGGTCTCCACGAAGTGCGAAATCTCAATCCAGTTCCTGGAAGGCTACTTCGGTTGGGACGGATATGCGGCAGGACGCGTGGCAGTACCCATGGAATGCGGGAGGTTCGGCTATCTGGAGGCAGGATGGCGCTGGATCGTGCTGCAGCGTGACGATCCGGGAAACATAAACAAGACGAGTCTTGACGGATTGATGGGGACTGTGGGGCTGATCTTTTGAGCTCGCAAGAAGAACACCCGATCGGAAGGAAGGAACTCCACGACGACCTGCCGAAAGGCGGTGCGCGCCGCGGCCGAGGGCGGGATGGAAAAGTCGGGATCCCGGGGAGTTCCATGGGGCGCACTCCTTCCAAAGGTTGAATGTCCATCAAACGTTTGGCTGCGCGTGGACATTCTTCGGGAACCCGGCTGAGACAAGGACGCGGCTACCACGCGGGAGCCCGGTCGAAAGATCGGGCTCCCGGTCTTTTGGAGGCCTCCCCAAGCAATAGGATGTCATAAATGCGGTTGCATATTCTGCCGACGAGTTTGGGAAGGGACATCGCAAGACCGGATCGCGATGTAGGGGCACCCCTTGTGGGTGCCCAGGCATGCGCGTTAAGTTAGAAGTGGAACGGCCAATTCTTCGTCATTCCGGCGAAG
>CAYZET010000580.1:0-2689 GCA_964477215.1 uncultured Syntrophaceae bacterium | reverse complement strand
CTCCACGTATGGAGCAAGGTCTTCCACGGGCATAGTTCGGATGTACGTCGCGTTGAAGTGGATGGCTTTAGGGTCCGTCCAATTCTTTGGATCTCCAGGCACGTAATTGAAAATGGAATTGGATCGGTTGATCCGAGAGAGGTCGAACGTCCGGATGAGCTCTTCCCGGGAGAAAAACTCAGTGCCGTCAGGAGAGGACCATCCCAGCAGCGCGAGGAAGTTGCAGAGGGCCCAGGGAAGGAAGCCATGCCGACGGTAGTAGGCAATGGTAACTACCTCCCCGTGCTTCCTCTTGGAAAGTTTCGCTTTCTTGCTGTCCAGCGTGAGCGGCATGTGTGCGAATACGGGCGGCTTCCAGCCGAGCGCCTGGTAGATGAGGATCTGTTTCGGTGTGTTCGCAATGCCGTCCGCTCCGCGTATCACATGCGTTATGTCGTCCAGAAAGTCGTCCACTGCGTTGCTCAGGATGTACAGGGGTCTGCCGTCCGAACGGACGATGACGAAGTCCTCTATATCTTGCCCTCTCTTCTCCATCCTTCCGAAGACAGCATCCTCGAAAACCACGGTGGAGAGTGGTGAGCGGGGGACCCGGAATCGTATTACGTATGGTTGACCTTCCTCCAGTCGGCGATCTATCTCGTCTTGGGGCAGGTCACGACACCGTCCATTGTACATGAACGCTATCTTCCTCGCCTCTGCCTCTTCCCTCTGGGCTTCAAGCTCTTCCCGGGTGCAGAAGCACCGGTACGCGTGTCCGCTTTCCAGAAGCTTTCGGGCAGCTTCCACATGGCGTTCGAGATTGTGGCTCTGGAAGTGCGGGCCTTCATCCCAGTCGAGTCCCAGCCATGTGAGGCCGTCGAGTATCTCTTGGACGGACTCCTGAGTCGAGCGCTCAACGTCGGTGTCCTCAATTCTCAGGATGAAGACGCCACCAGTTTTCCTTGCCCAGAGCCAGTTATACAGGGCAGTACGCGCTCCGCCCAAATGGAGGTACCCTGTCGGTGAGGGGGCGAAGCGCACTCGGACTTCTTCTCGTTTGTCGGTATCGGTCATTTTTCTCCGCATGTAGTCGTTACGCGGTAGGATCGAGCACTACCACGGGTACTTTTGTCGCGGCCGCAAAGGCCTGACGATCTTCCAAGGTGCCCACAATGTCTCCGCAGTGCATGGGCACGGCTGTTTTCGGTTGTATTTTGTCTGCTGCTTGTGCGGCTTGGGCGACAGTCATCGTGTACGTGCCCCCCACCGGGATCAGCAAGACGTCGGCCTTGACATGCTCCATCTCTGGGATGGCGTCCGAATCGCCCGTGTGGTAGATACGGACGCCATCCACAGTAATGACGTATCCGACCCAATTATTTGCTTTTGGGTGGAAATTCTTGTCCGTATTGTAGGCTGGAACGGCCTCTATGGTGACGTCCCCCACGGTAATGGTTTTCCCTGGGGTGATGGGCTTGAAGGAACCGCCGAAATCGGAGCGACAATCCTCGGGGCCCACGATGATAGTCGACGCCTTGCGAATCTTTTCCACATCTTCCACTGAGAGGTGATCGTAATGGCTATGGGTAATGCATACGATGTCTGCCGGCAGAGAGGATTTCAACTTCCACGGATCAATATAGACCGTCGATTTGGCCCCCGATATCCGGAAGCTCGCATGTCCAAGCCAGGCAATCCTTTCCTTCACAAACGATTCCACGTTCATAGCGTCCTCCTCTTGAATGCTGAGCGATGGATGGCGCCTCATTCTGGCTCGACCCCGAGCGCTATTGCTGTCCACGTCCCGTCGCACGGTTTGGCGACAGGTGGCTCCGTGGTCATTGTAAGCGGCATATGGGAGAAAAGCAAATTGATCGAGACGCACGTGAAGCAGCTCCCCTAAACATCCATGATCTCGCAGTCACACCGGACCATGAAGGTCCTCGGCGTCACGGTGTACTTCTGAATCCAGTAGAATTCTGAGCTTCGCAGGACCCATTGATGGTGGTCAAGAGTTGCCCGGCTCCTGTATTCGTGGCGCCGGCGTCTCGCCGGTAATCAGGCCACTTTCAGACAAAATGCATGCCAGACCCCTGACATTCACAAACGGGCGAGACGCCCGTTCTACTGAATTGTGGCGGTGCGGTGGTGCTCCTTGGAATGTGGGAATCGGGAAAGGCGTTCTGCACGTGCTCGGACCACGAAGGATTCCACAGGAGCAGATCGGCAGTTGTCTGGTGTGTTCTGTCTTTCCAAGACAAATGGAGCTATGATAAGAATGGCTTGATGAAAAGAAAGTCCGAACCTCGAAGACCTCCTCCTCCCAGCGTGACCCGAACCGACCGTGATTGGGTGATGTTCGCTTTGGGAATCGGATTGATTGTCCTGTTTGTGGTCATAGGATATGGGGGAATGATGGGTCGGGAGGGTAGATCCCCTGGCAAGATCAGGGGACCCGTGAAAGATCCAGCCAAGGTCGGGAGCATCCGTGAAGAAGGTCAATCTATCCGTGGTAGGGAGCTTCCGTTCAAGAACAAAACCCTTCAGACGGGCTTACAGGGTCATCCATGCCGTTTCCTGAAGGGCTTTGCACAAGCGAACGCTCTAGTATAGCTTATTCCGGTTCAGCACGCTAGCTTTATGGCACCGGAGGGAGCAGCGGCTCGCTCCTGCTCTCTGGTCTACGGTCGATCGGACCTTCCTCTGGTGA
>CAYZET010000579.1:0-2712 GCA_964477215.1 uncultured Syntrophaceae bacterium | reverse complement strand
AGGTCTTGGCAGACCGCCCTATTTCGGACAAAAATTTTGTCACTTACTATAGTTGTATTCGTTGGTCGCGATTGAAGAATTCTCGAGGATCCAGCGCCTTCGGCCGGCACCCTGGCGGCAATGAGTAAAGCTCCGTCAGTACCGTGAGCAGTTGGCGTCTAGTGTACATTACATAGGTCGCCTGTGTGAAGTCGGCCCACTCCCGGGGCAGCCTGGGATACTGCTGTCTCAGGTATTCTTCTACAGTGGCCAGCAAGTCCTCTTGTGCTGGAGTCAGCATCTTTTCCTCGCGGGCCTTGGTGAACATTTCGGGCCATGGGTATTGCAGCGGCCCCTTCCTGTTGGGATCGAAACAGAGAAGGGTGAGTAGTCCCTCCACATTTCCCTCCTTTCGTACCGCTCTTATTCCAGGCCTGACTCCCAAATAAAATGTGCCTATCGGCGTTTGAGCATCCATTGAGAAAGGAACAGCCCGATTGATGAATGCATCAGCCCTCTTCCAGTCTTGTATCGGCCAAACGAGCCAAGAAACGAACGGTTCTTCCGGATTTGCCCGTTGGGGCAAGTCCTCAGAAACTTCTACGAGAGTGATTCCTTCGGCCCTGCCTATTTCGCGTGTGCACTGAGGGAGACCGCCCCAGAGCGAGTGGCGCCAAGAATCAGAGAATGGAGGGTCCGCTGACGTTTGAGAACACAGGCCCCAGACGACGAGAGAGATTACGGATACGAAAGAGCACCGACCTGAGATGGTTAGCACGTACGCCTCCTTTCGGATCCAACCCCTGCGCGGCGAGAATGGTGGCGAGGGCCCTACTCAGGCGATGTCGGGCTTCGAGAATGCCTCCATCATTGCTCCCGTCGCTCTGCAGAACCCTCGGGACCGGATTGGCCGGCGTCCGTTAGCTCTGGAAGGGAAATGGCCGATCGTGGAGTCTTCTCTGAAATGTTTTCACTCAGAGCTGAGATGCGCTCCTGCATCCGTTCGGTCAGTTCCTTGTCGGTGGTGAGCTTTAGGGCATTACGATAGTCATCCAGCGCGTCCCTGGTGCGTTCCTGGGCAAGATGAATCAGTGCCCTGTTTTCGTAAAATGTCGGATTACCCGAATCGAGCGAGATTGCCCTGTTGTAATCTTCCAGTGCGCGCTCAAGCTCCTGGCGCTCGTGGTACACGAGCCCACGGTTGTTGTATGCCACCGCATCCCGTGGATTGAGCTCGATGGCCTTGTTATAATCCTCGAGCGCTTCATCCTGCTTCTTGAGCTTGTAATATGCATCTGCCCTGATGCGATAGAGCTCCGCGTTCGAGGAGTCCTTCTCGATGGCATCGGTAAAGTCCTTGACCGCGTTCCCCGGTTTCCCCGTCTTGTGGTACGTCAGACCGCGATCCCTGAGCACTGTGACTTTTTCGGGCACTATCTTGAGCGCTTTCGTCCACAGGCCAATGGCCTCTGTGGAGCTCCCCTTCTTATACTCTTCCAATCCTCGGCGGTACAGGTCGTCTGCCCATGACTTTTCCAAGGCCTCAATCTTCTGCTTCAGCGCGACCACGTCCCCCTGCTTGCCTCTCAGATCGATTATCTTGCGGTAAGAATCTATGGCATCCTCGAAATTGCGTCCGGCCTCGTACGTCTCGCCCAGTGCAGACAAGGCCCGTTCGTTCTTCTTGTTCAACACGACCGCTTTCCTGAGCTCTTTAACGGCACCATCCAGATCTCCCTTTTCCTTTCTTACGAGCCCGAGCGTCGTGTAGATCACACTGTCCTTGCTCCGCGACTTCACGGCATGGACAAGGTCAGCCAAGGCGCCGTCAAGGTCACCCTTCTTGAAGCGCGCCGTTCCCCGATTGGCCAGCGCGTACCCGTAGTCGGGGGTGATCTCCAAAGCCCGGTTATAGTCCTCGATGGCCTTGTCCAAAGAGCCCTTTCTCTTGAAAGCGACGCCTCTGTTATTGTACGCAAGGTGGTCTCGAGGATCGAGCTCAAGTGCCTTCGTAAACAGGCTGACGGCTTCGTCGAGCCGATCCTTCCTCAGAGCTTCCACCCCCGCGTTGTACAATTCGACCGCGTCGGCCTGAGTGGCAACCCGGAGTGCCTCTTGATCGAGAAAATGCTCGTCGGAGGAAGGTCTGGCTTGGCCGAATCCGAGACTCGGCACGAGGAGTACGAGGAGAAGTATGGAGATTCTAAGAGTGGGATATCGCATCCTTTATCGCCTCCAGTCCTGGTCCTGCAGGCAAAAAACTGCCCTGCCTACGATTCAGATTGCAGTGCCCGACGGGCGGGAAAACTGCGAATCTATTCTGCCATAGAAGCGCTGTTTAAACAAGCAGATATATGTATCCAATCACGACATGCATACGCTTTCATTATAACTGCGAGCAATCAATATTTTTGCTTGACACGTCTGGACCCCCATGTTAAAGCCCCTTGTCAACGAAGCCGACCAAGGCTCGATATTCAGTGTCCTTCGCTTGAGTTTTACGCCCTCAAGCATTATCTGAAGGATCTGAACCAAAGGAGGATGAGGTATGGTGACAAGAGTTTTCGCAATCGTACTATGTCTGCTGTGCGCGGCCAGCGCACTCGTATGCCCCGCCGCAGCCGGCGGGCCCCCAGTCTGTCCGCCCCCATCGTATGCTCCGTGTCCGCCGCCAACCTGTGCTCCTCCGACCTGCGGGCCTCCTTCGCCCTTCGCTCTGTGCGGCGGAAGTCT
>CAYZET010000578.1:0-2722 GCA_964477215.1 uncultured Syntrophaceae bacterium | reverse complement strand
ATTTCACCCTAGTGGGAGGCAAGGTGTGGGGCTTGTACACGTACCAGATTGCCAACGAGGGAGAGATAGATATTCAGTTGATCCCCCGCCATGAGCGCACGATAAGCACAAAGGATTTTGTAAGCAAGATACGCCCGATGGTGGCGAAAGTCGGCATTCCCGGGGGCATGGCCATGGTTATGCCCATGCCCGTAAAAGGTATCCGCAGGCTCGGAGACGCAGACATAGAGGTAAAGATCAAAGGGCAAGACATAAAGGAGTTGTTCAATCTCGCGCGAAAAACCTCCGGGGCCATGAACACGTTAGCACATTTCACCAATGTCTATGTTTCCATGGACATGACAAAGCCTGAGTACCAAATTGATGTGGACCGCGAGCGGTCAGCAGAGCTCGGGGTTTCAATAGAGGATGTCGCGCGAACGGTCCGTTCCCTTGTTCAGGGAGCGGTAGCAACACGCTTCAGAGATGGTGACCGATATTACAATATTCGGGTAGTTGTGCCGGAACGGGACATCAGAGGCAAGGAGGACATTGAGCGTCTAATTCTCGAGTGCGCCCAGGGCGGCTACTTGCGAGTCGGAGAGTTGGCGGAAGTTCGCCCTGCAGTGGGGCCTGTAGAGATCGTTCGGGAAGATCAGGTCAAAGCCGTGGTCGTCAGGGGCGACGCTGCCGGCGTAAGTGTGGGAGAGGCTCTCGCTGAATTGAAGGACGCTATCCAGACCATGGAAAGGCCTGTCGGGTACGAATTTACCTATGGAGGACAGGCGCTGATGATGGCTGAAATGAAGCAGACGACCCTGGTCATCCTCGCTTTCGCTCTTTTCTTCGCGTTCGTTGTCCTGGCTGTGCAATTCAACAGTCTGAAGCTGCCGATCCTCATCCTGGGATGCGTCCCGGTTTGTCAGGTGGGCCTATTATACGGGCTGTATGTCACTGGATTGCCATTGGGAGCCACTGTCGTGATCGGGGCATTGGTTGTGGTTGCAGCCACGGTAAATGAAGGCGTGCTACTCTTGACCTTCGCAGAAGAGCTACGTGCCAGGAATCGATGGTCCGCCATTGAAGCGGTCGTTGCTGCAGCAAAAATCAGGTTGCGGCCGCGTCTCATGACCACAATTCCGATCATTCTCGGCTTGACCCCTCTGGCCCTGAACATTGAAGAGGGAGGGGACATGCTTCAGCCAATGGCAGTTGGAGCTATAGGTGGCCTGATCATGCTTGTACCCGTCGCGTTGTTTCTGATGCCCTGCATATACGTCATCTTCTCACGAAAATCCCCGGCCGTGGATTCCGCGTGAGCGGTGAACTGCGGAAATGCATTTCGGCTTGAGCGTCAACGCAACCCGTCCCATTGCCTTGGCGCTCTTGCGGGAGGGAAAGCTCTGCGCTTTCCCCCCCGACACCCTTAGCGAGAAACGGTACTCGCAAAGCAGAAAGGTGCCCTATGGTTAGCGTCGTGAAAGCGACCTTGGAGGACATACCGCAGTTGTGCGATTTGCTGACTCTCCTGTTCACTCAGGAGGCAGATTTCTGTCCAGACGTGAAGAAACAAGCCGCAGGGTTGCGCCACATCATCGAGAATCCTGAGGTCGGGAGCATTCTGGTGGCGCGAGATCCTCCCGCCATCCTCGGCATGGTCAACATCCTTTTCACGATCAGCACAGCGTGTGGAGGCCGAGTCGCTCTTCTGGAGGACATGATCATCCGCCCCGAGCACCGGAACCGCGGCTGCGGGTCGTTGCTCCTTAGAGTGGCAATTGAAACCGCGCAGGAAGCCGGATGCGCTCGTATCACCCTTCTCACCGATCGGACAAATTCTTCGGCCATTCGCTTCTACGAGAAACATGGCTTTGCACCGTCCGCGATGCTCCCCCTGCGGCTGCATCTTCACCAGTGACAAGCCCCGTCCTCGCCCTATCGCCTTGGAGATCCACTGCACAGGTACATGAATTCCCGAAGCGTACCGGGTTTTATGTCAACCACGGGTGGCACGTGGCCCTCTTTCCGCCTCTTCTCCGCGACCCAACGAGCGAAGTCATCTTCGGGATGGGAAGACTCAACCCCGAATTCCTGATAGCGTTCGATAATCTCGTCCATGGTATGCTCTCCTATCATAGGTTGTTATCAGCTCGTGTCTTGGCCCGGTTCGCGCCAATTTGCTCTTATAGATGCAGGTCCGTGTAAAACGATGCACAATTTCGGGGTAATCCACCGGGGAACGACTTCCATGTCCGGTCATTAAATGATAAAAGAATTCTAGATACTTCACTGTTAATTGAGGGCTGCTGATGGAACGGCTTCGATTCTTAGTTTTCGTCCTTTCCGTAGTGGTCATGCCGTTGACGAATCACTTACATGCCGCGGGGCCGGAAAACTGGTGCGGCGAGATCAAGAAAGAGCTCGCCGAAAAACAAAAAAGGCTGCAAGAGTATTTGCAGGCCCTCCAGGCTACCTATGATGGGGGGGATCGACGCATCGCGGACGCCTTGAATCATAAGATCAAGCAACTGAAAGAGGAACTTGAAGTTTTCAGGCAGGAAGCTGCCGATTGTGCCGGTTATGATTCCGAAACAATGGCCCAAGGACTAAAGTCCTCAAAAACGGACGAGGCAAAATACGCTGGCAAAAGCTGTGGAGAATTGAGAAAGGTCCTATTTCCTCTCCTCGTGAAGACTCGTGCCCTCAAACGCAAGGAGAAGAGCCTCCTGTCGGGCTTGACCCC
>CAYZET010000577.1:0-2734 GCA_964477215.1 uncultured Syntrophaceae bacterium | reverse complement strand
GGGAATCGTGGGGGCCGGGCGCAGCTTCCGGATGATATTGGATCGAGAACAGTGGATACTTTCTATGTACCATCCCTTCCAGGGTCTGATCGTTCAGGTTCATGTGGGAGATGATGCACTCCGACTCCACGGACTCTGCCGCGACTGCAAAATTGTGGTTCTGAGAAGTGATCTCCACTTGCCCGGTGTCCAGTCTCCGCACTGGATGATTTGCACCGTGGTGACCGAAGGTAAGCTTAAACGTTCGTCCCCCGAGGGCCAGTCCCAATATCTGGTGACCGAGGCAGATGCCGAAAATCGGTTTTTTCCCTATAAGATTTCTAATGTTCTCTGCGGCATAGGGCACTGCCTCCGGGTCACCCGGGCCGTTTGACAGAAAAATCCCGTCGGGATTATACGCAAGTATCTCGTCACTGCTCGTAGTGGCGGGAAACACGCGGACCTTTGCTCCCGAATCTACGAGGAGCCGGAGAATATTGTGCTTGATCCCGAAGTCGTACGCGGCGACACGAAAGGTAGGAGCAGGACGGGAAGCGGGGGCGTTCCACCTCCACGTGCCTTCTTCCCAATCATACGGATCTGAACAGGTTACTTCTTCCACGAGATCGAGTCCCTCTATATCGGGATATTCCCTCACCTTCCGAAGCAGCGTTTCCGGGTCATGTTCTTCGGTCGAAATAATTCCCTTTTTCGCGCCGGTCTCTCTGAGGTTCCTCGTCAGTCTGCGAGTGTCAATCCCCTGGATTCCTATGACACCATGTTTTTTGAGAAAAGCTTCCAAGTCCTGGCTCTTGCGCCAGTTGCTCGGATAGCCGCAGTATTCCTTGACAGCGAATCCCGCAAGGAAAGGGCGCACCGATTCGTTATCCTCAAAGTTAATTCCAGTGTTCCCGATATGAGGATAGGTCATGGTAACGATCTGCCCCCGATACGACGGGTCCGTGAGGATTTCTTGGTATCCCGTAATAGCGGTGTTGAACACTACTTCGCCAATTCTCTCACCGGTGGCGCCCATGGAGCGTCCCCTGAAGAGCGTACCGTCGGCCAGCATAAGGGTTGTTTTCATCATCGTTCCTTCATAAATGCCCGAAGTCTCTCCATTCCTTCATCAATCCTCTCGTCTGGAGCGGTCATGGAAACCCGGAAGAAACTCTCACCACTGGGCCCGTAGCCGATCCCGGGAGTGACAACCAAACCCTTCTTTTCCAGCAAGTCCGCGCAGAACTCCACGGAAGACGCGAAAGACGGAGGTATGCGTACCCAGAAATAGTAACTCGCCCTCGGTAATTGGAATTTGAGTCCCAGCTCCGAAAGCACCCTGGCTATGCGGTCGCGCCTCCCCTTGAAGAGAACCGTTCTCTCGCGGGCAAAAGTTTCCGCTTCCGGATGAAGCAACGCCCTCGCCGCAGTACGCTGCACTGCCATGAACACGCCGGAGTCTATGTTGGACTTGAAGGTCAGAAAGGCATGGATGAGCTTTTCTCCACCAGTGACGAAACCTATCCTCCACCCGGTCATGTTGAACGTTTTCGAGAAAGAATGAATCTCGATCGCCGTCTCCCGCGCCCCTTCGATACTCATGATGCTAATGGGGCGATCTTCATCCGCAAAGTACACTTCAGAATAAGCATTATCTGCCAGGATGACAATGTTGTGCTTCTTGGCGAACCGGACGAGCTTGTCGAAAAAGACCGCGTCCGCCACTGCAGCGGTAGGATTGTTTGGATAATTTACGAACATTATCGCGGCACTGTCCGCTGCATGGGGGTCGATCGCGTCCAGGTCCGGCAAGAAACCGTTCTCTTCCTGTAACGGCACTCGCACGACAGTCCCCCCAGTGAACCCGATCGCTGCCTCGTATACCGGATACCCCGGATCGGTGACAAGGCCGGAGCCACCGGGGTCTATGAACACGAAAGGCAGGTGGGATACCGCATCCTTTGCGCCGAGGGTGGCCATGATCTCGGTCGCAGGATTCAGTCGAACGCCGAAACGCCCGTCGAACCATTCGGCAACCGCCTCGCAGAAATCGAGCTCTCCTTTGTAACTTGGATATACGTGGTTTCGGGGATCGCGTATCTCCTGATCCATCAAATCGAGGACAAAGTCGGGAGTGGGACGATCGGGGTCTCCTACAGCCAGAGAAATGACGTCCATACCCTTTTCTTGCACAGCCTTGCGCTTCTCGTCTATGAGATGAAAGAGGTACGGGGGGGTTTCGGTTACCCTCCTGGACAAGTTCATTGACATCCTCCGTTCGCAGTACTTAAGCCGCAAGGCAACAGCTTCCCCTTCTTCCTGCCGGGGCCCCATGCCGGCGGGACGGTCGATTCGGCTCCGCTGGCCTAACAGGCCGCAAAGTGTTTCGCAGAACAAGTTGTTTATCACTATGTGGGCGGTTATTTCAAGCGCCGAGCGTGGAAATGTCGCGCGGGTGCGGAGCAGAACACGCGGTCATGCCCGCGAAAGAAGCAGATTCTCGAATTGCGCAGCCGGAATAGCGGGACTGAAATGCTCGCCCTGCCAGGCGTCGCATCCCAACCCGCGCAGGATCTTCAGTTGCTCTTCCGTTTCCACTCCCTCGGCGACGACTTTCATCCTCAAGCTGTGGGCTACCGTCACCATTGCCTGAACGAGAGCTCTATTGGCGGGATTACGATCGATGCCGTTCACAAAAGACTTGTCAATCTTCAGCTTGTCGAGGGGAAACTGTCGCAGGTAGCTTAATGATGAA
>CAYZET010000576.1:0-2735 GCA_964477215.1 uncultured Syntrophaceae bacterium | reverse complement strand
GACATGCCTGTGGGTATCAGGTCCTATCTCACTCAGCGGAATTTGCGGGCATATGCCCGGAATGTGCGGGAGGGTGAAGGCGGATATCTGGTCGGCACCTTTTTGAAACATCATTCGTAACCAAAAGAAAGGAGAAGGCAAGCATCATGTCGAAATCCGAGAATTTTCTGAAAGAGGCGTTTGCAGGAGAATCACAGGCTAATCGTAAGTATTTGGCATTCGCCGCACAGGCTGACAAGGAAGGTTATCCGCAGGTTGCGCGACTTTTCAGAGCAGCAGCGGAAGCTGAGACCATTCACGCGCACAACCATCTGAAGGCCCTTAACGGAATCGGTACCACGGCAGAGAATCTCAAGGCTGCTATTGCCGGCGAAACCCATGAATTCGAACACATGTACCCTGAGATGATTGAGGCTGCCAAGGCTGAGGGAAACAAGACGGCACTGAGGACCTTTGAGTATGCCAATGAGGTGGAGAAGATTCACGCTGCTTTGTACGAGAAGCTCTTGGCTTCTTTGGGGTCGCCTCAGGCCGAAGCGCCGTATTATGTCTGTCCCCTCTGCGGATACACGGCAGAAGGTAGCCCTCCTGACAAGTGTCCGGTCTGCAACGCAAAAGGAAGCACTTTCAAGAAAATCGACTAGCAGTACCGCTGGTGCAGGAGGTATACCGCCATGGACGCGTTGATGCTGTCGCGCTTACAGTTTGCGGTGGCGACGTATTTCCACTTCCTGTTCGTGCCCCTGACGCTGGGTCTCTCTTTGCTCGTTGCGATCATGGAGACCCAGTTCGTCCGTAAGGGCGACGAGGAATACAGGAGGATGGCAAAATTCTGGGGAAAGTTGTTCCTCATCAATTTTGTCCTGGGCGTGGTAACAGGAATAACGCTTGAATTCCAGTTTGGTACCAACTGGTCGCGATATTCCAAATATGTGGGAGACATCTTCGGCTCTATCCTGGCCATAGAAGCGACAACGTCATTTTTCCTCGAATCTACCCTTGTCGGGGTATGGGCGTTCGGATGGAAGAAGCTGTCCCCAAAGGCTCACGCGGCCTGCATATGGCTGGTCGCTATTGCTTCCAACTTGTCAGCGTACTGGATTCTCGCGGCCAACTCGTGGATGCAGCATCCGGTGGGGTACGTGATCCGTAACGGCCGTGCGGAGCTCACCGACTTCTGGGCGGTCGTGTCACAGCCATACGCGATTTTCATGTTTCTCCACGTTATATTCGCCGCTTACGTCCTCTCCGGTTTCTTTGTAATGGGGGTGAGCGCGGTTCACCTGTTGCGCTCGAGTGATCGATCCTTCTTTAAGCGATCGTTCCGGATGGCCTCCACATTTGCCGTCATCTTTGCACTTGGGGTAGTCCTTATTGGGGACCTGCAGGGCAAGGAAATGATGAAAGCACAGCCTGCAAAAGCAGCCGCGGCCGAGGCTGTATGGGAAACAACCAAGGGCGCTCCCTTGTATCTGTTGTCTATTCCCGATGAGGCGAATGAGCGCAACAGCGTGCAGCTCTTCGGGATACCCAAGCTCTTGAGCTGGGTTGCTCTGGGCGACGCAAACGGGGTTTATAAGGGGCTGAAAGACTGGCCGAAGGAGGAAAGGCCTCCTGTTGCAGTCACCTTCTGGTCGTTCCGGCTGATGGTGGGGTTGGGACTTTTCTTTGTTGTGGTCGCGATCCTTGCCTGGCTCAAACGCAACAACCCCGAATCTTCGCCGTGGCTTCTCAAGCTCCTGGTCTATTGTATTCCTCTGCCCTACATCGCGGCGGCCCTCGGTTGGACCGTCACGGAAGTCGGTCGCCAGCCCTGGATTGTCTACGGCGTGATGAAAACGGCTGACGCGTCATCACCCGTGGCTGGGGCCCAAGTGGGATTGTCCCTGACAGCCTTTATCGTGGTTTACTCGGTGTTAGGAGTCATCTGTTTCTGGCTGATAAGCAAGTATGCGGGACAAGCACCGGAACCAGTGGAAGCAACCGGTGAGGGTACCGTTGCTTCTCCTCACGCCGCCCCGGTTACCGGATAGGAGGGATCGATACCATGTTAGAAACAATTTGGTTCGTGCTATGGGGCGTCCTGTGGGCCGTGTACTTCCTGCTTGACGGCTTCGATCTCGGGATAGGCATCCTAGCTCCGTTCCTGGGACGAGGAGAAACCGAGAAACGCATCATGTATAACGCAATGGGACCGTTTTGGGATGGGCACGAGGTGTGGCTGATCACGGCTGGTGGCGTAACATTTGCCGCTTTCCCCACCACGTACGCCGTGATGTTCAGTGCTCTGTATACACCGCTCCTCCTGCTGCTTTTCGGTCTCATCCTGCGAGCTGTGGCGCTGGAATTTCGCGGCAAAGTCGATGCAGAAGGCTGGAAAAAGACCTGGGACGCGTGCCTGTTCATAGGTAGTTTTGTTCCGACTCTCCTGTTGGGAGTCGCATTCGCTAACATTTTCAGGGGAATACCTATTGATGGGGAGGGTATTTTTCACGGTAACCTCTTCACCCTGCTCAATCCGTACGGGCTTCTGGGCGGCCTCTTGTTCGTACTCCTGTTCCTCGTGCATGGAGCGTTGTGGATTGCCATCAAGGCTGAGGACGCATTGCAGCGGAGGGCGGCGGCCGTTGCAGGAGGCATCTGGTGGGCATTGCTCGTCTGTGCAGTGCTCTTTCTGGGGGCCTCGTGGTTTGCGACGCCTTTGTGGGGCAACTACCTGAGCTACCCGGCATTGT
>CAYZET010000575.1:0-2762 GCA_964477215.1 uncultured Syntrophaceae bacterium | reverse complement strand
ACCAGATAACTGTTGTGGATCGGGTCACGCCGTGCCCATCCCATGAGCAATATCTTCCCTTCGACAGCTCCGGTCCGATGCCGGCGGCCATGGCCATCCTCGGGCAGGGATATCACGTCCATGTCACGGGACTCACCCACGACGAGCGAGGTTATCCCGTTATTACGGATGCAGTTCAGGAGCGAAACGTCCGCCATATTGTGGACAAGATCCGGAAGAACGCTGAGAAGATAGTCCGGTACGAGGCAGTGGGTATTGAAGACGCAGAGGTTGTCGTGGTGGCATACGGGTGTACTGCTCGTGTAGCTCATGATGCGGTGAATAGGTTTCGGAGCAAAGGACAGAAGGTAGGACTGCTGCGCCTGATCACTCTCTGGCCGTTCCCATCGCAGGTGATTCGCCGCCTTGCGAAGAAGGTTAAAGGATTCGTTGTGCCTGAGATCAATTACGGCCAAATGGCGTATGAGGTCGAGCGCACGTCTCAGGGAAATACCGAAGTACTGCTGGTCGCTGCAATGGGCGGCTCCATGCATACCCCAGCCGAGATCGAAGATGCTGTTGGAGAGTATCTCTGATGTCGGGTGTCGATCATACCTGGTCGCTGTGCTGCCTGCACGGACGCCGGTCCCTGGGTCCCGACCAGAGATCGGCAATGGGTGACGGGGCCGAAAGCCAAGACTTTGTGATTAGCAGAGACAGGAAACCCTGTGCATCGTGGTGGCAACCGCGTGTGCAACGAACCCTTGCGATATGAGCATCCAATCAGGGAGTGCCCTATGAAAGTACGTGTGAGACAGATTGAGCCCTTCGATCTTGATGGGGCCAACAGAGCGATCAAACAAGACCACGGACTTCACCCTCACGATCGGTATCTCAAGCCCGGCAGGATCCCCCACATCTGGTGTCCCGGATGCGGCCTTGGCATTGTGCTCACCACGTTCATCGAGGCAATGAGCCGCAAGAATATTGCAGTTGACCAGTGCGCCGTGGTTTCAGGCATTGGATGCACGGGACGCGTGGCGGGATATCTCGACATGGACACGTACCATACCACCCACGGACGGCCCATTCCGTTTGCCACGGGACTTGCCATTGCCCAGCCGGACAAGCACATAACGGTCTTTTCCGGCGACGGAGACCTCTTCGCTATCGGAGGAAATCACCTGATTCACGCAGCCAGACGGAACGTCAATATCAAGGTGATCTGTGTGAACAACTTCAATTACGGGATGACAGGAGGCCAAGCTGGTCCCACGACTCCGCTGGGCGCTCGCACATCGACCACTCCCGTAGGGAACGCGGAACCGGGCTTCAATCTCCCTCACATGGCCCACGCAGCAGGAGCTGTGTACGTCGCGCGATGGACCACATTTCATCCCAGACAGCTCGTCCATTCGATTTCCGAGACCTTTGATAAGAAGGGATTCACCTTTGTCGAAGCAATCGCTCCCTGCCCGATTGGGTACGGAAGGCCGAACAAGCTCGGATCCGGTCTTGACGAGATGCGTTACTACCGGGAGATGTCCGAGATCCGCAATGGCGAGAACCCCGGGAACGTGGGGCTCCATCTCAACGGGAAGATTATTGTCGGCACCTTCATAAATGTGGAGAGACCCGATTTCATGGAGAACTACACCACCCGAATCGTAGAGCCGTTGAAAGCAGCCGGGAAGAACAGAGAAAAGGCGAAGACAGCATGAGCGGAAAACAGGAGGTCAGACTGGCGGGGTTCGGCGGACAGGGAATAATCCTGTCAGGCCACATTCTCGGGAAGGCAGCAGCGCTCTTCGAGAAGAAGAACGCCGTATTCACCCAGAGTTATGGCCCCGAGGCGCGCGGCGGATCTTGCAGCGCGGACGTGGTTATTGCCGAGGATGTGGTCCACTACCCGAAGGTGGCGGAGCCGGACGTACTCGTGATTATGAGCCAGGGGGCGTGGGGCACGTACGGAAGCACAATAAAGCCCGGAGGCAAGCTCATCATTGACGAGGATCTCGTGGTGCTGGATCGGGAGCCACCTGGAGTAACCGTGTACCGTGTGCCTGCCACCAGAATAGCGGAAGACATGGGCAGGAAAATCGTCGCCAATATCGTGATGTTGGGCGCAGTTGCAGCTCTGGGCGGGGTGGTGCAATATGACTCGCTCAAGCAATCGGTGCTGGGCTCCATTCCTGCAGGGACCGAAAATCTCAACATCTCTGCCTTCGACAAAGGTCACGCATACGGAATCAGCTTGATCCAGCGCGATGGAACGAATGAAACCGCATGAAGACCCGCATGAACCCCTGTGAAGGGCGAGAGATCACCAGAAGATTCGTGACAGCGGCCAGATTGGATTGACCGGGAGGAACAAGTCAATTGAAAGAGAAAACAGACCCGACCGGAGTCATAGAAAATGACCTAAAAATAGGGGTGTATGTCTGCCATTGTGGAAAGAACATAGGAGGAACGGTGCGGTGCGAGGAGGTGGCTCAGTACGCCGCTACCTTGCCGGGGGTGGCTCTTTCCAAGGATTCTCTCTATACGTGCTCCGAGCCCGGCCAGGAGCAAATCAAGTCGGATATAAGGGAGCATGGGCTCAATCGTGTTGTGGTAGCATCCTGTACCCCAAGGCTGCACGAACCCACATTTCGCTCCGCATGCGAGAGCGCCGGTCTAAATCAGTACCTCTTGGAAATGGCCAATATTCGTGAACATTGCTCGTGGGTTCATCTGCACGACAAGGATGCCGCAACAGAAAAAGCGAAAGATCTGGTGCGGAT
>CAYZET010000574.1:0-2817 GCA_964477215.1 uncultured Syntrophaceae bacterium | reverse complement strand
TATGCCCAGGGGCTTTTCCTCTGGATCTTCAATAAGGCCTGGTTCAACTCTTTGCCGGCCGATCTTCAGAAGACCTTCAAGGAAGTAGTCCACGAGGTCTGTGCCAAGATCCGCAAGGAAACCGTCCAGCAGGAGGCTGATGAGATTGCTGCTGCCAAAAAGGATGGCATCGAATTTATCAGTCTTTCTCCTGATGAGATGGCAACCTTGAGAAAATTGGGCGATGCAGTCCACAAGAAGTACGCGCCGGAGATCAACAAGTTGTACCCGGGAGACACGTACCGACCGGTTAATTACCTGGAGGAGGTCCAGGGTTTCATCGGTTACAAACCATAGTCTTGGCATTCATTAGGGGGGAGCTGGGGCTCCTCCCTTTCACCGTTGCGATGCGACAGTGCGGTGCACTGAGGGCGTTCCCGAGAAGTCAGGTCTTTCATTCGACAACAAGCGGCCACGTCATAAGGGGGTCGGCGGCGCTCCGCTCTGAGAGTAGGCATAACCCAGACTATCGCCGGGCGCACCTGCAGGAGGAAGATTTCTCTGGTTATCATGCGGCAACCGAAGGCTTACGGTCATCGATTCGGCGTCTGCCGTTATTCTCCGCGAGCGGCAGTAGAGCGGGATGGGCAAGCGCATGGCTCACGCGCCTGTGCGCTGACCGACGAGGTACGCTTCTATTCCGGCACGGAATAGCCGGACCGCCATTTGCCAACGATCCGAAAGGAATCGTCCTATGTTCGCAAAGATCCTCAACGTAATCGACAAAATTCTCACCTTTTTCGAGGACTGGACTCTTTTTCTCAGCGTGATGGTGGCGCTGGTGGCACTGTTCTTCAACGTGGTGCTGCGCTACGGCTTCCACTACACCTTGGCCTGGTCGGAAGAGCTGGTGCGGGAAGTAATCATTTACACGACATTCATCGGCTGCACGGTGGCGGTGAGGAATCGCTCCACGATCAAGATCGACGCGTTGGTGCAACTGGTCCCTTCTCTGAAGATTCCTCTGAGTTACTTCAGCAACGTGGTCACCCTGATCTTTGCGTCGATGATGCTCTACTACGGGTGGAAAATGGCAGCCATGCAGGTCATGACCAACCAGAAGACCATCATCATGGAGATTCCCCTCGTCTATCTGTACGCGATTCTCCCCCTGATGGGGGCCACGATGTTCATTCGGACTGTCCAGGTCATGTACAAGGACTTTCAACAGAACCGCAACGCGCGGCCAGTCGAGAAATGACGGACAGGCCGAAGGATCCCTTGCTCCCCATCTCGGCGAAAGCCTTGTCCCCGATGCACCATTAGGAGAGACACCCCCATGGAGTCGAGCCACGGAATTATCCTTTTGATTCTGTTAGGCTGCATGGCCGCTTACGTACCCGTGTTCATGTGCCTATTCTTCACAGCCGTCCTCGGTTTCGTTTTCTTCACTGACCTGCCCCTCCTGTTGCTTGCCCAGACTCTCTTTCGGAGCCTGGACAATTTCGCGCTGGTGGTGGTCCTGTTTTTCATCCTCTGCGGCAATATCATGACTGCCGGATCCATCGTGGAAAAGCTCATCAAGGTGGCCAACGCCTTGGTGAGCTGGCTGCCAGGAGGGCTTGGCATGGCCGGTGTGCTTGCGTGCGGTCTTTTCGGGGCCATCTCAGGGTCCACTGTTGCCACGGTGGTGGCCCTCGGCGGCTTCATGATCCCCGCGCTCCTCGAGAACGGCTATCCGAGAAAGTACACCCTGGGAGTGATGACCACCTCGCCGAATTTGGGAGTAATCATTCCGCCGAGCATCGGGATGATTCTCTATTCCATGATCAGCAATGTGTCGCTGGAAGGGCTGTTCCTGACCGGCTTCGTCCCCGGCATTCTGATCATGCTGGTGACGTGCGTGTACACCTACTTCTATTTTCGCAATGATCAACAGATCGTCCGCACACCGATACCCAGCAGCCGAGAGTTGCTCGCCATCCTCAAAGAAGGTTTCTGGTCCTTGATGTTGCCGGTCATCATCTTCGGCGGCATTTTCTCGGGGGCCTTTACCGCCAATGAAGCCGCTGTGGTAGCCTGCGTGTATGCATTTATCGTGGAGCTGTTCATTCACCGTTCAATGAAGCTGAGCCAGGTGAAGAAGGTGACAATCTCCTCGGCAGTCACTTCGGCGACCCTGCTGATCATTGTCGCGGGAGCGACCTGCTTTGGCCGCTTGCTCACCCTGGAAAACATTCCCGGCAAGATAACGGAGGCGGTCTTGACAGCGATTCAGTCGCCGTGGACCTTCTTGCTGGTCATGAACGTCCTGCTCCTGGTCGTGGGAATGTTCATGGACATCATTTCTGCCACCATGATTCTCGGTCCAGTGTTCTTGCCCATGCTCGCCGCGTTTAACGTGGACCCAGTTCATTTCGGTCTGATTCTGACGGTCAATCTCGCGATTGGGTACTGTACGCCACCAATGGGGGTCAGCCTCTACATTACCGGGGCCATCGCGGATAAGGACTTGATTTACGTATCCAAGGCCGTTCTTCCCTTTGTCGCGATCCAGATCGGCGTGCTTCTGGTAATGACCTATATGCCCAGTCTTGTGCTTTGGCTCCCGAGAGTTATGGGATTTGTTCAGTGACTTTAAGAGGATGACCGAGACAAGCACAGGAGACCCTGGCCTCTGCCTCCGACGAGTCTCAGTGCTCCATGTCGTAAGTACGGCAACGTGTCTGCGCCACGGTGTACTTGGTTAGCGCATCCGTTTGGACTGTAGGGGTGCGCCTTGTGCCTGCCCTGGGCACCCACAAGGGGTGCCCCTACATCGCGATCCGTTCTTGCCAT
>CAYZET010000573.1:0-2836 GCA_964477215.1 uncultured Syntrophaceae bacterium | reverse complement strand
GGTCACGCGTTCATCAAAGAGCGGATGAGAAGCGAAGATGCGGTTTACGGAGGAGAGATGTCCGCTCACCACTATTTCCGGGACTTCGCGTACTGCGACAGCGGGATGATACCGTGGCTGCTCATGGTCCAGACCCTCAGTCTGGAAGATCGCCCTCTTTCTGAGCTTATCCAAGTCAGAATGGACAAATATCCGGTCAGTGGGGAGATTAACCGTAGGGTTTCCGACCCCCATGGGCTGCTGAAAAGGATTGAAGAGGATTACAGTAAGAAGAACCCGGCAATCGACTATATCGACGGCCTCAGCATGGAATTCGAGTCATGGCGGTTCAACCTTCGGCCGTCCAATACCGAGCCGGTGATTCGGCTGAACGTAGAGACGAGGCATGATAAACGGCTGCTGGAAGAACGCACGAACGAATTGCTCCACCTCATAGAAAAGTGGGGGTGACAGGGAGGCCCGAGGGGATTCCCTTAAAGATCGATTGTCCGGCTGGCCCGGACAAGGGCTCCGTATAGCGAGGATTCCTGCATGCGCGTTTCACGGGGGGAAGGCTTGCTGCGCACCGGACCCCCGAGGTCGGAAATTGTGCCGGGCTGGCCCCAGATGTTCTGAGAGATGGCCGGTGAACCCCGGACGAGAATCCGGGGATTCACAGCTATAACAAAGAGAGACAGCCAAGGAAAATCAGGCAGAATTTCCGCGAACTACGAGAAGGCTTCGGAAGATCAGTCAGTCAGACCTGGAGCCACGATCGGGCTCAACGCAAACTGCCGCGTGAGGCGGGCTCCCACTGCCTGCCATCGAGTTGCTTCCACGACGCGAAACGGCACAGTATACAGGGGGGTTAGACTCTCATCGAGAGATCGATGACGCGGCCCGACGGGTTGATCCAGACCATAAACGCGGTGGGCTTTTTCTTTTTTGCTCTGGTGCGAATCTCATTGAGTCTGGCAAGGGGGAGATCGGTGGGGGTGGTCTTTAGAAAGCGGTTGAGGTCACGCAGGTTCTTAAAATACTGAATGGTCATCTGACTACACCTCGCGGTTATGGTTAGCCGGAATTCCGGCGAAGGAGAGGGAACGTTTAAATAAATAATGATGCCACAGGGAGCTCTCTGGCGCAAGGGCAAATTCCGCGACAGCAATATGACTCGTTTTTCCCTCCAGACTTGACAGGGATGGACTGAGTAGCCATAATTTAAAATAGTAACTATTATCGGAAGTCTTGACGTGCCCATTGACGAACTACGAAACACCAAACAACGAAAAGTCATCCTCGAAGAACTGGCAAAGCTTGAGAGTCATCCCACGGCTTCCGAGCTCTACGAGATCGTTCGCAAGCGGTTACCTCGCATCAGCCTGGGAACCGTGTACCGAAACCTGGAAATCCTTTCCCAGTTCAGAAAAATCAATACACTGCACCCCGCGGGGTTTGAAAAGCGTTTTGATGGGAGAACCGACCTCCACTATCACGTGCGGTGCGTTCGCTGCGGTCGACTCGACGACGTACCCCTCGAGCCATTTCACGCGATCGACGAGGCCGCTCGGAATGTCACCGAGTACGAAATTCTCTCACACAGCATCGAGTTCGTCGGTGTCTGCTCTGGATGTAGAAGTCACAAAAAGAAAGAACCGTAATCCGGATATCTTGAGAGGAGGACAGTGCCGGCGGCGGTAGGAGCGTCAGCTCGTGTGTGGCCCCAAGGCGCTCCAAGGTCAGGGGAACGCGGTCATGCACGATTGTGCATGAGACTCTTTCGACCGAATGAAAGGAGGCCCATATGGCAGAAATGAAAGGATCGCGCACGGAGAAAAATCTTCTTGCGTCGTTTGCTGGCGAGTCTCAGGCTCGCAATCGGTACACCTACTTTGCGAGCCAAGCGCGCAAGGAAGGCTACGTGCAAATTGCCATGATATTCGAGGAAACTGCAAATCAGGAAAAGGAGCACGCAAAACGATTCTTCTCCCAGCTTCCGGGTGGAGACCTCATGGTAGATGCCATGTTCCCGGCGGGGGTGGTGGGGACGACAGCCGACAACCTCATGGCCGCTGCCAAAGGGGAGAACGAGGAGTGGACCAAGCTTTACCCCTCCTTTGCCAAAGTGGCTCGTGAAGAAGGCTTCGAGGCTGCTGCGAGCATCTGGGATGCCGTTTCGGTAGCAGAGCGGCAGCATGAGAAAAGGTACATGGATTTGCTTGCCAACATGGAAGCAGGAAAGGTCTTTCTGAGAGATCAGCCTGTCGTGTGGCGATGCATAAATTGCGGATACCTTCATGAGGGCACCGAAGCTCCGATGTCTTGTCCGGCCTGCGCACATCCCCAGGCCTATTATGAGCTCCTCGGTGAGAACTGGTGAGTGGATGATCGCCCTGACGGGCGTAGTCTCTTGCTCCTGTGGTCACACAATGGAGCATTATCAACTACTTAGGAGGAATGATCCAATGACGGAGAGACTCCAGGTTTTGAAGTGTGAGGTTTGCGGAAACATAGTGGAAATGGTTCATGAGGGGGCAGGTGAGCTTGTGTGCTGCGGCCAGCCCATGAAGCTGTTCGTAGAGAATACCGTTGACGCGGCGAAAGAGAAGCACGTGCCTGTGAAGGAGCCGGTCCCAGGGGGAACCAAGGTGAAGGTGGGGAGCGTGGCGCATCCCATGGAAGAAAAGCACTATATCGAATGGATCGAAATCATTGCAGGTGGGAAAGCCTATCGCCAATTTCTGTGCCCGGGAGAAGCTCCTGAGGCAGTATTTCCCGTAGAGGGGGAGCTCACAGCCCGAGAGTACTGCAATCTCCACGGGCTGTGGAAATCCTGAGCCCCCCTCGGCTTGCAGAC
>CAYZET010000572.1:0-2843 GCA_964477215.1 uncultured Syntrophaceae bacterium | reverse complement strand
GAGAATTGTATCGACGCGGTCGGTGAGATATGCCCCTTTGTGTACTTGGTTCCGCTCGTGCTCGTTCAGCACAACCCGCAGTCTGAGACAGGCAGGGCCTCCCCCATTTTTCATGCTCTGCCGAATGTCCACAATCTTCACTTGAGTGATCGGGCCGTCCCCCGCCACGAGCTCTTCGAGAAATGAGCTTACGCTCCCGTTTTCAGCGCATTCTTGTGGGGCTATGAGACACATTGTGCCGTCAGGCAGAGTTACGAGCTGACTATTAAAGAGGTACGAGCTTACAGCGTCCGCAACGGTAATTCGGTCCGCCGTAACCTCGATAAGAATCGGCTCGGTGCCGCAGCACGCGGAAAAGCGGCGTCTGATCTCATCTACCACGGTTCTCGGGTCCGCGAACGCGAGGGAATGGTAGAGAAATACCTGTTGGTTGCCCACAGATATGACGTCGTTGTGGAACACGCCAGCATCGATGACGTCGGGATTTTGTTGTGCAAAGATTGCCCGCGAGCCTGTGACGCCATGGAGCCGCGCTATAGCAGCAGAAGCCTCGAAGGTTTGTCTGGCCGGAAAGACCTTCGGCTCGCGATCCGACCGTCCGAAAGCCTTTCTACCGTAGACGAACAACTCCACCCCCGGTTCTCCATACCGCTGACAAAACCGGGTATGATTCGCTGCCCCTTCGTCGGAGAATTGGGCTGCCCGCGGCAACGGATCGTGATGAACAAAGACGTTCTCATCCCTGAAGATGGCCTTGAGAATGCGGGCCGTAGCCTGGGATTCGATGGCACGATGGAAAAAACTCAAGAGGTTGGAAGGAGTAAAATGGACTTTACCGTCCTTCGTGTCCGCGCTCGGTGATACGGTTGCAGCGTTGGCGGTCCACATCGCGGACGCGCTGTAGCATGCAGCCAGGATGTGCGGCGCCTCACGCGCCGCTTGTTCGATAATGCGAACGCCGCTCCCCCGGAACCCGAGCTCTCTGAGAACACGAGTATTCGGCCGCTCCTGCGGGGGAATAATCCCTTGCGTGATCCCCAAGTCTAGGAGCAGCTTCATCTTTTTCAGCCCCTCAAGAACGGCCGCGCGGGGATTGGATACCGTCAACGCATGCGTTGTAGCGGCCACGTTTCCGTAAGCGAGGCCCGCGTAGTTATGGGTAGGCCCCACCAAACCATCGAAATTGATTTCCGTGGCGATCCCGCCGTCGGGGACCTGCGATCTTTCTGTGGGAGAAGGAGTCTCCTTTGAGGCAGTCATCATAGTATCTCTATCCCGGGCATCGGTGACTCCGGCAGCTCTAAAGCGTCATGCTCTATGGACGCCACAGGATATGAACAGTAGTCAACAGCGAAATATCCACTTGGCCGGTGATTGCCACTCTTCTTGACTCCACCAAAGGGTAGTCTGCTCGAAGCGCCGGTAAGGGGGCGATTCCAGTTGATGACGCCTGCCCTCACATTTCCCAGGAACCTGTGATAATGATCCAAGCTGTCGCTGAGAAGACCGGCAGCGAGGCCGTAATCTGTGTTGTTTGCCTCCGCAAGAGCTTCTTCAAAATCGGTCACTCGCACGAGTTGCAGGAGAGGCCCGAAAAGCTCCCCGTCGGGTCTTCGGGTAATTGGGGTTACATCCACGAGACCGGGAGTGAGAAAGGCTCCTTTTCCGGGCAGCCTTTGCATGGGCAAGACCGGAGACGCTCCTCTGGCCAGGAGATCCTCCTGGGAATTCATCAGGGACGTCGCACTCCCGTCGGAGATCACAGGGCCCATGAAGGGCTCGGGCAGGTCGGTGTACGGACCTATACGTATCCCTTCTATGACCCCCACAAGCTGATCGATGAATCGATCTCCCGATGATCCAACAGGCACGATCAGCCGCCTGGCGCATGTGCAACGCTGCCCTGATGTGATAAAGGCGGACAGAGCCGTCGCGTATGCGGCAGCCTTCGTGTCCGAAACCTCATGGACGACCAAGGGATTGTTGCCGCCCATCTCCAGGGCCAAGATTTTCTGCGGTTGCCCCGCACACGCCTTATGAATGGCTTGACCGACCGAGAAGCTGCCTGTGAAATATAGCCCATCCAGGCCGGAATGGACCGACAGGGCGCTACCAGTCTCACGCCCCCCCTGGACCATGTTCAGGACGCCTCGCGGCAAGTCGGCCTCCTCCCAATATCGCACCATGACCTCTGCCACGAGAGGTGCCTGCTCGCTCGGCTTGAATACCACCGTGTTTCCCGCAAGCAACGCTGGAGCTATATGGCCGTGGGGCAGATGTCCGGGAAGATTGAAGGGCCCGAGAACTGCAACCACCCCGTGAGGCCTGAATCTCAGTACCGTTCTGCCGCCCTCCTGCTTATTGCTCACTTCGCGACAGCGTTCCCGGTAAGCTTCCCAAGATATTTCGATCTTGGCCACCATGGCCTGCGTTTCTGTCCTGGCTTCCCAGAAGGGCTTCCCCGTCTCCTGCGATATGATTTCTGCCAGTTCCCGAGCATGGCTGGAAATCACCGCAGCGAATCTTTCCAGGTACGTGAATCTCCGTTCCTGGGTAAGGGCAGACCATGGAACGTAGGCTTTCCGTGCCGCTGCGACCGCGTGATCCACCTCGGTCGGTCCGGCCGCCTGACCTTCCCATATTTGCTCTCCCGTCGCCGGATCGATGGAAAAGAAAGGGGCGCCAGCTCCATCGATCCACTCACCATTGATGAAATGTCCCTTCCACGTTTTCATGGTTGCTCTTTTTCCTTTCGCGACGGTCGCAGGGGAGCAAAGCGCACCTGATCGCCAGCCTGAACATTGAGAGCTCGAGCCACATGCTCGTCGATCACCACGCCACCC
>CAYZET010000571.1:690-2850 GCA_964477215.1 uncultured Syntrophaceae bacterium | reverse complement strand
TCGATGGCGATTCCCATGGCTTCCAGCTTCAGGCGCGCAATTTCCGCATCAATTTCGGGCGGCAGTCTGTGCACCTGGTTCGACAAGCTGCCTTTGCCCGCTTTAACGAGATGCTCTGCGGCAAGGGCCTGGTTTGCGAAGCTCATGTCCATAACGGACGATGGGTGTCCTTCAGCGGCGGCGAGATTGATAAGACGACCTTCACCCAGGAGCATGATGCGCCTGCCGTCAGCCATGGTGAACTCTTCTACGAAGTCCCGGATCACTCGCCTGGACACGGCTGCCTCTGCCAAGTGAGGAATATCGATCTCAACGTTGAAGTGGCCCGAGTTAGCAATGATGGCACCATCCTTCATGAGAGCAAAATGCTCTTTCCGGAGCACGCTTCTGTCCCCGGTTACGGTGCAGAAGAAATCCCCGAGGGGCGCAGCTTGAGCCATAGGCATCACCCAGTAACCGTCCATGACAGCTTCTAGAGCGCGCAGGGGGTCCACCTCGGTAACGATGACCCTGGCACCCATGCCCGCAGCCCTCATGGCAAGCCCCCGGCCGCACCATCCATACCCGCTCACGACAAAGACGCTGCCCGCCATGAGCCTGTTAGTTGCCCGCAATATTCCGTCTATGGTGCTTTGGCCCGTGCCGTAGCGGTTGTCGAAGAAATGCTTCGTGTCCGAGTCGTTTACCGCGATGACGGGGAAGAGGAGCACGCCCTTGGCAGCCATGCTCTTCAACCGGATGACCCCGGTCGTGGTTTCTTCTGTCCCAACCAGCAGTCCTCTTGCAAGGCCGCGGCGCTCCGCGTGGATAGTTCCCACCAGATCGGCCCCGTCATCCATAGTGATGTGGGGCTTGGGGTCAAGGCACGCGTTGATGTGCTTGTAGTAGGTGTCCGTATCTTCGCCCTTGATTGCGAACACGTGATATCCGTCAGAAACGAGGGCTGCTGCCACATCGTCCTGGGTGGACAACGGATTGGACGCGCATACGTACACCTCCGCTCCCCCAGCCGCGAGGGTATGAACCAGGGCGGCCGTCTCCGTGGTGACGTGAAGGCACGCGGCCAGGACGACCCCGTTCAACGGCTTTTCCTTCCCAAAGCGCTCCCGAATCAGGCGGAGCACCGGCATGTTCCGTTCGGCCCACTCTATTCTGTTTTTCCCCGCCTCAGCCAGAGACAGGTCTTTGACGTCATACTCCATACAAACTCCTTTCACTCCGCTTGTCTGATTCCAGGCTTGCTTGGAAAAATCTGGCGGAGCCTTCCGACCCCTAAAGGGTTTTATCATTGGTGAGCCGCATCACACGGCCTTTCGGGGTACACGAAGCGAGCCGCGCGCACGCTCTCGAAGCTCTTCTGCTCGATGGGTGGATTCCCAGGTAAAGTCAGGGTCTTCTCGTCCAAAATGCCCGTTGGCCGAGGTCTTGCGGTAGATGGGTCTCAGCAGGTCCAGGTATTCGATGATGGCGCCGGGCCTGAAGCTGAACACTTCTCCGACGATTTTGGCCAATTTGCCGTCGTCTACCGTACCAGTTCCGTAGGTGTTGACCATGAACGACACAGGTTCCGGATAGCCTATGGCATACGCGACCTGGAGAAGACACTTCTCGGCCAATCCCGCCGCGACTATGTTCTTGGCCACATGTCTGGCCATGTACGATGCCGATCTGTCGACCTTTGTCGGATCCTTTCCGGAAAACGCTCCTCCCCCGTGGGCGCCGAATCCTCCGTACGTATCAACAATGATCTTCCGTCCAGTCAAGCCGCAATCGCCAAGAGGACCGCCCACGACAAATCGTCCCGTTGCATTGATCAGGTACCGAGTGTCGGGTGTGAGCAGACGTGCTGGTATCACCTTGTTAATGACTTCCTCGATTATCCCTTCTTTGATCTGCTCGTATGTCACATCAGGGGAGTGCTGGGCCGCTATGACGATCGTATCTATGCTCACGGGCTTGTTGTCCACGTACCGTACGCTGACCTGAGATTTTCCATCCGGTCGGAGAAAATCGAGAGATCCGTCTTTCCGGGCTTCGGACAACCGTGCCGTGAGCTTGTGAGCGCAATCAATGGGGACAGGCATGAGCTCCGGAGTCTCAGCGCACGCGAAGCCAAACATGAGGCCCTGATCGCCTGCCCCCTGCTCCTGGAACATTCCT
>CAYZET010000571.1:0-680 GCA_964477215.1 uncultured Syntrophaceae bacterium | reverse complement strand
CCTTCGCCCGCGGTGACGCCCATAGAGATGTCCGGGGATTGTTTGTCCAGGGACACGATGACCGCGCAGGTGTCGCAATCAAATCCCATGCTTGAATCGGTATATCCTATGTCGCGGATGCAAGAGCGTACAAGCTGGGGAATGTCCACGACAGCGGACGACGTGATCTCTCCGGCTATCATGGCCAACCCTGTGGTCACGAGGCATTCACAGGCCACCCGGGATTTGGGGTCCTGTTCGATCATGGCATCGAGGACTGTGTCGGAAATGCGGTCCGCAATTTTGTCTGGATGACCTTCCGTGACGGATTCGGAGGAGAACAAGTATCCATCGGCCCCCATGGGAGTCTCCTTTCGACGAGGTCGGTATAGGCTCGGTCAAACATTTACGTATAGCAACATGAAATAGCACGGTCAAGGAGAATTCTCACGAGACGCAATCAGCGCTTTACGTTTACGTACAAGTCTTATATGGTCAAATCAGGATGTTTTCGGAGGGTTGCGCCTTGGCTCGCCTGAGCCGATCAAAGAATAACCGGCTGCCCGAGCCATTCTCTCCTTTCTTTCTCGATCGACTCCGACGGTCATTTCACTTAATCGCCGGGGTCTCGATTCAACACACGGTATAACCATGACGGTCAGAAAACAGGCCTTGCTCAGTGTCCTCCTGACAACGGCGCT
>CAYZET010000570.1:0-2864 GCA_964477215.1 uncultured Syntrophaceae bacterium | reverse complement strand
ACCAGGGAGGAACGTGCACCAGATGTACCCGGCGACATGAAATGCTCTTTTCGCACTCATTGACTCGAGTTTGAACGTGTTGTCGGTGGCGGGTCGTATCGAGAAACCGGCAAAGCGGGCGCCCACCCCTCACCGGGAAGGTCATAACTTTGCACTCTGTCGTCTTCTCCACGACCAGACACAAGACAGACTGGCCGCCCCGAATGGGTACACACCATCAGCCCCCCGGGTAAGGCCTCGAATAGTCTATCTTCTACCTTGTTTCTGCACAGAGGTCAAAAGTTTTGGTGCCCGGAGGTACGATGGTAGCTGGATTATCGACAGTAGAACCGTCTGCAAAAGCGATCCACAACGTCATTCAGTCGTTTGTCCAAAATCAATCGGATCTTCTTCACAATGAAGTCAGGTACCCCGTAGTACGCATGGGCAATTGCTCCGGCCATGCATGCTATGGTGTCGCTGTCCCCTCCTATCGAGACAGCTTTCCTCACCGCGTCCTCGAAGGTCTCCGATTCCACAAAGGCCCTGACTGCTTGTGGAACCGAACCCTGACACGACACATCGAACGCGTACCAGGCCCTGATCGAATCCAGCGGCTCAGAGAGATCGTACCCGAACTTCTCTTCGATGAAGCGTGCGATTTCAGGCTTATTTGAGCCCGATCTAGCCAGGAACACCGCGGCGGCTATGGCCTGAGCCCCTTTGATCCCTTCCGGATGATTGTGAGTGACTTCAGCGCTTGCTTTTGCCTGGTGGAGGACCTCGTCGAGGGTATCGAACGCAAACGCGACCGGACTGACTCTCATTGCAGATCCATTTCCCCAACTGTGGTACGGGGTTGGGACTGCAGACCGGGCCCATGACCTGAAAAATCCACCGTAGCCGGCTCGCGGATAGTGCCGATAATATTCCCTCAATTTCTGTTCGTATGGAGCGCCTGTCAGAATACTGTCAGCCACAGCGGCCGTCAACACCGTGTCATCTGTGAAGCGGCTGTGTTCCTGGAATAGAGGGAACTCGGTCGTCTTGATCTCATAGCCCTCGTACACCGAGCCAATAATGTCTCCTCCTATTGCACCGATCATTTGTCGCTCCCCCGTTTTCTTGGGCGTATCCAAAGGACTCCGAAGGGAGCCATGGTAATGCTGAGATCCCCGGACTCGGTGTGAAAAACCTGGCCGGTTATCATGTCCTCCCACGCGGGAGGCGATTCAGGGAGGATCGACCCGCGGACCGTGACCGGCTGAGGGTATCGCGTGACGTTTGTCGCACAAAACACGGTTTCCGTCCGGTCCGGTGACACGCGTTTTATCGCGAATACCTGAGGAGAAGTCTGGACAATCTCCTGCTCCCCATTGGGATGAAAAGCCCCGCTCTTGCCGCGGGTTCTGATGAGTCGAACGAGGCGTCGCGTGATCTGAGAAATGCGGCTGCGGGGATTCTCCAGATCCTCCAAGAGCCTCTGCTCCTCAATATTGTGGCGGTTTACTGAGCGAGCAACTCGAGTGATAAGCACGTCCTGGGTATAGTTCTCTGACCCCAAGAGTCCGTGAAAGTAGATTCCCGGAACCCCGCGCAAGGCAAGCGCTATGGAGCGGGACGCGATGAACCGGCTTACCTGAAGTTCCTCGGACTCGCCCGCCTTCGGATTGTTCAGAGCGCTGAACCAGGTTGAATTCAGCTCGTAGGGCTTTTCTTTTCCGTCGCTGTCCGTCCTGTACGAAATGAAGCCCCCGTGCTCAACGATTTTCTCGCAGAGGTAGCGGATGGCTGCTTCAGGGAGAATGTCCTCCGCGGGCAACACGCCGATTCCGTCGTGGGAATCCAGAAAATTCAAGTACGTCGCGGTATCAGAGACCTTTTCCAGGGTTGCGGACCAGTCGCTCAGGCGTGTGCAGTCACCGGTGTAAAAGGTGTGAAGCACCAAGGGCGGAAGCGCAAAATTATACACCATCTGAGCCTCATTCTTTCCGTTCCCGAAATATTCGATGTTCTCCCCATGGGGCACGTTTGTCTCTGTGACAAGAGCAACGTACGGGGCTACGCAGTCGAGGACGTCCCGAAACAGTCGCACTATGATATGCGTCTGCTCCAGATGAACGCATCTCGTACCGATTTCTTCCCACAAGTACGAGATGGCGTCGAGTCGAATGAGATCGGCACCCCGCCTCACGTAATAGAGAAGGATTTCGACCATCTTCAGGAGCACCTTCTCTGATTGGTAGTTCAGATCGAGCTGGTCAGGCCCAAAGGTGGTCCAAACGTATTTCTCTCCTTCGAGGCTGAGAAACGGGGTGAGCAGGCTGGAGGTTCTCGGACGGAGAATCAGCGACAGCAAGTGAGTGGGAATCGCCTCTTTGGTGCTGAACTGAATAAAGAAGTCGCGGTAATAAGGGTGACCGTTGAGGAATTCTTGAAACCACCGGCTCTTCGACGAAGCATGGTTGATCACACCATCGAACATTAGTCGAAATTCCTTATTGATTGCAGCTATATCCTCCCATTTCCCCAGGTGCGGATCCACGCTTTCGAAGTCCATGACCGCGAAACCGCGGTCCGAAGAATAGGGGAAAAAAGGCAGGATATGGATCGTATTTACAGTCCCCCGCAGGAAGCGATGCGCTAAGGTAGCCAAAATCTGGAGCGGCGGTTTGCCATCGCCGTGGACGAGGTCACCATACGTTATCAGAATCACATCCTTCTCCGAAAATCGTGCTTCCGGCTCGAAGTCCTTCTCCCATTCTCGCACTGCCAGGGGCTTGTGGGCGTAGAAGACTTTCATGATTCGGTCGAGCTCCGGCCATATTTGCTCGGCCCGCAGTCGCCCATAGAGCAGCTCCAGCTTGAACATTATGCGGCGGCGC
>CAYZET010000569.1:0-2886 GCA_964477215.1 uncultured Syntrophaceae bacterium | reverse complement strand
TCGTGGAATAGGCGGCCAACCGGTAGACGCGATCCAGGTCGGAAAAATGGGGAACAACCAGTAGGGAAACCAAGAAATAGAGAGCCGTGAAAAGCATTATGATTCCAAGGATTCTCTCCGCCGAGGTCGCGGACAATCGCATTGCAGTGCCGAACACTACCGCTGTCACTACTGTCACGCAGGCAAACAGGGAGTATGATTTCACGACAGTCCAAGAAGCCTCCCCGGGAAAAAGCGCGATCATGAAACAGGTAGTCACGAAAATCGCGGCTGCACAAACCGGGCATGGCATAACGAGAGGGATCCATCCGTAACTACGTCTGCTGACAGGTTTTTCTTGAGGGGAAGCCAGCAGCGCGTAAGACCAAACCAGCATGCCCCCTGCCATCAGGAAGTGAACCAGTAATCCGGATTGGAAGAAGGTTGTGATACGGTTGAATTGACGGACCATGTCCACGGTACTGGCAACGTACCAGGAGATCACAAAGATCCCTGCGTAAGCCCCCATCATGCATACAGGGAACAATGCCTTTGTAATCCGAGACGCGGAGGTCTTTTCCACATATGCAAGGCCCGCCCCCGCCTTGACGGCAAATACTCCAAGAGAGCAAACCAACCCGAGAAGAAGGCTTTTCAGCTCGATCAAGATGCAACCCGTCAGTATGGGAGGCATGAGTCAGGCGAGAAGATTGACGCGCAACGACCCCTGCGCTTCCGGTACCTGGCACTCCAAACGATGCCTCGCTGTTCCAAGTGTCGACTTTCATTGAATCGGCCGACAGCCCAAAACTGTCACCACGAGCTCAAAATGACAGCAAAACCTCAATCACGCGTGGGACGGCCGCAGACACTTGTCTGGGCGGTTCGGGAGCTCACCACAAATCGGGTAGCTACTCGAAACACCCAGGGTGCAACCGTGCCACAGGAAAGGGTTTTGCAGCACCACTAGGGGAAATACCGGCATGCACGCAGTTGTCGTTTCTGACACAAATGAAAAACCCTCCCACAGTTCGTGCGGCAGGGTACAGGGGGCACGACCGCTCCCTGCCCGCGCAGGTTCATCGGGTCTGGAGAACCGCCTAGGTATTCTGGCTCCCGCTTTGTCCTAATCTCCGCGCCTTCCCGGTTTCTTACTCCAGTGGCATGGAAGCGGATTTCGTCAGCGGTTACAGCTGCGGGGCAGCACCGGACTCTCACCGGTTTCCCCGACGGTTCCTGTCCAAAGCTATTCGTCTAACTATTCGCTTATCATGAATGAGAAGAGAACGAAAGTCAAGGTATGATCACCGAACCACTCCCGGCGAGACGCCGCGGTTCAAACCACCCCTTGCCTGCATATGGGCGGCTCCTCCATCTCTCAACGCGCGGTGCCATATTCAAATCAACCACCCTGCAGCCCTGCCCCAGCGAGACCGTTGACAGCCCCTGCGAAACCGTCTCAAAACTCGGGAAACAGCAGAAAAAGTGGTACGGTGAGGGAGGATACTGCCCATGGAGCCCTCACCCCACCCTCTCCCAGAGGGAGAGGGCTCTGTCATTCCGGGCGGTTGCAAGTCCCCTCTCCCTTCGGGAGAGGGCTAGGGTGAGGGTGCAAAAAAAGAAGCGTGCCACGATCTTAACACTTGCCGCAATTCCGAGACAGTTTCCCATGTCATGCCCAAATTTTCGGGAGATGACAAGACGTTATCGTTGCGGAGATATTGGAGAGCCTCGAAGAAGGGCAGAGCCACTGGCCCAAGCTGTTCTCACGTCTCGGCCCGTTCTTCCACGAGCGTTTGGGCGTCGTGTGGGAAGATCTCGAGCGGCCTCCCTATCCGCCATATTTCTATTGAAACAATCAAGGAAACGGTCCCTATCTCAGATCGAATTTCTTCATCTTATTGGCAAGGCCTTGCCGAGAAAGGCCCAGACGTTTCGCAGCGAGGCTTTGGTTCCCTTTCGATTCTCGCAGCGCTTCATGGAGCATCCTGAGCTCGAGGTCATCTATTGCGTCTTTGAGCTTAGTATGGCGCTTGGGTTTTGAGGAGGCGTCTGACGGAAGCGTCTTCTCCACTGTGGACGTGATTCGGGCAGAAAGAGAGCGCACGGAGAGGTTTCCTCCGTCCGCGGTCAGGATGTGAGCCCGCTCTATCTCATTTTCCAGCTCCCGAATGTTCCCGGGCCAAGGATAGCGCATGAGCAGGTCCATTACTACCGGTTCTACCCCCCGGACCGCCTTTCCCGTTTGCACAGCGAGTTTGTCGAGAAAATACCGTATGAGGAGCGGAAGATCATCGATCCGCTCGCGCAGAGGAGGCGTCGTAATGGGGAACACGTTGATCCGGTAGAAGAGGTCCTCGCGAAAGAGCCCTTGACGGACCAAATCGGCTAAGTTGCGGTTTGTTGCCGCAATGAGCCTGACATCCACCGTGGATGACGCGCTCTCCCCTACCGGCTTGATCTCACCCGATTGGATGGCACGCAAGAGCTTCACCTGCATTGCAGGCGACATGGCTTCTATTTCATCAAGAAACAGCGTTCCCTTGTCGGCTGCCCGCAATACCCCCTTGTGGTCCTCCACTGCACCCGTAAACGAACCCTTCTTGTGGCCGAAGAGCTCACTTTCGATGAGCTCTGAGGGGACCGCAGCGCAGTTCAGGGATACGAGCGGTCGAGCCGCGCGGCGACTGAGCCGATAAATTGTTTTTGCCACGAGCTCTTTACCCGTCCCGGATTCTCCCTGAATCAGGACGGATGTGTCAGTTGGGGCCACCTTTCGGATTAACGACTTGAGATACTGGACTGCCGGCCCGTTTCCCACGATCTCCTCGAACTGATCCCTGTTCCGAAGCGCCTGGCGCAGTCCGACATTTTCCTGTCTGAGCATAGACGCTCGCTCCCTCAGAT
>CAYZET010000568.1:0-2903 GCA_964477215.1 uncultured Syntrophaceae bacterium | reverse complement strand
TCTCGATTCGAAACGAAATCATTGTGCCACTCCACACAAGGGAGAAGACGATCGGTTGTCTCGTGACCATGAACAAGAGGCACGGGCAGTTTACCGAAGACGACGTCCAGATCCTTTCCTCCCTTGCCGGTGTCGTAGCCATGGCCGTCGAGAACTACATGTTTTTCGAGGAAATGCTCAAATCGTATCAACAATTGGAAGATCTTAACCGAGCAAAGTCGAAAATCCTCAATCATCTCTCCCATGAGCTAAGGACTCCCCTGGCAGTGATCAGGGGGACACTCGCTACAATGGAACGAAAATTGAGTGAGAGAGGGGTCGAAGGCTTTGAGCGACCCGTAGAGCGTATGAAGCGCCACGTCGATGGGCTCAACCGGCTTGAAGCTCAAGTGGAAAGCATCATGAGAACAGGATATTCTTGGGAGCGACGTCAGATAACGGGTTTCCTCAAGGCTGCACTTGACCTCATGGAGGTGCAGACGGAATATACGCCCGAGATCGCTCGTGCAGCTTCCGTGATTCACCAGTGGCTCGAGAAGACCTTTCCTACCCGACACGATGAGCTCGAACGAATCCAGATCAAAGAGTTCGGAAACGACGTCCATGCCTATGTGAGATGCAAAGCGGACGAGGAAAACAGAAAGATCGATCTCACTTTTGATTTGGAGCAAGCGGAAGTGCTCATCCCCGGGCATGTGCTGCGGGCCATCATGGAGGGACTCGTTCGGAATGCCATTGAAGCCGTTCCTGACGGAGGCAAGGTGCGGGTCAGCGGCGTCGTCGAAGGCGATCGGTACATCTTGCGGGTCCGGGACACAGGCATCGGAATACCTGACAGGGAAAAGGATCTGATCTTTGAAGGCTTCTACCCTGTCCAGAACACCGAGGATTATGCCACCAAGAGGCCTTATTCGTTCAATGCAGGAGGAAAGGGCATCGACCTCCTTCGCATACGCATGTTTTCAGAGCTTTACCGGTTCAAGATCTCTTTTACGAGCCAGAGATGTCCGCATCTTCTCGAGGCAGAAAGCCGGGGCCCCGGCTCGCTGGAGATGTGCCAGCAATGCGGTCACATCTCCCAATGCGAAAGCAATGGGGGATCCGAATTCGTTGTCGATTTTCCTCTGGCAGACAGCAAGGAAGCTGAGGCGCTTGCGCGCGCCATCGAAAAGGATGAGCCCACGAGCTATAGTGCAGCGTATTAAGAACAGGTCCGAACCTCATTCGTAAACCGAGTCATAGACGACGTCGTGAAGGTGGTGGCCGCGCTCCACTCTTGTGTCGGCCACGAGTCAAGAGCTCGACAGGTACTGTTGGGAAATCTCGACCCCCTGTATGTGCACATGTCGATCGAAGGCTCATTGGCTTTCAACTGCGATGAATTCCACGCGTATTCAATGTGGGGCGGTATAGATACCCATGTCTTCGGACAGCAGTTTCCCGGACAACACCCTTCTGGATGATGCCCGCAGTGAGACAGAGGGCGATTGAGAGGAACAAGAAAGAGATAATTCTTGACGATTCTGCCCCCCCTTTACATATAATGCCACAGCTCATGAGGGTTGCACACATCGTGCCAGCAGCAAGCGCAGCCCCGCGCGGCCTCATTGAGCGAGCGCACGCATTCGAAACGCAGTAAGGAGCCCAGCATGGTCAATATAATCGCTCAGGCAATCCAACTGGCCGGGAAAGTTCTCGGACATCTGTTGGACTGGCCTTTTCTCCTTTTCGTACTCCTCGTGTGGGTTATTACGCGATTCCGCGACCAAGTAGGCGCGTTTCTCGATAGGAGAGCGAGCCTGCGACGCAGCGATCTGGCGATAGCTATCAGAGAAGAAATTGCTCCGATCGCCAAAGACATCGGAAGCCTCAAGGCCGATGTGGTCGAGCTGAAGGGCAGGGTGGCGCAGATCGATGGGGCCCAATCCGGATACCGTGAAGAAAAGCTTATCTCACCGCTCCAAGACCAGATGAAGCTACTGGACGAGCGTCTCGATCGGCTACAATCAGAGCTGGATTCCGTTTCAAAACGAGACCTATCCACGGAATTCGCTGCCGCCTTGTCGCCTCTCGCGCAAGACGTGGAAGGCGTCAAACGCGACCTGGCAAGACTGGAAACACTGATGCTCGAGCCAGGGCCGAATGCTGCTCAAAAGGCGGTTCAGTCGGAGATGGGTATCATCCGCCAGGAGGTTGCAGCCCTGGGAACCAGGTTAGATGAGATCGAGTCCCGAGTGGAGAACGTCCTGGCCGCCGAGCAAGCTGCGGGAGCTCGCGAGCAAGCTCCAGCCAACGTGCTCCGCTCTCTGGAGAATGCTGTGCCCCTTCGGATCATGAAAGAAGCTCTCTCTTCTACGCGATGGGAGTGGCGGAGGGTGAAAAAACTTGCCGGCATGGCTGGCGTAACGGAAGAAAAGGCGCTCGAGTTGCTCGAGGGCGATCCTACTTTCATGGTCAAGAAGGACGACTGGGGTAGGCGGATAGCAAAGCTCGCTGAGAATTGATCGGTCGCCTCGAAGTGTCCGGCAGACGATCATTATCGGAGAACGACCCGATCACTCATCCATTTGGATGCCCGGGACATTGAGTAATGCACCGAGCGCTATCCTGGCGGCCTCGTCTAATGGGACGCTCCTGACGTCGAGTGTTATGTCGAGCTCGTCATGCGTCCGGCTGTCGGTCGCGTCGAGACGAAAAGTATTCCTTCCCCTTTCATCGAGCTTGTCCTGGACAATACTGTTCCATTGAGCCACCAACTGGGAAATGGGGCAATTCTCCAACTCCACAACAAGTCTATCTCGTTCGCAACGAATCAGACACGTTCCAGGAATTGCGTGCCCCTGGGCTCTTATAGTGAGTGACAAAATTTTTGTCCGATAACCGGAAGAATTTTCTCGCGATCG
>CAYZET010000567.1:0-2909 GCA_964477215.1 uncultured Syntrophaceae bacterium | reverse complement strand
CGGGACCAACCGCCAATGTCCCTCACGCACTATCCGGAGATAGCAGGGGATCTTCCCTGAGGAGCTCTACCTCCCCAACGTCATGATGAGCAATGGTGCCATCTCTTTTGGGAGCTTCAGGACTGCGCACACCTGGGCATCGTTGAACGCTCCGACAGTCGCGGCCTTTAGTCCCAAAGATTGAGCCTGCAGATACACATTTTGGTTGGAGCTCCCGGCCTCCATGAACACGTACTGATATCCCCGATTTCCATATTTGGACGTCATTCTCTCCATGACAGCAGCTATCACGACGAGAGCAGGCGCGCGGGACATCCACATCTGAGACAGACAGGCATGGGCAAGCAGAGTGCGATTATCCCCTTCGGCCATTTGCGAGAGAGAATTTGTCGCGGGCTTGTACAGATAAATTCCAGCAGCTATCCCCTCGACGGTGTCCTTTCCGGTCACGAGTAAGACCTCAAGAGGATACAGACCGCCTGCTGACGGTATCACTTTAACTGTGGCCCCCGAGACCGCATCTGACGGGAGGTTGCCGTTGGCGGACCACAATATTTGGGAAACTTCCTGTGGAGTCAGGGCCGTTCCGGCGTAATTGCGAGCGCTTTTCTTTGAGATGATTGCGGCCTCCACCGAGAGCTTCCCCGAGAAGGACGGTTTGGGGAGCTTTATCTCGACTTGGGGCAATGCGATGCCGGGAATCGCGAACAGGAAAAGAAACAGGACGCCGCTGATCCAGGCTCGGCGCAGCTTTTTCATGGGAGCCTCCACTCGTAAGGATTCGCCGACACATACCGCATTCTCCAGGGAAATTCAACTGCCGGCGACGACTCCCGGACTTCCGAATCGGGCAAAGCTTAACGGAGTCAAACCCCTTTACAAGGTTGCAGAGTCTCTATAAAAAGAAAAGGATAGATCCGGGACTGCGGTACGGGGACGGAGAAGACAGCTCAACCGTATCGATGAGACCGGCTCTCATTCCACAATGCCGAAAAGGTGGTAATAGCTTCAACATTGAGGAGAGACTATGGAGAAAACACTGTCCATAATTAAGCCTGATGGCGTGGCCAAACAACTTATCGGGGAAGTGATCAAGACCTTTCAGGACTCAGGCTTCAGGATCGCGGGATTGAAGATGAAACAGTTGAGCCGCTCCGAAGCAGAGGGGTTTTACTACGTGCACAAGGAGAGACCCTTTTTTGGGGAGTTGGTAGACTTCATGATCTCGGGCCCTGTTGTTCTGATGGTGTTGGAAGGGGAAGACGTCATTAGACGGAATCGCGAAATCATGGGAGCCACGGATCCCGCAGAAGCGGCTGAGGGGACCCTGCGGAAGAAATGGGCTGATAGTAAACAGAATAATATCGTGCACGGATCGGATTCTCCGGAGAGTGCTCGATTTGAGATCGGATATTTTTTTAGCGGGATAGAGATCTATTGAAAAACGCTGTTGCAAAGCCGCCCCACGGTCGAGTCAACCCCGACCTTGTGGGCATGACCGAGGCAGAGCTCGCGGAATTCCTTTCGCATCTCGGCAAGGAGCGATACAGGACTACCCAGGTGATGAAGTGGATTCACCAGGGACTGGTAGATTCCTTTGATGCGATGACCAATCTTTCAAAGGGCCTTCGCACCGAGTTGTCAGCGAAAGCCCACATCTTCCGCCCTCAGGTAGTGGCAGCGCAACTCTCAGAAGACGGGGCACGCAAGCTTGCCTTGAGACTCTCGGACGGACTAAGGGTGGAGTGCGTGCTTATTCCGGCTGAAGATCATGACACCCTGTGTGTCTCCACCCAGGTTGGATGCGCCATGGGATGCCGGATCTGCCGGACTGCCAGGATGGGATTCGTCCGAAATCTGACGGCCGGCGAGATCGTATCCCAACTTCTCGAGGCACGAAGACAGGTGCCGCAAAGTAGAATAACGAACGTTGTCTTCATGGGCATGGGTGAGCCGCTCGCGAACTTGGAGGAAGTCGTCCGCGCTGTTCAAATAATGACCCATCCAAATGGTCCGCAGATTTCATGGAGGAGACTCACGATCTCCACCGTGGGCCTTGTCCCGCGCATCCGGGATCTGGGTAAAGCGGTGAGGGTGAAGCTGGCCGTGAGTGTGAACGCACCTACCGATGAGCAGAGGGACAAGATCATGCCGGTCAATCAGCGGTATCCTCTCAAGGAGCTTATCGCTGCCCTGAAGGAGTACCCTTTGCCGCGGCGGGACCGTATTACCATCGAGTATGTTCTGATCGACGGCTTCAACGACTCTGAAGCCGACGCCCGGCAACTCGTTCGTCTGCTCAACCCCATACGAGCCAAGGTCAACCTCATCCCCGTGAACGAGGGGGTTAACGAAAACCTGAGGAAGCCGATGCCCGCCCGGGTCGCCCGTTTTCAGGATATTCTCTTGTCCAAATCGCTCATCGCAATAGTTCGCAAATCGAGGGGTTCCGACGTATTGGCTGCGTGCGGACAACTGGCCTCGAAAATGCCGGAGGACTGGTGAGCTCCGAACTGCAAGACGTGATCACCGCACTCTCCGATCCTCGCACATATCCTCACTGTCCCGAGTCTGTGGACATCGTTCAGACGCACATATCAGTCGTCTTCATAGCAGGTGACCTCGTCTACAAGATCAAGAAGCCCCTGAATTTGGGATTCTTGGATTTCACATCCCTCGAGAAACGCCGTCATTTCTGCCGCCAGGAGGTGCTTCTCAATTCCCGGTTCTCCGAAGGAATCTACTTGGGAGTAGTCGCCATATGCCGGAGCGAGAGAGGAATAAACCTGAAGGGGGAAGGGGAGCCGGTCGAGGCAGCGGTCCTCATGCGGTACATTCCTGAAGAGCGCACTCTTCGGTGGATGCTGGAGCAGGACCGGGTCACAATAGAGATGATGGATGGCCTTGCG
>CAYZET010000566.1:0-2920 GCA_964477215.1 uncultured Syntrophaceae bacterium | reverse complement strand
TTAGGTTTTTCATGGAGAACACCTCCGGGTTACGGACATAAGGTACTTGAGGACACTATATACAGTAAGATTAGGAATTGGTCAAGGATTCAGGAACGATGGCTTTAACGCCTCGAAGGGTGGCGCAAGTGCACGCTCATGAGGAGCGGCCAGGCGGTCAGATTGGAGGCAGGAAAGGGCTCAATCGAGAGAGCTGGCCTTCGATCCCCTTGAAGGGCGTCCCATTGCTACGCCCTGGAGGTGAAGCAACCTCTGTTGTGCCACTGTTTCAAATCGGGGTTTGAGAGGCCCCGGAACGCTGCGTAATGTACTGATCATTCTCACCGAGCGGTCCTGCGGGTCGATGTGCCTATTGGCTCTAAGAAGCTGGAAGTCGAGATGCGGTCCGGTCGCTTCACCCGACTGTCCAACCAGACCGATGCGTTGTCTCTGTTTGACCCGCTGCCCCTTGGCCACGAAATAGCGGTGGAGGTGGCCGTATCTGCTTTCGTATCCGTTGTCGTGCCGGATGCACACATACCGCCCGTATCCTCTCTGCCAGCCTGCAAAGGTAACTACTCCGGATGCCACTGCCCACACGGGGGTGCCGACAGGGGCGCCATAATCGACTCCGTTATGTTTTCTCCAGACCTTCTTGATGGGATGAAAGCGCAAGCCGTATTTGGACGTCACCCGGAGCTCACTGAGGGGGGATCGAAGGAAGTTCTTCTTGAGCTCAACGCCGTTCTCGTCGTAATACGCCCTGTTGAAAAGCACGGCAACTTTTCGTCCTGTCTTCTTTCCGTCGTACACTGCGCAGAGGATGTCCCCGTACCCGGATGGCCTATCGTCAGCGTATCGCCGCTCGAAAAGGACCTTACATATGTCTCCGCTCATAGATTCGGACTGAAAATCGATGTCCCATCGGAACACATTGAGAAGCTTCAGGGCCAATTCCGTACCTTCTCCCGCGTTGATTATCGACTCGTGAAGACTCCCGCGAAGAGCAAAGGTGATCGTTTCTGCCTGATAACCGAGCACGACCTCTTCTTTCCACGACCTCAGAGCCCCATTTTCCCGAACGCAGTGGAACACATTTGCGGGGTCCAACTCGATGCTCATTTTCAAGAAGCGTCCCTGTGCGTCAACGGTGAGGCTGTAGCGTTTGCCGCTCTGAAGCACTGCGTGGGGTCCGAAGGGTTTGTCCAAGGCGGGTCGGATCGCGCTGGTGAGGCTTGAGGAGATTTGCCTCGCTTCGTCTGCGTCGTCCAGGTTAGCATTTAAGAGGGAAAGGAGGGTGTCACCCTGACCAGTCAGCTCCGATACTTCCATAGACCCGTTGGGAAGAGGTGGGTCCGCGGCCATCGCCTCCTCTGCCATGGAGGGGGATGAGGAAGGAGCCGCCAGGGCCGGCGCCTCAGGAATTTGGCACGCGAAGGGGAAAGAAGAAAGCACGCTCCCCGGCAGGCAAAAATAGACTCCGGCAAGGACCAGTGCTATTGAGAGGAGAACGAGCACACCCCGCCTCGAGGTCAGTCCGCCTCGATACGCAGTACTCGGTTTGATATAATGACCGGCTGCTCTACGCACGAGAATCCTTCCATACCTCAAAACAAGAAAAAACGTAGCATCAACGTGCTCTCCAGTCAACCATAATCCTCCTGATACTCGCGCAGTCTGTCATATGCCTTTGAGTGCGCAGCGCGGCCGATCCATTCCACGCTGGCAAGCGACGTAGCAGTATGCCATAATGGCGTCGTCTCATGGACCATAGACGGTCTGTCTGAAGACCGGCCTATGTTCTTGATCTCTCAAGAACGACAGGCCTCTCGGTCTTCGGGATTGGCGATCGATGCCTCGTCGCCCCACTGTGCACGGGAAGAAAGGGTGCTCGATCGAGTGGGAAAAGTATCGCTTTCACATGTTTTTGTGATGGGCGAAATGGAATGGAGATGTCCGTGACTATTCGTATCCAGAGATCCATGCTGATCTTGCCAACACACAATTCGCGATTTGTCGAGAAGGCGCATCTGCGGGGTGCCGACGCGATCGTGCTGGATCTGGAAGACTCGGTGCCTGTCAGCGAGAAAGAGCGAGCTCGCAATCTTATAAGAGAATCCATCCAGGCGGTCAAGAGGGGTGGAGCAGACGTACTGGTTCGCGTCAACCCGGAAGGGCCTTTGCTTCACCTTGACCTGGAAGCAGCGGTCCAGCCGGGTGTCCACGCTATCTTCTTGCCCAAGGTCGACACTCCCCAGCACGTGCAGGACGTGGAAGATGCGATTTTGACCCTCGAACGGGAAAGAAATTTGGAGGAGGGACTGATAAAGCTTGCGCTTCACGTGGAGAGCCCTTTGGGGATCTTGAACATGCGTGAAATCGCTGCAGTCGGAGCTCGCGCAGAATCCATGAGCATAGGAGTGGATGACTACTGCTTCAGCCTGGGGATAGAACCATCCGACGAAGGCCAAGAGTTGCTCTTGCCTCTGACCATGCTCGTAATAGCGTGCAGTGCGGCTGGGATAACTCCTCTGGGTATTTTGGGGTCTGTCGGAGAATTCAGCGACCTCGAACGATTCGAGGATGCCGCTGTTCGCGCGCGAAATCTGGGCTGCAAGGGCGCATATTGCATCCATCCCAGCCAAGTGCCCATCCTGAACCGTGTGTTTTCTCCGCCTCCCGTGCAGGTGAATCATGCCAAACGGGCCGTGACCGCGTTCGAGAAAGGACTGGAAGAAGGAAAAGCAGCGGTCAACCTCGATGGCCGCATGGTCGACACGCCCATATACACACGGGCGAAGCAGATTCTGGCACGGGCTGAAGCAATCGAGGCATTGGAACGGACGAAGCGCGAGGCCCTGAGCCACTCGGGAGAAAGGGTGCAATAGGAGAAGGCCCGCTCTAGTGGAGCGCATTAAGAACAGGTCGGAACCTGCTTAGT
>CAYZET010000565.1:0-2940 GCA_964477215.1 uncultured Syntrophaceae bacterium | reverse complement strand
CGGGGTGGAAAACGAGGACATGTTCCGGCGCTCAAAGGAGCTCGGCGTCCGATACGTGACGTACGATCCCGAAAGGCCGCCCCAGGTCGGGAACGGCGCAGTAAAGGCTTACCACGTAAGAATGGGAAGAGACATCGAGGTACCCGCGGATCTCGTTGTCCTGTCAACACCGCTCGTAGCCCAGGAAGAGGCCGGAGACATCTCCACCATGCTCAAGGTCCCGATCAACGAGAATGGCTTTTTCCTCGAGGGACACGTTAAGCTCAAACCGCTGGATTTTGCTACGGACGGGGTCTATCTGTGCGGAAGCGCCCGTTTTCCTTCGACCATGAGGGAGGCAGTCGCGCAGGGTCTTGGTGCGGCATCGCGCGCTGCTGGGGTGCTTTCCAAGGAAGCACTGTTCACCAGCGGCATCGTCGCGGATATCAACCCGGAAACCTGTTGCGGATGCCTTGGGTGCGTCGCTGTATGCCCTTATGGAGCCATCAACTTCTTCGCGGACCGGGGCGTCTGTCAGGTAAACAAGGTGTTGTGCAAAGGCTGTGGCGGCTGTGCTGCTACATGTCCTTCAGGAAGCGCTCGGCTCGACGGCTTTTCGAACGACCAGCTCTTTGCCCAGATCGAGCAGGCACTCACCGGCTGAACACCGCTTTCAAGGCCGATAAGCCGCATCGATGCTTTCCCTCCTCCACGACGGGCCAAACCTGCCGGTGCGTGAAGATTCAGGGGAAGGCGTCCAAAGAAAACCTGTTCTGCCGGAAAGAAGATTTCCGGCAGGTGTTTTGATAGAGATCGGAATCGAGAGATCTTTATGATTTCTCTAGAGATCGGCTTAAACCGATTCCATCTGCAGGGGAATATGTATGTCCGAACAACCCTTTGAACCAACTATTGTAGGATTTCTCTGCAACTGGTGCGCATATGCCGGCGCGGATTTGGCCGGAGTCAGCCGCTTGCAGTACCCGCCAAATCTTCGGACTATCCGAACGCTCTGTTCCGCGACCGTCGGGCCTCATCAGATCTTGAAAGCTTTCCAGAAGGGAGCGGACGGCGTCTTCGTGGGCGGGTGACACATCGGTGATTGCCATTACCTGTACGGTAATTACATGACTGTGAAGAGAATAGCTTTCATGAGAAAACTGCTTGACTTCTATGGAGTGGACCCGAATCGGCTCGATCTCAAGTGGGTATCCTCTGCCGAAGGTCCCCGGTTTGCCCAGGTAGTCACCAACTTTGTGGAGAAGATTCGACAATTGGGCCCGTCACCCCTCGGGAAACCCATGGCCCAGAAAGCCGGATAGACGGATTCCGGCTCCGACATACGCGGAGAATTACACGCCCCCCGCAGGCGGAGTTTCATTAGCACATAGGTCAATACCATGATCGAAGACGTGAAAAATCATGTACGAACGCTGCTGACCGATGGTCGCATCAGCGCTTTTCTGGGCCTGAAGGACCACAGCGGCAATATCACTCCGTATCTGTACACGACTCCGGACGAGCTGGACAATGGATTCAGCCTCGGCGACAAGGACAAACCGGGGGACTCCCGTTACCCGATGGCCAAGCTCCTCCTGTCGGTCCTGCGCAATCAAAAGAATCGTACCGTCGGGATCCTGTTGCGAGGATGTGACGAGCGGGCTCTCAATGAGCTGATCCGATGGAACCAGATCACCGAGCCTGAATCGATCGTGCGAGTAGGAATCGCCTGCCCCGCGGAATTGGCCAAGGATCACGAATGCCGACAGCCCTATCCTGACGAAGTGGTGGCAGGAGAGAAAGCGGAACCGGTTGCCAACGCATCGGTAGCGAAAATCTCGGCTTTGAGTCTGTCCGATCGTCTCGCGTATTGGAAACAGGTATTCGACCGCTGCATCAAGTGTTACGGCTGCCGGGACGTGTGTCCCGTCTGCTTCTGCAACGTATGTACTCTTGAGGAAGACACCCTTATCAAGACAGGGAATCTTCCACCGGAAAATCCTATTTTTCATCTCACCCGCGCGGTTCATATGGCAGGCAGATGCATTGACTGCAACCTCTGTACGGAGGCATGTCCTGCCCAGATTCCCCTGAGAACTCTGTACAAGAAGGTTGCCGAAATCGTTCAGGATGAGTTCCAGTACGTCACTGGCTTACCCGGGGAGGGAAAATCCCCGCTCAATATCCTTGGTCCCGAGCCGGGTCATACGTCTGCAAATGATTGATCGTGGCAATCTGTTGTGCTAGGGGTTCTCGGGAGGCTCTTGCAAAAAGTGAGAGCGCATCTCGACCTGAGCACGGGATCGTTTATCCCCGTCTCATAATGGGCTTCTGATATGTTTGCCCGCGTCGTAGTCGTGCCGGGCGCTTAAGCTGTCCTGGGATCGCCAGAGACGCTGTGGGGCTGAGTCATGCCGCGCTCGGCTTGACACCGACTTCGAGGGAGAAAGTCATGGCTCCACGGTATAAGCGTGCGGTCGCGGTCCTTCACGGGGACGCGATCTTTCTGGAGTGCCCGTTTTGCGGCAAGACTTTGGTACGAACAAACTACGAAAAAATGGGGAAGGTGATCGCAGCCGAAGGCACTCCGCGGGGGAAGATATGTCCCAAGTGTGGAGATGTGGCCGTCCTGAAGTTCAGCGCTGAGGTGAAGCAAGCAATTCAGGCCAGGCTAGCCCAGTTTGCTCGACCCACTTCCGAAGCCCCCACAGCCAAGATCGAGGACGCGTTCGAACCGCGGAGAGAGCACTGATTTCCTGCCAGCCGGCAGCGAGGTATTTTCGATCTACCGTTGTCTCTGCGAGACAGGACGGGACCGGGGATCGCGATATGCAGGGTGATTCCCCGGCACGCGGGACCGCCCTTTTTTAAGAATGCAGGCTAAAAGCCTGCACTACAGGCCTTCACGACACGTTGCACTACAGACCCGCGTCCCTCTAGGTTTCCAACCGTTTCTTCTCT
>CAYZET010000564.1:0-2943 GCA_964477215.1 uncultured Syntrophaceae bacterium | reverse complement strand
ATGGCTACGGGACCTGCGTGTGATGAGACTGCCACTGCAGTCCGGGAAACGAATGCGGACATGGGGGTGATGGTGTTTGTCACGCCGATTTTGCGGTGCTGCTCATTCTTGCTCCACAATACAGGACGGGAGGGAAAGACATGTCTTACGTCCCGCCGGAGGCGCATTTCAATTCCGTAGAGTACGTAATCGGTCAATGACTGCACTAGAAGGTGAGTCGGAAAGAGAATCCGGCTCCTCACCCCGGGAGGTTAGTATGAACGAAAACCCCGCAGAGGGAAATGAGGTGGGATTTCTGGCGCGGGTGCCGCTTTTCTCGAGACTTGCCCGCGACGAGCTCTTACGACTCACGGCATGTGCTCAACGACTGGTATTTTCTCTCGGGGAGGAGATCATTCAAGAAGGAGAGCAAGACCGGAGGCTGTTCGTCATCGTCCGAGGTCGAGTGGAAGTGATGAAATCTCGCGGAGAGACGAATGAAAGGAGTCTTGCCGAGCTTGGACCGTACCAATACTTTGGCGAAATGGCCATTATCGATTGCCTGGTCCGATCCGCCACCGTTGTAGCGAGAGAAGAAACCGAGGTGCTTGTCCTCGACCACGAGGATCTTCACCGTGAAATGGCCAGAGCCCCGTCCGTGGCTATGGAGTTGCTCAAGACGCTCAGCCTGCGCCTCCGTGCGCTCGAAAAGATATTGATGCAGTCGCTTGGCGGTCTATTGCCGATCTGCCTCCACTGCAAGAATATTCGGGATGAATCGGGAAATTGGGTTCCCATAGAAGAGTATATCGCTGACCGATCCCAAGTGGATTTTACGCACGGGATCTGCCCCGACTGCATGAAGAAGCTGTATCCGAAGCACTTCTCAAACGTGCAGCAGTGAGCAAGGTCGCGCTTCGGCAGGACAAGGAGCCGCCGCCGGTCAGTCGCCATCACGGGTGGAGAGCGCTCTTCCCTGAATATCTCGTGTGTGAAATGAAAGCCGTGAAGCGCTTACCGCGCGTTCCTGGTGTCCCGTACGGATATGCCCGCAACACCAACCGGGGCAGTCGTCGTGGCGACTCATGGTTGATGATATACTTGCGCGCACACCATCTTGGATTTGCAGGACCGGACCTGAACGCACATGTCAAATCATAATTGTTTCAGTGTGCAGTGGCTGGGCGACATAGCTTTGACTGCCCAATTTATCGAACCGGAAAACCACGAGGCCATTCGCAGGAACGTGGAATATCTCCGTGCATCCCTTCCACCAGCCGATTTGAGAATCGCCAACTGGGAGGCTCCTCTGCTCGGCGCAGAAGGCATTAACCCTCTGAAGAAGGTGACCCTTCACACCACAGAGGAAGCAGCGAGCAACATACAAGACCTGGGGCTGGACATCGCCCTCGTGGCAAACAACCACGTGTTCGACTGCATGAGGTCGGGATTCGAGAAAACCGTATCGTTTCTCGATACCCTAGGTGTTCGGTGTGTCGGAGCAGGTCTGTCGGAGGCCGATGCTACACGCCCCCTTCTTCTCGATATACACGACAAACCCCTGGCAGTCCTGGCGTACGTAGATGCCGACACCAATCCTCGCATTCCTCCCGATCGCTCTCTCCACGTGAACTGGCTGGATCGATGTAGGGTACTGAACGATGTCCGCACCCTGCGCGAGGACGGACGATTAGTCCTGGTAAGCTTTCATTGCGGGATGGATTTCGTTGCGCTGCCGTCCCCCCGCCACAGGACTCTGGCGCGGGAAACGATTGAAGCGGGCGCAGCGCTTGTAATGTGTTGTCACCCTCATCGCATCCAAGCCTATGAGCCCTGGAAAGATGGATACATCTTTTATGGGCTCGGCAACTTGATTGCTGGCGCCATCTACCCTTGGCCAAGGCTGGCCGAGCCTACGGTGGCGCTTACGTGCAGAGTCCAAAACGGGAAGGTCTCCCCGCCGGACATTCGTCATTTCGTCTTTCGTGACGGCTTGCTCGGGCCAGACCGCGGCGAGAGGGGCTCCAAAGTCTATCGGAAAGCCAACTGGAAGCTAGCCGGATCCGACGAGGAGTATGCCCGGCATTTCACAAGGGCGTTAGCGTACGAGCTTTCGATAATCCGGCCCCTCCATTTCCTACGAAGACACAAGAACCCCTTCTCTCTTCTCGCGAGCTTCGAGAAAAGACACGCGGTCGAATACTATCTCCAGCTCAAGAGGATATTCGCCAAATCAGACCGCTAAAGCTCCACGCCAAACCCCACGCCTGTTCATCACCAAGACCGGATGCTACACATAAAACCCTTCAGCCCATGCCGCTTCACACGCGGCCCTGAAACAACAATCTCCATTCTTGTACGCTGCGTCGTCACGGCTCTTCGGGAGGAACATGTGGGGCATACCGAACGCTTCAATAACCAATCCGTCAGGTGTTCTGATATACCATACCTCGGTCTTGTGCTTATTCTCGCATTCGACAACCTTCTTTATTGCGGTAGATTCAGATGCGGGAATTCTCATAGTGGACTCCAAATCAACACTCTATACCGCCACGCATTGAATATGCGTGGCAGTGATCGCAGTCGAAGGCCAATGAGCCTTCGATCGACATGTGGTCATCAAAGAGGTCGAGATTTCCGAACAGTGCCTGCGAAGGCCCTGACTTATGACCAACAGATATTGGAGCGCGGCCAGCGCTTTTACGCAGTCGCTTATGCCCCAGTATGCGAATCGGGTTCGGAGCTGCTCTTAGTGCGCTCCGCTACGGTTTCATCGCACTGCAAGAGCTTTCCCCTGCGACTGTTCGCCTGACACGGACCCTCTGCGTATGCCTATGGACCGCCCCCGAGGTCAGGGGGTCATTGCCCACTCTGATCGCAGCAGGTCACCCGACTGGGGGAAGCACCTTCGTATCTTTCCTTAACAGTTTTCTCCCACCCGCGCAAGCCGGCATCACCAACGAC
>CAYZET010000563.1:0-2945 GCA_964477215.1 uncultured Syntrophaceae bacterium | reverse complement strand
GGGATTGGACATAGACAGCGTCTTCCTCGATGGAAACGGAAAGAAATTTTGCAGGAGAGTCTGACCTCGCTAACAACAAGTAGCTGGATTCGTGGAGGGTGTGAGAATGAGCGATGAAGAACAAGCGGGTACTCCCCCCTTGCAAACGAATGGGCACTCCACTCTCCCAAGAAGATTGGCGCCCCAACTTACTGAAACTATTGATTTACCTCACGTGCCTCGCCACCAAATGACTGAGTCAGGCAGTTTTGAGTTGGTGGGAATCAGCTCAACGGCAATCGGGAGTCTGCTGGATGCTCTACCGATACCGGTCTTGTGTATTGACAGCTCACTTTCCGTACGATTCGCGAACAAGGCATGCTCAAAAATCGCGGAGACCTCTGAAGAGCTCCACGGGCGGTCCATCTTGAGAATCATGCCTCGCGATCAAGATATTGATTTGATGCACACGGTAACTGCAAACATCCTGGCCACGAGAAAATCTCAGATTGCGGAAGGGATGATACGGAGGAGCAACGGAAACATGTGGGGCCGGATGCACTTCCGCTCTATCAGAATCTTGGGAGAGCGACTTGTTCTCATCCTGATCGAGGACCTCACACCAGAGAAGAGACAACTTATTCTCAAGGACAGGCACGAGAAAGAAATTCAGGAAGCCCGCTCTCAGCTTGAAACTCGAGTCAACGAAGCCACCGCGGAGTTATCCAGGGTGAACGGTGGGTTGCGGAGAGAAATTGCTTACCGGCGTCAGGTTGAGGAAAAGCTCAGGCAAAGCCTTGCCAAATTCAAGCGTACCCTGGATGGGACCATTACCGCTCTGGCAGCTCTTGCAGAGAAGAGAGACCCATACGTTGCAGGCCATCAGTTTCGTGTGGCTCGGCTGGCATGCTCCATGGCTACTCACATGGGGCTCTCGGATGATCGGATCAAGGGCATCGGTATCGCGGCGGCCATGCATGATATAGGAAAGATCTGCGTCCCTGCAGAGCTGCTGAGTAAGCCGGGACGGATAAGCGAGCATGAGTACGGGATAATCCGGGCGCACCCCGAAATTGGGTATGATATCTTGAGAGTCATAGAGTTCCCGTGGCCTCTGGCAGAAATAGCGTTGCAACATCATGAGAGGATCGATGGCTCCGGATATCCCCGGGGCCTCAAGGGGGAAGAAATGCTCTTGGAATCCCGCATCATTGCTGTTGCCGATGTCGTTGAGGCAATGTCGTCTCACCGACCGTATCGGCCGGCGCTCGATGTCCGGGACGCGATAAAGGAGATTCGAGACCATAGGGGAATTTTATATGATAGCACGGTCGTTGACGCTTGTCTTAAGGTGATAAGGAACGGGATCCCCTGAGAGTGTTTGTTAAATTGCTCGACAGGGGCAGACATCCATCATTCGAAGTCAGGATGAGAGTAAGTCCTGCCGAAGCTCTTCATCCAAGTTGATAGCTGGTGTTGGGGGATTAATCGGTGGCCAAGGTCAATATTAATGTGAAGGAGATCACGGCGGACATTAGAAACGGTTTGAACGAAGCCGTCATTATGCAGAAGTACGGGCTCACTCCCGGACAATTCCAGCGCCTCTTGCGCAAGATGATGGTTGCCGGCCATCTCTCGGAAATGGAGCTCTTCGATTGGCTCAGACTGAGCGATAGCCAACTCTTGGCTGCGCTTGGCGAGAAGAGTCACGCGGTCGGGGAATTGGACACAACGAAGGATGCGCGGGCAGTTGAGTCCGAAAAACCCTCTGATGCTCCGTCGGTCGGAAAGCCGGCGACCATGACCGACGGGCCCGCTCCGTTTATCAAGTGCCTACCTGTTCGGCTAACGGTGCGGGATGTCGGCAGTTCCGGGTGGAGCGGTTTTGTACGAGACTTGTCAGAGAAGGAGCTTCGAGTAGCATACCCCACAATCCACACTTGTGCTACAGGCGAGGTCAAGAATCTTTGCATAAACGCCCGCGAGATAGGCCAGACGGAGGACATACGGCTGGAAGCGACCTGTGAGTGGACTAGGAAACGGGGGCGGCGCGGCGAATACTATGTGGCAAGATTTAATATAACACGCATTTCTGAACGGGAACGGGAGAAAGTCCGTTCTCTGATTTGGCAACTGCTGTCGGACCTCCAGGTTCCGGCAAGAAGGGTCCCTCATGAACCTGAGCCAGAACAGGCGTTGGAACATTCGACCGACGCGCTTTTGTTATCCAAGGCCCAATTTGAAAAAACACATGAGCTCTTTCTTGACGGAGAAACAGCCTCTTTCGGACCCAATGAGCCAGGCTGAATGGCGCGGACGAACGGGCTGACCAGCCGAAGTACTGTCTGACCCCAGTCAAATCCACCGCTAAATAGACCGTCGAAAGATCCTGCATCCTTCAGCGAAGGAACCCCTTCCAGTTTCTCCTCAAATAGGTCATTGCATAGCGGAAGAAACAATCTGCTTCCCCCATTGTTCAGGCCTCCCCCTCAACGGTTACTATCTACTCTACTCTTCTTGACCTCTACTCCTCTACTTCTCTTGGTCTAGCCTCCAACCTAGTCTGTGGCTATCCTTGTCATTTCAGGCAGCGTGGTGTTCACTGGGTCGGTCCCTTGTGGGAGCGAAGCTTTTGTGCTAACGCTTGAGAAGCTGACATGCCGGCACGTGAGCGGGGAAAGACCTGGAAGGCAGAGGATGCGAACCTTCTGAGAAACTGTTTGACGCCCCTCGAAAAGGAACGGTCAGCAGACTGTTTTGACCAATTCGGTGTCAGGGAGACATCGCGTAATGCCACTTGCAAACAAGAGAGCCATGGGGCTCCCGGCCGACGTGAATCCCTTTGAAGCCATTTACGTAGGCGACGCAGGCCGCCATGCCCTGATGCGACACGCGAAAGTAATCTTGTCGAGGATGTCCTATGATGCGAATGCGGAATGTCCCCATGCACTTTTCGAGGATCGGGC
>CAYZET010000562.1:0-2967 GCA_964477215.1 uncultured Syntrophaceae bacterium | reverse complement strand
CCGGAAGGGCTTGAGGGTTCTAATCCTGCGCGTCGGTCGACGCTTCGTAAACGGAACACAGTTTGTAAGCTTTATTTGGCGCTATACCGCTACGCATTTCTTGTGGCAAGGGGCTTTTCGTGGCCTGAATCAGAACAATTGACAGACGCGCTCGTAGATCGTGTAGAAGAGCGCCACAGCTTCCATGTCCTGGCGAGTCGGGCTCCACATATATTTGGCGACTCCTGTCTGGCACAGCCCGTACACACCCATGACAATCTGGCCCACAGTGATGATCCCGGTGGCAAATTGACCTATTCCGATCAACCCTGCCACGGCAACTTGGGCTAGCACGGCCAGACCTAGGACAAACTGCCCGAGACCGAACAAGACGCCAATCCCGAACTGGGCCACGGTGATGACGCCGACTGCGAACTGACCTATAGCAATGATTCCCTTGGCGACCAGGGGCCTTCGATGAGCGGTGAACCCAATAGCAACGTGTATCAGGGGTATTCCAAATATCGCCGCGCGTGATCGCCAGTTGATCCCCGAATAGCCTTTCCACGTGGGCCCTGCCGGAACCGGGGCTCCGCAGCGGGGGCACATCCATGCCCATTTACTAACGTCTTTTCCACACTCTCGACAGGGAACCAGTGCCACCGGTGAGCTCCGCAAGCAAATCGATCCCAGGGGGCATCCTGGCCATAACACCCCCACCCACTAATACCAGCCCCAGCTCCGATACGCAAACTGCGAACGCGGGGATCGACCTGCATTTATTTCGTCACGAGGTTCGAGCGGGAGGAACGACGATTTCTCCTGAGGCCAGTTTCATGAGGAAAAGAGCTGCAAGCTTGGCGCGCTCCGCCAAACTGTGCAGCAGCACGTACTCGCTGGGGCTGTGGAGGTCGCCGCCGCGGACCCCAAGAGAGTCTACGGTGGGCAAACCCTCTGCGTTGAGGTTGTTTCCATCGCAGGCTCCTCCGCTCTCTCTCCAACGCAGATCGAGCCCCAGCGCTCTTCCGCACTCTACAACTGCTTCTAAGAGCCACTGCCATGACGAATCGAGAGGCTTGGGCTGACGCTGGAAGAATCCGTGCTTCTCGAGTGATATCCCCTCGACCAGGCTGACGGTGGCCATGACCCGCGTAAAATAGTCTTCCATTAGCAAAAGATTCTCCCTGGAATTGACTCGCACGTTAAATCGGCACTCGGCTTTGTCCGGCACCACGTTCACTGGTCCCCCACCCTCGATATATCCCACGTTCACGGTGATACCCTTCTGGGATGCAGCGAACGCGTTGAGGAGAACGACGAGCCATGCCACACCACTCACCGCGTTCCGGCCTAGGTGAGGCTCTCGGCCTGCGTGCGCGGCTCGACCTCGGGCCATAACGGTGAAGTTGCCGGATCCTTTGCGGGGGCCAACAATACTTCCGTCTGGAAAGCACGGTTCAAAAACGAGACCTATGTGGTGCCGCGTGGCAGCCTCTTTCAAGAGCATGCCAGAGCCCGGCGAGCCGATTTCCTCATCAGGGTTCACCAGAACTTCCCATCCAACGTTTTCTGCCCACGGGGAGAGCTCGAGTGCTTCGAGGGCCTTGAGCATCACGACAAGGCCGCCCTTGGCATCTGCAACACCCGGCCCGCGCAGCGTATTGTCGTCAACGAGAGAAACCCCTTGAAAGGGATGATCCGGCGGGTAGACCGTGTCCATATGACAGCACAGAAAGACCTGGACGGGTGCGTCGGGACGCTTGCGAATTCTCAACGCGTGTCCGAGCTCTCGAGAATCGACTCTCTCATGGGTCTCCAGGAGGTTCTGAACCGAGAGATTGAGGCGTTCTGAGGTTCCTCTCAATCCCTCGAATTGAGTCTCCACTGCATCCACCATGCGCGCCAGTCCGTCCACGTTTCGGCTCCAGGAGTTGATCTCGGCCCATGTCCGCACCATGTCACGCATCGCGTTTTGCTGGGACTCAAGCCAACTGAGGTAAGGCTGGTATTGACCTGGCTGTTCCATAATTGCGCACTCTCGAATCACCCTCACAGAGACGAAACATTAAGGTTATATCAAATAGGTCCTCGACCCTTCCAGGATTCTGGTAATGCCCATATATACCATGGCGGCAGGCCTGCAGCCCCACAATCTGGCCGACCCGAAAAAAGTGAGGATCGATCCGCGAGATTCTTGAGGGTGGAGAGTAATGAATGGCAGATGCAGAAATTCCAATTACAAGGAGACCATTCATGAAAGGCGTGAGATCGAGTTTAGCTATCGTATCCGTGATCATGCTGTTGGGTGCGACCGTAGCATACGCGGGCCCGTGGGGCGGCGGTTGCGGGGCCGGTTTTGGCAAAGGAGCCATGGGCGGCATGGGGGGCGCAATCTGGCAAGATCTCTCCAAGGAACAGCAACAGCAGGCGTTGTCGCTGAGGACAGAGTTTCTCAAGAAGGCTGAGTCTGTGCGCTCCGAGATCGCGAAGAAACGGATCCAGATGCTGGAAATGGCTGCAAAAGACACCCCTGATGAAGCCGCAATCGAAAAGGTTCGTGAAGAGATCTGGGCCCTCAAAGACACGCTGCGCAACGAGCGACGCGCCCTTGGCACGAAGATGCGGGGCCTCCTGACACCTGAACAAAAAAAGAAACTCGGCCCCATGGGCTTTGGAGGAGGCTTTGGGGGAGGCTTTGGTGGTTTTCACGGTTGTCCCCGAGCCGGTGGCGGACCGGTTCTCTAAAAAGCGCAAGCGCTTCAACATCCCGATTCTGAAGGGGAGGATTGCTGAAACTGTCTCAAAACTCGGGACACAGCAGAAAAAGTGGTAGGTGAGGGAGGATACTGCCCATGGAGCCCTCACCCCACCCTCTCCCAGAGGGAGAGGGCTCTGTCATTCCGGGCGGTTGCAGGTCCCCTCTCCCTTCGGGAGCATGCGCGTTAAGTTAGAAGTGGAACGGCCAATTCTTCGTCATTCCGGCGAAGG
>CAYZET010000561.1:826-2975 GCA_964477215.1 uncultured Syntrophaceae bacterium | reverse complement strand
AAGTGCAATTCGGAGTTTAAGTCAATGATGTCCACGTCATATAATTGCGCCAAGACAGCCGCTCCGTAACCCAATAGGCAAGCGGGGTGAAAAGGCAAATGCGGAAGGCACGGCGTAGCGAGAGCGGCCTTGTCAGCGCTCCGTCTTCGGGATGTGGAAGCTCGGCGACTCTTGGAAGCCGTGCATTCCCTGCTTAACCCGAATGATCCTGGATCCCATGAATTTTCTGCCATCGCCACGTCGCGCCCTAAACGAGTAACAGAGAGATGCGCCCCGCCGTCCGGCGTGGCTGCTCTTGTGGCAGTCCCCAGGCCTGCGAGCGGGTACCGTACTTGGAACCTCCAGTAAACAGGCTGCCCTGTCTTTTTCTAGAGGGAGCTCTTTCCCAAATGTGCAACCGTGCTTATGAAGTTTTGTACTTAGTACTTCTTGTTAAAGTCGCATGGGACCCTGATGTCACACTCTCCGGCGAACCTGAGTAACTTACTGCAGTCCTCGAGACTCACTCCTTCGTACCCGAGGTCGTGAAAAAGTTTGAGCAGGTCCTCTGCCGTTGCACCTTGCTTGTAAAGCACATCGAGGAATTGGTCTCGCACTGAGTCCAACTGGCCGGCATCACTGATGAAATCCAAAAAATTGCCTTTTGACATCACTTCTCCTCCTTCTTCAGTGGATTGTGAACCCTATCGGAGGGCTCTTGGCGACATGAGCTCCGGCACGCACATGTGACGCGTGCAAACACGCCGTTCGGCCGGGAAATTCATCGACCGGAGCGAATGTGTCAACCTCGGGTCATCCGTCGGACGTGGCCGCCGACAACACTCTCCTGCAATAGGGAATCTGCGGAAACATGTCTGTGTACCATTCCGAAGGTCTCACCATTCCCTCCATGCGGCAAAGGGGCGAGTGAACGCAGTCTTTGCACACCAGGCGATCCTCCGAAACAGCCTGTTGGTATTGATCCGACCCGATGACGTCAGACAGGATACCCGGCTCGTACATACCGAAACAATTAGTTGTCGAATGAGCCAGCGTGACGTGCCCATCTGCGGTGATCATAAGGCTTCCAGGCCGATACAAGGAGGGAGTCTCATATGACCGGGGGAGCCCGAGAACTCTCGAAGCAACGGCAGCGAGAGGATTGTTCAATATGTCGACCCTGAGACCATAGAGGTTCAGGAGCGAGATTGTACAAACGAGTCTGAGGAAGTCATTGGGTCGCAGCAGCTCTCCTGACAGATCGAAGACATCCGACGGGACCCTAATGAGTTGTATGACGGTGAGATGCCTGATGTCCGGGAAATCCTTGAATAACCCTTCTGCAAAGCTCGGTAGCTCCGGGAGGAGACGTCTCCCTACCGACGTAAACACGTAGACAGGGAGACGAGCGTTTGCTGCATTGGCGATACCTTCCAAGGCTCGATCATACGAACCTGTGCCTCTGACTGCTTCATGGAGTCGTCTCGGCCCCTCAAGACTGACCGAAACGGCAAGACCGCCATAGGCTGCGAGCTCCCGGCCAATTCTGGCGGTCAGCAACAGGCCGTTGGTGTTCAAAAAGACTGACCGATATCCGATCGCAAAGACGTAATCCAGAATCCCCGGCAAACCGTTCCACAGGAGGGGCTCCCCTCCTGTTATGTGCAGATGCCGATAGCCCAATGCGTACCCTTCCCGAACCAGAGCCCGGACCAGATCAACGGCAAGACGGGACTTCCGGGAACCGCTGGCACGGACGAAGCAGTGAGAGCAAGCACTGTTGCAGTGAGTTGTCACTTCAACACTGAGGCATTCACTCAAAGGTTCCGGGAATATTCGATCATCCATTGCGGCCTTCCTGCGGGGGGCCGGCGGTCCTGAGAGGAAGAGCAAGCCACCGAAACTCCTCGGCAAGGCCTTTCAAGTGGTAGGTCTGAACGATCGTTGCCGCTGCGTCTAGTTCAGCACATATTCTCTCTCTGATCGTATCGATCAGCTCATGTTGTATGACATGGTGGAGGATGATGTCTGCGTGATCTTTCCCTTGGGCGTGGGACCCGACAACACCGTTTTTCCAGTGAGCTTTCAGACTATCAGGGAGGCAAAGATAGACTGCGGATTCAGCCCCTTTCTCGATATCCTCGCAAACGTCCCTGATGTCGTCGAGAAG
>CAYZET010000561.1:0-816 GCA_964477215.1 uncultured Syntrophaceae bacterium | reverse complement strand
CCTCAATTGCACTTGTGAAATCCGTGGCTTCGGTCAGCTTCATTGACAAGAGAAACGGTGCTGGCATAAGAATGGCCATCTGCTTTCGGAAGAGATCGCAATAGTCATCAAGGGATTTCGGTCGGCAGAAATCTTGATTGCTTGCATAGTAATCATCAACGAAACTCCTGAGGATTCCTTCACCTCCACGTACGGTTTCGGCCAGATCGCTCAATGCGCGGTTCATGGTTCTCCAGGCTTGGCTCCTCAATAACAAGGTCAATGGCGAAACAGATATCTGACCGTCGGTGAGATGATCGTCGAGAGAGTGAAGGAACATGGCCATTGATTGGCCGGTTACCGCACTCGTTACGTCCTTTTCGTTCAGTCGCCCCGCTGCGAGAGGATGTTCGCTGCTAATCCAATAGAGGACCGACCAGATCGGCCGATAATAATTGGCAAAGAAATCCGGCTCGTCTCCGAGCTGTACCCCTGCATATCGCATGAGAAAGAGCATCGAGTCGGTTTGAGCCGACCGTGGCAGGGACCTGCAGAGCGAAACCATTTCATTGTTGAAGCGCCGGTAAAATATGCTTTCCGATTCCGACAGGTCAACTTTGCCGAAATCCATAGCCGCGCAGGAGAGTCGAAAATCCTCGATGGTTCCGCTCATGAGATTGTACCAGCGCTACGAGCCGCGAAAGCATGATCGTACCATAGCATACTTCCCAGGATGTTGCCGACATTTTCATCGCAGGAGTCAGTCTTTTTCTCCGACGAGAATGAAAGAAGCCCAGAAGAAGGGGTGTTCAAATCCTTTTTCTCTTAGCACGGCTT
>CAYZET010000560.1:0-2993 GCA_964477215.1 uncultured Syntrophaceae bacterium | reverse complement strand
GAAATCCCGCCGTGTGGGTGGCTCCACCTACCAGGTGCCGGTGGAGGTGCGCCCCGAGCGGCGCACGTCGCTCTCGATGCGGTGGCTCATCGGCGCGGCCCGGCGCCGCGGCGAGAAGAGCATGTGGGAGAAGCTGGCGGGCGAGTGGAAGCTGGATAACCTCGGGGAACTGTCCGTGGAGATAAGCCTGGACGAGGTGGAGGAGAGGATACAGAGCCTCCTGGCCAAAGCCGCCGTGGGGCGTGCCGTGGTCAGACTCTAAACAGGCCCGGGGGTCAGCCCCGGCTTCAGGCTCGAGGCCGGAGGTCGGGCCCTAAAACCGGCCGCAACCCCCGACCCGCACGATGGTCATCCGCACCGCATTGAGCGCTATCAGGGCTTATGCTATCATAGCCAAGGACATTCCCTGGGGGATCGTCTAATGGTAGGACGCGAGACTCTGGATCTCGTTGTGAGGGTTCGAATCCTTCTCCCCCAGCCAGAATTGAATATCGAATGCGTGGCGCATTAGTCTAGTTGGCCTAGGACGCCGCCCTCTCAAGGCGGAGATCGCGGGTTCGAATCCCGCATGCGCTACCAGAAGCAAAGGCCCCGCAAGGGGCCTTTTCGTGGGATTCGTACATTCGTTACGTGGGGCTTGCGGTTCTCGCCTGTCGGGAAGAGCATGGCGCAAATGGCGGAGAGAAAGCGCCTCCTGGTTATACGTCGCCGGGGAACGCTGCCTTGACGGTCTCGATGACCTGCCTGGCTAAACGTTCCGCTTCCTCTGCCTCAACGGGATCGTCATAAAACCGGGATGGAACTCCACCGGGAAGGCCGTTGGGATATCTGGTGGGAATATAGTATCCATCCAGTGATTTGGATCTCTTCACGCGGGAGAAAGCGGGGTCTACTTTCTCAGCCGCCTCTACCAGCTCCGCCACTGAATGTGTCCTGAAGACGTCGAGCTCCTCCAACTTCAGGTACAGGTAAGCCTTGAGTGCCTTCTCCGCAGCCTGTTGGAAGTGGAAGAGCGCGAGGTAGAACCGCTCGCGCTTGCGCAGGTCTTCGGCGTCAGCGAATTCGTCCAGGGCTTGCAGGAGCCAGCGACGTGCCTCTTCTTCAGGCATCCTTTTCAAAAACCGACCTCCCGTTCGACATGACCTGCTGCAGGAATACGTTTGACGCGACCTCTTCGGCCAACTCGGCGGTATTGAACACCAGGATGTCCGATGCTACAGCCCGGTCGATCTCAGCATGGATAATGCGGGACCATTCTCTTCCCGAGCGTTCCTGCGGCATGACTACCAGGATGTCCAGGTCACTTCTTGAGTGTGTGGTCCCATCCGCAAGGGAGCCGAAAACCACTACCTTAACCGCGCCCATTCTCTCCAGGTGCGGAAGCAGGCGTTCAAGGGAGGATTGCAGTAGTTCCTTCCTCTCGGTTTTCCTGCGCTCGATCTTCTCTAAGTCCAGCTTCGTCATATCTGATCCCCCTCTACTATTCCCAATATCTACAATACCACAACCGGGATACGAAGGACTTCAGACCCGGCCGTGCATAGGAATTGATGCAGTGTTCACTCTGCTCGAGTTAGTTAGTTCCCGCTCACACCGAAAATCGCCCAGCGAAAAAAAAGAGAAGATATACAGATGTCACCGAGCACATATGCGCTACCAGAAGCAAAGGCCCCGCAAGGGGCCTTTCTCTTCATCGTGGCAACAGACGGGAGCGTCTCGTTTCCGGAACATGACGGTTTGCTGTCCCCTCGAAGCGGGAACGACACGCTGAAAGAGGCTCTTCCGGCGTTTTCTCCATTGCGCCGTATATCGGGTTGGTTGAAATCCGGCAAGAACAGTGATATTACTGAGTAGTAATATCACTGTACCAGCATCTTTTTCACTGAAGCACCACAACCATCTGCAAATGTACGCATTTTGTATGTGGTGAGAATATCTGGGGCTAATCCGCCAAAGGGCACATCGGAAAAAGGGGAACCGCCATGATCGAAGACACCATCCTGTTGACCACTCCGACATTTCCCTACCCGACCTTACCTCCAAATGATTCCCTGACGGATGCCATGGGCCAGCGATTCACGCACGGGGATGACCTGTTCACGCTGAATTCGCATACACATTGCTATGCGAATCATATTCTTGCGCAGAATATAAGGAAGCCGTGCATTCTATTGGAGTATCCAAGATGGAAGGATTTTACAAGAGAGGTAGATAAGCAATATGCCGTCATCGGCATAAGCGCCTTTCCCGTTCATCTGGACAACGTTATGAAGATGTGCGAATACATAAGAAAGAGATCACCACAGACCACCATCCTTCTCGGAAGCTATGCCGCCCAGGCATTTGCGGCCAAATACGGGGAGGAACCGGAACTGAAGTACGTGGATCATGTGGTATTGGGCGAAGGGGTAAGGTGGTTGCGAGACTTCCTGGGTGAAGGTGATCTCGATCGCCCCATAGAGCAGAAACTGATGCCGAAATGCGGAGGCGGGCCGATCTGTATCAGCAGGTACCCGGGGGGGAACATCGGTTTCTTCGTATCCGGACTGGGCTGTCCGGGCGGATGCGACTTCTGTTCGACGACCGTGATGTTCGACGGGAGGCGCATTGAGATGCTGACGTCACGGGAATTCGTTGAGCACGTACGCGCTTACTATGACAACTTCCCGCTTGTGAAGAACATCTTCGTGATCGAGGAGGATCACTTCAGGCATCACGATTACCTCCACTCGATTCGCGACTACTGGCAGGCCCATCCTGACATCATTGAGCGGCTTGACTGGTTCGCGTTCGGATCCATCGACAACATCGCCGAGTTCGCGGACAGATACGGATGGGATTACATCTCCGAGATCGGCATCGGCTCGATATTCATCGGAGTAGAATCGAAATTCGCGGGCGAGCACGGATACGACAAGCGAGAGAAGATGGACGCGCGCGAGGTCTTCAGCAAACTGCACGAGCGGGGGATACGCACGGTAGGCGCATGGATT
>CAYZET010000559.1:0-3009 GCA_964477215.1 uncultured Syntrophaceae bacterium | reverse complement strand
AGGGGAGTGACTACAGACCCACGCTCAGAGTCGCCACCTCGCTGGTCGATGGAGCACTCTGTATTGAGGTTTCGGACAACGGTATGGGTATGGATCCCGACACCGCGTCGAGAGCATTCGAACCCCTCTTCACCACAAAGCCGCGAGGCACAGGGCTTGGATTAGCCGTGGTCAAGAAGGTCGTTGAAGAACATGGAGGGCGGGTGCTCCTCTCGAGTCAGCCCCGACAGGGGACCAGAGTCTCGGTGTTCCTTTCGATAGATGAAGAGGGAAACGACGAAACCGATCTCCTTCACGGGGATCCAACGAGGGAGCCAGTTTGAGAAAGCCCATCCTTCTTGTAGACGATAACGTCATGTTTCTGGATAGCGCTCGGGACGTTCTCGAGGGAGAAGGATACGTAGTCACGACCGCGCAAAGCGGTGAAGAAGCTCTGGGCCTCATAGGAGGTCAAGACTTCTCCGCAGTGCTGATGGACATAAAGATGGCGGGGATCAACGGGGTTGAAACCTTTGTGCAGATGAAGCAGATCAAACCGGATGTGCGCGTGATCATGTGCACTGCCCACATTGTGGAGGACCTAATTCGGTTGGCGGAATCGGAAGGAGCGTTTGCCATTCTCAAGAAACCGGTCAAGATCGAGGTTCTGCTGGACGTAATGGAACGGGCTCTGAAACCTGCCCTTCCCTGAACAGAGCCGAAGCAACTATGCAATCGCGTTTACGAAACGGTGTACTAAGCGGTCTCTACGTTCACCGGAAGTCCTTTGCGAAAAGGACAAGAAAACGACACCTGCTTCCACTCGAGTGGTTCGCTCGACGAGACAACGCTACGAGAGAGGAAACGACCATGACGGTAACGACCTTTCTGAGAAAACTTTTCCCTCATCGCACACCGCCCGACGATGAGTCACGCAGCATTCTCCTCGTTGACGACGACCCTAGCCTGCGCGACAGCCTTAAGGATGTGCTAGAAGGCGAGGGGTACGAGGTCGCTCTCGCTTCTACCCGCGCTCAAGCTGCTGAGTTGGCAGAGAAGGTCCATCCGAGGCTGGCCATTGTGGACCTGAAACTGCCTGACGGCTCCGGCACAGCGCTCCTCTCCGAGCTGAGTCGGGTGACGCCTGAGACCGTCTGTATGCTCATGACCGCATACGCGGACGTCGACAGCGCTGTGCTGGCACTCGAGAAAGGAGCATTTCATTACCTGCGCAAGCCGGTTAACCCCGCGGAGCTCGTGGAGCTGGTGGATCTGGCGTTCGAGACTCTCCGCCTCAAAGATGAAAAACGCAAGGCAGAAGAAGCTCTTAAGGCGAGAAACAAAGAACTGGAGGAAATCGTGGAACGACTGAAAAAGATGATCGAGTAGTCCGACTGCCGCCACGCCCCTTCTGCTCCACCAGCGGCCTGAGCAGATTGCCATGCGCTACGGGGTCCCCGCTGGTGCAGACTAATACCAGGCACCGAGCACTGTCTGGATCAACCGCAGGTCCGTAAACGTTCGGCAGCCCAGAGTCTGCAGTTTCCTTACGAGAAACAGGAACAGACAAGCTGCCTGGAACGCGTCTCCAAGCGCGTCGTGCTGCTCGAATCTCGGCAGATTGTACGTGTTGGACAGGGCGGTGAGACTGAGCGAGCCAACGCCGATGCCCGCATAGTACCCCCTATTCTGCCTCTCCTGATATACCCGGGCCAGCTTCATGGAATCGATGTACGGATTATGCAAGGGTCCATTAAGGAGTCGTTTCGCTGCCCGGTTGATAAAAGCCATGTCCAACCCTATCCAGTGTCCCACGATCAGACCAGCTCCAATGAAATCAACCAAATCGGGAAGCACCCGTTTTAGTTCGGGGGCATTTTCCAGTTGATCCGGTGTGAGACGATGGATCAGCGTACTCTCCTTGGGGAGTGATCGCTTTGGCCGTACATGGGAGTAGAAGTTTTTCCCTGCAGCGATCTGAAGTCCTTCGATTCGGACCGCGCCGATTGCCACGATGGCGTCGTTGCGCTGGTCCAAGCCGGTCAGCTCCGTGTCTAGTGCGACAAAATCGTAGCACTCGATCGGCTTGCGCGAGTCGAACCGCTTGAAGTACTCGTGGTTCGCCATAATGGACGGATGTCTTTCCTTCCGCGACCACGGCCACCTGAGCCTCACTCGGAACCCTCCACTGAGAACCTCGACCGTCCGGTTGGCCTATAACGCCTGGTTTGTGTCACATCGCCTCAACTGAGCCTCGATCTACTCTACGATTCGGATCTCGTCCCTGAGAAAAGCTTGAATGCTGTTAATCACTCCGAATGCTTCTTTGAGCGTCTGTCTTTCAGTATCGGATAAGTCGACCGGATCAATGTAGTTATCTGCAGGCAGTCCTGCCAAGAGTCTTCTCAACTGATGAACCAGCCTCACCTGCATCTGGAATTCGTACGCGTCGCGTATCTCTGCGTGAAAGGAGTTGGAAAGATATCCCTGGTCAGCCAATGCTTTGAATCTGGCAAGAGTATTCGTTTCTCTGATCCCGTATTTCAGAGTCATGACCCGTCCGAAATCCACGAAAGGGACGAGCCCACGGGTCTTGAGATCGAGACGGTTCTTGTGCTGACCGTCTTTTTCCACAAGAAAATCCCTGAAGAACGTCAGGGGTGCTTTGCTCTTGAGACAGTCTTTGGCGAGGTGCATCAAGAAGATTCCATGTCTCGGAGCTGCCGTTGCAACGTGATCCCGGAGACGATCGCCAATCCAGTACGCGCCGTAACCCGGTCGAAAATCGAAGAAGATGCTCGCATGCACCACCGCTTGAGGCTCGGGAGATGCCATCCAGCGGTCGAAGTACCCTTGCCAGACTTTGTAGGGCTTTCGCCAGTTCGGAGTGGAGGCCATCATTTTGCCTTTGCACAACGCATATCCACAGCTCGCGAGATGCTTCACGGCTTCATTTCCGAACCGCCGAAAATAGAGCTTCGCTGTCTTGATCCGATCCCATTCGTCTGGAAGGTTGTCGTACAGGAGCGC
>CAYZET010000558.1:0-3019 GCA_964477215.1 uncultured Syntrophaceae bacterium | reverse complement strand
GGTGAGCTCCAGGCTCGAACACAACTCCGTTTTGCGGCCGCTCCATCATCTGCGCGACAGGGGCCTCATCAGCTTCGATCTGGTTGCATTTGACGGTCGAGGGTTCATCGATCCTGACGATGTGGCCAAGGCCATCAACCCCGCAACCAGCTTCGTCGTGCTCAACCATGTGTCCAATGTCCTCGGAACAATTCAGCCTGTTTCCGAGGTGGGTCGCATATGCGCAGAACGCGGGGTACCCTTTATCCTGGATGTGTCTCAATCTGCCGGGGTGGTTCCGATAGACATGCAGACCATGCAGGTCAGTGCTGTAGCGTTTACCGGTCACAAGTCACTTATGGGGCCGACGGGGATAGGTGGATTGGTCCTGCGAGACAGCGTGGACCCGAAGCCCCTCAGGTTCGGCGGGACGGGATTCGAATCGTGGAGCCCGGTTCATCCGGAGAATTACCCGTATCGTCTGGAAGCAGGCACGCTCAACGTCTTGGGAATTATCGGGTTGAACGCTGGCCTTCGTTACGTGACTCAACGGGGCCTGGGTGCCATTCACGAGCACGAGATGTCACTCTTGCACGCTCTCAGAGATAGGCTCACGTCACTGGATGCGGTGGTCCTCTATTGTGCGGAGAACCTGCGCAATCACGTCGCTCTCTTGACGTGCAACATTCCAGATCTTGACCCAGACGATTTTTCTGCCATTTTGGATGGAGACTTCAACGTTGCCACTCGCGCGGGGCTTCATTGTGCACCACTGGTTCACGAAGACCTGGGAACCAGCCCCCGCGGTGGCGTGCGCTTCAGCTTCGGTCCCCTAAATACCATGGACGATGCTTCGGCAGCGGCCGACGCGGTGGCTGCGATCGCAGGCCTTCGGAGTTAATAGAGATGCGGATGTCGATCATTGGAGCCTGTGCGGCACTTCTAATATTTGTTTCTCCTGCGGCGTCCGAGGTGACGCGGCACTTCGGAATCGGGTACGACCTGAGGTGGGTCCTCTGCTGCGGCAAGTCCCTTTCGGGAAAGCCCTTTTGTCTAAACCTCATGAAAGATGACTGTCTCACCTACTCGGGACGGGTCGTGAGCAATTGCGCGGAATGCCAAGAAGCCCCGGACTATACCCAGTGGCCCGGTGCGGAAGACATTGCAGACCCTCCCCAGGAATGAGTGCCCGTTTCGCGACTGAAATCCGTCCGGTCAATAAGAAGCCTGCCTGCCGAACGCGTGAACGGTGACAGCCCCCGAATTACAGCTCCTTCTTGATGGTGATACCTTTTGCCTTCATCTCTTCGAGTGCCTTGGCGGTTGATTCCGGAGCAACTCCCTTGCACAGATCTTCGATGACGGTGACCTTGTATCCCGCATTCGCCGCATCAATCGCTGTGGCTTTGACACAGTAATCCGTGGCTATGCCATAGATCAGCAGCTCCTTGATTCCATTCTCTTTGAGGATCTTGTCCATTTCAGTGTCGGCTCCGCCATCGTCCCGAAAGCCCGAATAGCTGTCAAATTTCGTGTCCTGCCCTTTTTTCACCACTGCAGCGAAAAGGTCATCGCTCAGAAGAAGCTTAGCGTTTTCGGTACCCTGTACACAGTGGGGGGGCCACAGCACCTGGGTCCTTTCTCCGATCTTGATCGCCTCGAAAGGCTTTTTCCCTTCATGGTTCGTGAAAAAGGAAACGTGGTCTTTGGGATGCCAGTCTTGCGTGGCGAAAATCAGGTGCCCCTTATTCTTCAGGGCTTCGGTGGCGTTCTTGACCTTGGCGATGAAGCTGTCGTCCGTGCCTTCTACTGCAAGAGACCCTTTCTTTGCGGTGGTGAAATCACCCTGCACATCCACGACGATCACAGCCATCTTTTCTTCCGAGAAAGCTGTGGTAGCGAGAACCAGGACGGTAAACAAGCACGCAACCACGGTGATCAATGTGATAGCCGACTCTTTCATAACGCTACCTCCTCTTGACTGATTGTTCTGTTTGTCCGGGCTGCCACTCATTGAACATGGGTGGCGATCATCAGTGTTGACAGCCGTAAGCGGTGGCATTCTCGGTTCCCGTTCGCGCCACTCCACCCATCTCGATTGTCAACGGTACTCCCGAGTTTGTCAACCTTTGATCACCACTTGTGTATTGCCGGCCACGCTCGGATGGGCGGTACGCAAACGAGCGAGTGAGGAGCCAGATCGCGCCATCATAGGACACAGAGCATCATGAAACCGCAGATCACGTTTCTCCAGTCCGGTGGCCTCGTTTTTTCCAGGGCCTACGCTGGATCAGCTCTCTTCTCCTAGGGCGTGACTTACTTTCGATTGCCAGATCCAAGCCCGAATGCTGCCTAGGCGTAGGTTGGGGCGAGTGGAAATGTCAATAAACATGTCTATAGCAGGAGACGTATGTCTATTGGGGAGCAGAAGTCTATTCGAAACGTCCACGTGTGGCACCGTTGAGGCAATGGCGCTTCGAGAAGCGCACCTATCTCATGCTGGTCCCGAGCTGCCGCAGCAACTTCCGGCGTCTGTTGCCCTTGGAATTGAGGTCTTGCAAGTACTTCCAAAGCGCTAGAACTTTCTCTCAACTCAATTCGGAATCCTGTTGCAAACTCATCGTACTGTAAAGTATATTACGAAAACGTCCGATTCCCAGTCGTTCATCTTGAAATTCTTGCGACCGGATGTCCCACGTGGAGCGGAGAGACGCCAGGCTTACTGGACCGAGAAATGACTTGCATCGTACCGGTCATCAGGGGTCGGAGTGTGTCACAAATACAAACTGAGGACCGCTTGTGACAAAAACAGGGCTGCAAAGGGAGCGAGCTTGATTCCCGAGAAAAAGGGGGATGGACTGCATGGCAAGGAGCATCTCATGGTTGAATCCGTTGAAAGTGTTCGGGAAGCTGGGGATTAGGGCCCGGATCCTGTTCTGCGCGACGGTCCCCCTTGCGATCGTTGTCGTAGGAGCTGTGCTTGCTCTGGGTGGCTTGAAAGAGGTTGTTCAGGCAACCGACACGCTGAGCCAGTCTCACA
>CAYZET010000557.1:0-3032 GCA_964477215.1 uncultured Syntrophaceae bacterium | reverse complement strand
CCCAGGTTTTTCATACACTCGGGAAAGGCTCCCACGCCTGGGAGCACAAGTCTATCCGCTCTTGCTACCTCGTCCGGATCCCGGGAAATTACCGCGACTGCCCCGATTTTCTCGAAACCCTTTTGCACGCTTCGTAAATTGCCCATGCCATAGTCAACTACGACGACCATACAAGACCTCACTGCGTGGAGAATTCACGCCGATCACTCGAGAATTCCCTTGGTGGAAGGAACGTCGCCGGTCCGCGGGTCCGGCTCGGTGGCTACTCTCAGCGCTCGACCGAGGGCCTTAAAGAGAGCTTCGGCCGCGTGGTGGGGATTGTCCGCGGTGTGCACCGTGGCATGGAGAGTCGTTGCAGATCTGTCTGCAAAAGCCTGGAGAAACACCTGGACCAAATCGAGAGCGAAGTTACCTGCCCATCGATCTGCAAGGGGATTACTGTATACCAGAAACGCCCTCCCGGACAGGTCGAGGGCCACCGATGCAAGCGCTTCGTCCATGGGGACCACGGCGTGGCCGTAGCGTCTAATCCCTTTCTTCTCTGCAAGAGCTTCGCGAAATACTTGTCCCATACACAGCCCCACGTCCTCCACCGTGTGGTGATGATCCACGTGAAGATCTCCCGTCGCTTCAATATCCAAATCGAAACATCCGTGCCGCGCCACGTGGTGGAGCATGTGATCGAAAAAACCGATTTGCGTGGAAATGGAAGCTCGCCCTGTCCCGTCAAGGTTCAACCGGACACGAACGTCCGTTTCCGAAGTTTTCCTCTGCAACTCGGATACTCTCTCCATGAAGCCTCCACGAACAAATCTCGGGCCCAATTCGTGATTACAGGATGTCGTCCTTTTCTCGCCGTATGTCTGCCCCCAGTTGAAGCAGCTTCTGTTCCAACCGCTCGTAGCCTCTATCCAAATGGTACACCCGGTGGACCTCCGTAGTCCCCTCTGCTGCCAATCCTGCGAGTACAAGACACGCACTCGCCCTAAGATCGGTCGCTTGCACGTGCGCGCCGGACAGTTTTTTCACACCCTCCACCGTGGCGGTCTGGACCGAAACCCTGATCTTGGCACCCATTCTGACCAATTCCTGCACATGCATGAAGCGATTCTCGAAGACGTTCTCCGTTATTCTGCTTCGAGAGTCTCCCAGGGCCATGAGCGCCATGTACTGTGCCTGAAGGTCAGTTGCGAACCCAGGGTAGGGATCGGTAGAAACATCCCTGCTCCGCACACGTCCGTTGGACGCGATCCGCACCTGGCGATCGCCTATCTCGAGCTTCAAACCGGCTTCTTCCAGTTTTTCCAGGAGAGCTGTCAGGTGAGCCGGCTCGCATCCGCACACGGTCACGTCTCCTCTCGTGATTGCACCGGCCACGAGAAAGGTTCCCGCCTCAATTCGGTCAGCCATGACCTCGTGAACGATTCCGCTCAGACGGTCTCTGCCCTCTATCACAATGGTGTCCGTGCCAGCGCCATTCACGGAGCCTCCCATGCGGTTGATAACATGGGCCAGCTCTTGGACTTCAGGCTCCACAGCGCAATTGCGCAGCACGGTCGTTCCCTTTGCTAGTGATGCCGCCATCATTAGATTCTCGGTGCCGGTTACCGTCACCAAATCAAAAACCACTTCTGCACCCTTGAGGCGGTTTGCCTTGGCCTTGACGTACCCGCCGCTCAACTCTATGGACGCGCCCATTGCTTCGAGCCCTTTGAGGTGCTGATCGATGGGCCTCGCTCCTATGGCGCATCCGCCGGGCAAGCTCACTTCGGCACGCCCTTCTCGCGCCATCAAAGGCCCGAGAGCGAGCACGGACGCCCTCATGGTCTTGACCAACTCATACGGTGCGGTGTGATCCGTCAGCTCACGGGCTTTGATCCGCAGGGTTCCCGGCACGAAGTCGTCGATCTGCGCGCCGAGTTGGAGAAGCAATTGTTTAATGGTGCGGATATCCCCTAGCACCGGGATTCTATGAAAGGTCATTTCATCGCCGGTCAACAGTGCCGAGCACACCAGCGGCAATGCAGCGTTCTTGGAGCCACTGATCTCCACAGATCCTTCGAGCGGTCGGCCTCCCCGGATTACCATTTTATGCAGGGCCATCTCATCCTCCTCATGTCCAACCGGCACGCTCCCATGTGAGAGTCCGGGGAGAAAAGCGGATCCTTCAGGGCCCCTGGCAGCCCTGGGGAGCGAAAGGCCGTTTTGGATCGGGGATCCACCCGTGCTATCGGCCATCTTCGCCCTGGACGGCGTCAAAAGCCGGCAACCGGTAGATCGGTTCGTCAGCGTGTATACCATCTCCCGTGCAGGAGCGCAATAATCTCGGGAAGCGAACCGTCCTCTGGACCGGGAAGAACGCAAAGGGTCTCGCCTGCTGGCAAGAGGAGAAGGGTCCAGGGGGGCTGGTGTGTCAAGCTCGTTGGCATAAGTTGTCCACTTACTTAACAGGTCGGTCTGAGGGCAAGGAGTGTACCATCAAAATTCGTTGAGAACTACCCCATCCCACCATTGTCTTCGTGTTTTGGTGTGCCCCTTGCACTATAAGTCCAGCTCAATATTGACATACAATTGCGACGACAAGCAATCTCCGGAACCCCGAAAGCGGAAACGGTTCGTGGCGAAGCTTGTCGCGGCATCCAATGAAAATGAGGGTCGAAGAAGGGAGACGTACATGACGAAACCGGAAATTGTCGCTTTTATGTCGCAACAGGCGGACATAAGTAAGAAGGCTGCATCAGCAGTTCTGGACTCTCTGGTGATGGCTATCCACGAGTCTCTTAAGCGCAAGGGCAAGATCAAGATCGCTTCTTTGGGGACATTCCGAGTCCTGGATCTCGATGCGCGGCGGGGAGTAAATCCTCGTACGGGCGATGCTATGACCATACCGGCCATGCGTGTTCCCCGGTTCACTCCTGCCAAGGCCCTGCGGAAGGCGGTGAAGGAACAAAAATAAACCGCTGCCTGTGACCCGCGACTAAGTACAGGATTTCATAAGTACGGTTACGTATCTCAGAGTTATTGAAAAGGAA
>CAYZET010000556.1:0-3070 GCA_964477215.1 uncultured Syntrophaceae bacterium | reverse complement strand
AGCATGCGGCTCATATCCGCAGTGTCCGGGGTTCAAATCCCTGCACCGCCACCACTTAAACTGCCGATATTATTCAAAACAGACCCTCAAAAAGTGGCCAGCATAGCCTAATTTCCTTTATCTCTCAGGCGGGCCGATTGACCCTGATTAGCTTGCCCTCCATCGGATGCGAAACTTCCAAGGCTTCATGAATCCGATGAGCTTGGGCTACGAAAGCAGGATCGACGGTGCACACAATTATGCCATGGTGCTCTGAATTCAAGGCATGTAACCGTATGAAATGCCTTCGGTTCAACGTAATGAGAATCCGCTTCTCGGCCACAGCCAGCCCCAAGACAGCCTCATCGGATAATGCTTTACCCGCATTACCACCATCGAGCGTGGTCCGGACATCGTGTCCGAGCCGTCTGAGCTCCTCAACCACTGGAAGTGGAAAGTTCTCATTGGCATACAGACGGGCCATTATTATCACGAAGCCTCATTCTCTCTGATTTCATTATCTATGTCATCCCGATGGGCACGATAATACCCCCATGCGTTGGCCAGATCTTCCGCGCGGAGAGTTGGATAGGATCTGAGGATATCGGCCTCGCTCAATCCGAGGTTTCTCGCCCGAACCAACAGCCACACCGGGATCCGGGTGCGGACAATACAGGCTTCCCCCCCGCAAACATGCGGATTGCTCTCAATCCCGGGGAAAGAGTCACCGAGATCCCGCACTATCCATTGGAGCAATTGTGCCTTTTCTGCACGACTCATGGTTGAAAGCACTTGCTCCCAGTCCTCGTGTATCGTCATGATGTTTCTCCCGAATCGCCCGGGCCGCCACCCCCTTTCAATCTTTATAACGCTATGCCTTGGTTGAAGCACCTCGTCGGCGGTTTCCGGACACCTACAAGCCAAGCGCATCACCGGGTGCACTGACCATCGTTTTCCTCAGCCACTTCACTGAGTCTTAGAGCCGATGTGATAGGTTCCCGATCTCCGCGCTCACAAACTTGGACCGGGCGCAGCCCGACCGTTTACGCAAACCAAGTGTAGCATGGCGCGGCCCTAACGACAACGGTGGACCCAGATTGCCACCAATGAGGATTTCGCTGGTGCGGATCCAACGGGCGTGGAGCAAGCAGCGGCCCCCCCGAGACTCTGTTAGAATCGTCCTTGTTCGATTGACTTGACTCAAGGGTGTGAAGGGTTTTCGCACGCGACGCCCTTCCACTTTCTTCAGCGATTGGTCACCCTTCCAGAGGACTTAGGGTCTCCGCGTTCTCGCTTCCAGAAAACGACGAATTCTCCCACCTGACCGCCTCACTTGGTCCCAAGAGCGAGATGAGAGGTTGCGCTTGACCGGAGACATCCGGCAAGGTACGATCGAATTTTCAAACGAAGCATCTTTTCACCAATCAGTCAATGATGTTGCCGTGGTGACATTTTGTGCGAAGACACGGGAACTCTTCGGAGTCAGAGGCGTCATCCAGCAACTCTCGCGACGTCAGGTACGGCGAAACGGCAAATCCGTCTCATATTTCTGGACAAAAAAATCCAAGAGAAAGGAGCTGGCACATGAGCAATGAAAACATCCTCGTCAAGATCGGAGACGACTTCGTTGCTGAAATAACCCTTAACAGGCCGAACAACCTCAATACCTTCAATGTTCCACTTGCTACTGAGCTCAGTCAGGCCCTCCGTGAGCTTGACTCGGAAAAACAGGCGCGAGTCATTCTCATCAAAGGAGCGGGCAAGGCCTTCTGTGCCGGCATTGATGTCAGCGATTTTTTCGGGAAGAGCGTCATGGAGTATCGAAATTGGATAGAGTGTATGGAAAACCCGCTGGTTACCATTAGCCGCATAAGCAAGCCCGTCATTGCTCAAGTCCATGGAGTTGCCGCGGCAAATGGAGCTGGCCTGGTGGCAGCGGCCGACCTCGCTGTAGCCAGTGAAAACGCCCGCCTCGGTCTGACGGCCATCAATGTGGGCCTCAACTGCGTGGGGCCGGTGATCCCCGTCACCCGGTCAATAGGGAGAAAGCGAGCCCTCGAATTGCTATTCTTCGGCGACTTGATTACGGCCAAGGAAGCATTAGGCATGGGGCTCGTCAACAAAGTAGTCCCAGAAGCCGATCTGGCTGAGGACACCCGGAAGTGGGCAGCAGCCCTGGCGCAGAAGAGTCCTGTGGCGCTGCAACACGCAAAGAAGGCATTCTATGTGGCGGCTGATCTAGACTATTACAAGGCCTTTGAATATATGAACGAGGCTTTCGCCGGTCTATGCGCCTCAGAAGATGCCAAAGAGGGGATCAGCTCCTTCCTGGAAAAGCGAGCTCCCACATGGAAAGAGAAATAGGTCGATCACACTGCCGTACACCCAAGAGCGGATAACCAGCAGAACCCGTCCGGATCCAGTGTAAATCGACACTACGATTTGCCTGCAGGAGGCAGGACACACTGTCTCCCGATGCACCCGGTACGGATAATCTACCTGAACGCGCTGAGGCATCGAAGTCGTATGGACCGGTCTTTGCTCTTGAGCGGCGTGTACCGCAAATAGCGGGCCTGGACCGGTTCGGTACCATAGAGCTCATATCCCGGCCACCAGGAGAGGGTGTCAAGATTCTCGTTGGTTCCGTGGATCCACGACTTCCACGTCTCTCCATCAAGAGAGATGTCCACTGACCACTCTTCAGGAACCGAGTCGTCATCCCAGACAAGCCTTAATCGACTCAGCGCGAAGTCCTGGTTCAGGTCCAAGACGATCTCGAACCGCTCTCCCTCTGGAATCTCTTTGGAGGCATACACAGCCGCCCCAGGATATCCGGTAAGGATGTTTGTTGGACCGCTGTCTTCCTCTTCGGCTGGTGGAGCGAAAACAACATTTGCCTTCACGAGCGGATTCCAAAAGAAGCTGTCCTTGGTGCCGGTTATCTGGTCGCTTTCTGTGAGCGAGATTCTGAAGAAGCTCTCCTTGATGATGTTCGCCAGCTCTTTGGCGATCAGGTAATTGGCCCCGGCTGTGAGGTGGCACCAATCAGTAAAGACCCACTCAGAGGTATCATTGAAATACTCTGTGAAAT
>CAYZET010000555.1:0-3077 GCA_964477215.1 uncultured Syntrophaceae bacterium | reverse complement strand
ACGACCCCTGTTACCTGGGCAGGCACAGCCTTGTGTACGATGCGCCGAGAAGCCTCATGACCGCTCTTCCTGGATCGGAAGTGAGAGAGCTTTCCCGGAACCAGAAGAACAGCCTTTGCTGTGGAGGCGGCGGAGGAAGAGTCTGGATGGAAACCCCGGCCGGTCAACGCTTTGCGGAGCTTCGTATCTCCGAGGCCCTGGACTCCGGTGCAAAGACGCTCGTGACCGCGTGCCCGTACTGCATCACCATGCTTGAGGACTCGTGCAACGTCATGGGTAAGGGTGAAGACCTCCGCGTCATGGATCTTTCAGAGCTGGTAGCGGAAAAACTATAAGTGGACGATTACACAAGTGTGGTGATGTATTTACTGCAATGCGGCTGACCCGATTGCGGGGGCACGCGTCGAAAATGGCGGCGAGGGCGGGTTTGAAACCCGCCCCCTACATTCACTGCTACGGTACTTCTACCGCAAAGTTCTAGCGGTTGCCAATGATAGTGTTCGTTTCTCCTTTTAGATCATGACGGGCGAGACGCCCGTCCCACTGGCCTGCAATCCTCCCCGAAATGTCCCTGACACATAGGAAGAGTTGCGGACTTTTGCAATTGATATCAGCCAGGATTTCCTGGGTTCGAAATAAGAAGACGGGCACAGCGAACTGTGCCCGCCTCCCCCCCTGTCTAAGCGGTTACCTGCAAGAAAATCTCTCGACCAATTGTCGATCTACTATTAGGCGAGGCAATCCTTCGCCTGAATCATGACTCCCATTACCATGACGCAATTTCGACGTCACGGCATAGTATTCAGTTTCCCCTGATAGCCGCAGGGGGTTGCAATCCGTATGCCAGGAATATCAGAAGCTAATGAAAACCATCAAAATCACAGGTAGACATCCACTCACTCGCGGCGGACAAACCAAAATCGTGAATGATGTCTGCCAAAAGATTCTCTTTTCCCGCTCAAGACTGAATGCTTGGAACCAGACACAAAGAGGGGGTCAGTAGATTAAAGGAGCCCACCGCGAGACGACGCGTTGCCGTGACTCCTCAGGAAATGTGGGTGAAAATGACCCACAAACTCGAGTTTTGGCCGAACCGCTTTCAAAGCACTATATTGCCGCGGGTGATTTTTTACCTGTGGACTTGTTCGTGGGTGAAAATTACCCCGAGGACCGCCTCAATCAAGATGGAAGAGCGGGGGATGCTCTTCCATCCTTCGAAGATCGTCCGCTCAGGTGGCGATAGGAATTTTTCTCGGCACCGCCTTTTCCGCTTTGGGCAGTTTCAGTTGCAGAACTCCATCGGACATGGTTGCTGAAATCTTGCTCTGGTCTACAATGTCGGTGATCCGGAAGGTGCGGAAATAATTGCCTGTCCGGTATTCGGTTAGGAGGGCTTCTCCCGACGGAAGCTCGTCAGCCAGTTTTCCCTCTATGGAAAGAATGTTTTCCTTGAGCTCAATTTCCACGTTGTTGCTATTCACGCCAGGCATGTCCACCAGCAGAACCAACTCCTTGTCTGTTTCGTAGATGTCCACAGCAGGCGTGAAGTACACTCCCTCGCGAGTAAACTCGCCTTTTTCAGGCTCAACCTCTTTCTTTTCGGCAACCTGAATTTCCTGATCGGCCATGGTGATCTCCTCCTTCGCCTTCCCTATTCTGTGGCAACAGCAATCTGCTTCGGGAGCTCAGCCTTTTCTATAGGAAGCCTGATTTTGAGCACTCCATTCTTGTAACTGGCCTTCACGTTGTCAGCATCAATCCGGTTGGGCAGGGCCAGGCTTCGTTGAAACATTCCGCCAGTCCGTTCTCGCCTGTGATAACTTATTCCCTCTCGGGTCTCACGAGACTTGCGCTCTCCCTTCAAAGAAAGCGTGTCCCCTTCCACTTTGATTTCCAGGTCCTCGGTGTTGACACCGGGGAGCTCCGCGGTCACGAGATATTCCTGATCCTGTCGCGTTACGTTGAGCAGCGGAAAGAGGCGTACCTCCCTCCACAGGGGCTCTCCCAATCTGCGAGCCCCGCCGGTCAAGGCGGTGAAAAGGTTGTCCATTTCTCGGCGCAGACGTGTAAAGTCGCTCCAGAGCGGATCTCGTATGGTACCCCACATAACCATTGTTTTCCTCCTTTGCATCCGATCGAACTGTTCGACCTCGGCCGGGGCTGCCGGAGGATGACCCGGCAGTGTCTTTCCCCGACGCTTTCACACCCTCACGCGACGTCGACCTTTATGGTCTTTCTCTTGGTGCTCTCCGACTTCGGTAATCTCAATTCCAGCGTCCCCTTCTTGTAGGTCGCCTTGATGTTGTCCACGTCAACGTGGGTCGGTAGCGTGAACGACCGGGAGAAGGATCCAAAAGATCGCTCGATTCTGTGCACGCTCTCAGTCTTCTCTTCTCGCTCTTCTTTCCTCTCCCCTCGCACGGTGAGCACGTTGCCTGCCACGCTCACATTGACATCACTGGGAGCGACTCCGGGCAAGTCACCCTTCACGAGGAGCTCCTCATCGGTTTCCGACACGTCAAATGCCGGAACGAAGCGCGGAGCTGCGGCTCGCCCCAGTTCGGGCCATTGCGGTTCAAAAAAACGATCGAAGAGAGTTTCGAATTCTCGCCGCAAATCGGAAATCGCCAACTCCGAGATAGGGTCGGTCTCCTTTCTTGTCCAAGGAATCAAGCTGCGCATAGCAAACTTCCTCCCTACACAGTGATAGGTTGTTCACTCGGGTTTGAGGACCCCGGTGATTACTGATTTGGTTAACTCGAACTTTAGATCAACATCAGTTTTCGAATGTCAAGACCCGCTCGGAAAAATTACCCTCGAAGACCGTGGAGACACGATACCTTCCGCGTTTCCGCTTGCACAAAGGAGCTAAGGCCAGGAAGAATCCTCCGAGAGTTAAAGTGCCTGCCAATAACAATGTCCGCTTCTCCTGTTCAACAATGACGGGCGGGACGCTCGTCCCACCGGTCCGCGATCGTCCCATAGATGTCCTCGACACATGGGAGGCCTCCTGAACCGCAGCCAATTGATATGACATCGGAAGGAGGAATGTCCCCCGTAGCGCCGGCGTCTCGCCG
>CAYZET010000554.1:0-3093 GCA_964477215.1 uncultured Syntrophaceae bacterium | reverse complement strand
GGTGTCGAAAGTCGCCTCATTCTTCGGGAAAGAGCCCCACAAGGGTGTGAATCCCGACGAAGTGGTCGCCCTTGGAGCCGCCGTGCAGGGCGGTGTATTGACGGGAGACGTGGGAGATGTCCTGCTTCTGGACGTGACTCCGTTGTCCCTGGGTGTGGAGACCCTAGGCGGAGTCATGACCCGCCTGATCGAGAGGAACAGCACCATGCCGACTCGCAGGACGGAAGTCTTCTCCACGGCTGCAGACGGCCAGGACACGGTAGAGATTCATGTGCTCCAGGGTGAGCGGGAGATGGCTGCCGACAACAGGACGCTGGGAAGATTCCACCTGACGGGGATCCCTCCTGCTCCCAGAGGCCTTCCTCAGATCGAGGTGGCGTTCGACATAGATGCCAATGGCATAGTCCACGTCACGGCCAAGGATCTGGGAACCGGTAGATCTCAGGACATCACCATCACTGCCTCCAGTGGCTTGTCCGAAGATGAGATCCAGAGGATGGTCCGCGATGCTGAGCGCAACGCTGTCGAAGACCGGCGGAAGCGGGATGTGGTGGATGCCCGTAACCAGGCTGACGCTCTTGTGCACAATCTTGAGAAGCTGCTCAAGGAAAACCGCGATCGTCTGAATCCGGGAGATGTTTCTGCAATAGATTCTGCGATTGCTCAGGCCAAGGCAGCTATGGACTCGGGAGAGCTGGAGAGAATTCGGTCCGCGATAGATGTGCTGACCAGCGCATCTCACCAAATGGCCCAGAATCTGTACGGCCAGCAGGCCGGGCAAGGCAACCAGTACAGCCAGAGCCACACCGGTTCAGGCGGCTGTGCAGGCGGCACGTGCGGGGCACAGGAGGCTGCCCGAGATCAAGACTACGTGGACGCGGAATTCCGCGCTGCCAGCGGCGGTTGAGGGCGCTAACCGGCTGGCTCGGTGTGAGCCAAAGGGCAGCGTAGGAAAGTGGTGCTTATCCCTCTGAACTGAGCTCTGTCTACCCAACGGTGGAGAGAGCTCAGTTTCATAAGAGCCTCCACACCGGATCTGGTGCAAAAAATGACAGCGGCAGCCGTGCACGTTCGGTAAGTCATGTTGGCTATCTGGGATGCAAGATCTGCTGTCACACTATCTATCACGGGTCTTCTCGGACCGACAGAGCAGGTGTTCGGCAACTGCCCCAGTCATTTTGTCCGTGTGTTCGAGATTAGACCGGATGGTGCCGGACAGGCACGTCTTCGATGTTTCGCGAACGTGATCCTAAAGGATTTCCAGTCTCTCGTTGATCATTTTCATCATCGCTATGTTCTCTGTGTGCCCTGTCTGCCTCGCGATGATCTTTCCGACGAAGGGACGGCCGAGCAGGTAAAAATCGCCTATTATATCCAGAATCTTGTGGCGCACGAACTCGTCCGAGAACCGTAAGGGCGGGTTTACCACTTTCTCCTCGTCAAGCAGCACCACATTCGAGAGCCTTCCTCCGCCGGCCAAGCCCATCTGGTCCATCATTCTCATGTCTTTGACAAAACCGAAAGTTCGAGCCGGTGCGATCTGCTCTTTAAAGTGCTCGGGCCCGTTGCAGACGAAGACCATGTGCATCTTGCCTACAGGCGGGGGATAATCCAGAAAGTACTCGACTTCCAGTTGGTCGGACGGTTCCACTCGCATGCTCTTGGGGCTTCCCTCGGGCAACGGCAACTCCAAGGGCTCAGGAATACGAATTTCTTCTATGTTTTCGTCCTGTGTGATGATCTCCGCGCTCTCGATAAGGCGGCAGAATTCCAGCGCGGATCCATCCATGATGGGCACTTCTCCGGATATTTTCACCAGTACATTGGTCAGTCCGTAAATGTGGAAGACTGCCATGAGATGTTCAATTGTCCGGGCCAAAGAGCCGTTGCTTCTAAGGCTCGTGGAAAAATCAGTGGATTCCACGTTATGCAGTACTGCAGGGACGGTCCCCCCAGAGGTGATATGGCCGAAAAGGATGCCCGCAGACGGCGGAAGCGGAGAGAGAGTCAGCCCAGTCTTGTTTCCTGAATGAAGCCCTTGCCCGTACATCACCGCTCGCCCCCTCAGAGTCTTCTGCGGGCGTACACGGGTGCGTTTTTCTTGCCCCCGCGTGGGGTGATTCCTTTCAGGAGGCATGTCCAAGCGCAGGCTCCCAGCGGCCGGGGAGGCAGTTTCTAGGCCAATGTGGTCCGTGTCACGCGATTTGGATTCTCCGGGAATCAGAAGATCTCCCACCGTGATAATTGGCCCCGGCGCGGTCATGACCACGTGCTCGATGACGATCTTCAACTCCTTCACGTTTCCCGGCCACGAATACGACAGCAGACGCTCCATCGCGGAATCGTCCACTCCGGTAATGTTCCGGTCGAACTCCTCGCTGGCTTCTGTAAGGAAATGCTTCACGAACAGCGGAATATCTTGAGCACGTTCCGCTAAGGTGGGAATCCTGATCACCCGATGGGCGAGCGTCGTCGTAACGTCCTCCTCAAATCCCTCATGCCGAATGAGTGTCTGCGGGTCGCTTACAGATGTGGACAGAACCCGCGTCCGCTCCCCGTGAGAAATGCCAGCGCGCTCCTCCTTTTCCGCATGCCCTTTGATGATCTGGGCGAGTTTCGATCCCAGCGATGCGGGGAGCCGATCCACTCGCGTCAGAAGGAGGCTCCCACCTTGGGCCTGCGCTAGCTTACCGGAACGACTTCTGCCGGACCCGTTGTCTCGACCTATGAGCTCTTCTTCCAGGTTATTCTCTGTCAAGTCCGGACAGCGTACAGTGACGAGGGTGTGGCGTCCCTTCCCCCGGGCCTGGTGGATCATCCTGGCAATGAATTCCTTGCCTGTCCCCTTGTCTCCCACCAGCAAAATCGGACCCAATTCTGCAGCGGCGCTTTCCACTGCTCTGCGGAGTTTCTTTGTCTTGTCCGAGATCCCGATGAGCGGCCTGGACAGGATCGACGATTGATCCACAGACTTCGCCGCTTCCCTGCGGCTCGAAACCGCGACATGAACAAGGTGGAGAACATCTTCCAAGTTGAGAGGCTTTTCGAGATAGTCCGTAGCGCCGAGCTTTATGGCCTTGACAGCGGTCTCGA
>CAYZET010000553.1:2785-3119 GCA_964477215.1 uncultured Syntrophaceae bacterium | reverse complement strand
CCTCGCAGACAGCTATCCTGCCCGGATTGTCGCGCACAGCACCCGTGAAAGCGCCTTTCACATGGCCAAAGAGCTCGCTTTCGAGCAACTCCGGAGGCAATGCGGGACAGGAGACCACAGCCATGGGCTTTTTCGAGCGCGGACTCCAATGATGCAAAGCTCGAGCAATCACCGACTTGCCAGTGCCGCTCTCTCCACGCAGGAGCACGATCGCGTCTGAAGGGGCAGCTCTGCGCGCGGTCTCGATGATCCGCTGCATGGAAACATTTTGGCTATGCAACCGATCATCGGGACCAAGTCTCTCCACACGATTCCTCAAAGCTTCAACCTGGGT
>CAYZET010000553.1:0-2775 GCA_964477215.1 uncultured Syntrophaceae bacterium | reverse complement strand
CCAGCTCTCGGACCCGCTGGATCCGTCGAGTCAGCAGTCTCACCTGGTCGGTTGTGAACGGCTTGGCAATGTAGTCCGTGGCTCCCCTCCGCATGGCCTCCACCGCGGTCTCAATGGAGGCATACGCGGTGATCACAACGATTTTCATCCATGGTGAATCGCCAAGCAGAGCGGGGATCAAGTCCATGCCGCTGCCTTCTCCCAGACGCAGATCCACGAACGCCATATCAAAGGAGCGTCCCTTGGCTTCTTCAAGGGCATCCGCTATACTGCTCACCGCAATGACCGTATGGCCGTTCTCTGCCAAACAGTATGACAGTGTCTTGCGGATATTGGGCTCATCATCCACAATCAGAATGTTCAAAGTGAGAAGCCGCTCCTCGAGGCTCATCGTTACCCGCCATTTCCGGAAGCCCATGGCCTACGGATCCTGATCGCATACGAACCAACCCGTACCGGCTTCCGGTGCTCGTATTCTCATCTGTACCGGCCTAAAATCCTTGGGCCGCGAACCGGATCATACCACAGAGAGCCCCGCGTGGGGCGTCACCAGCATGGCTAGGCTGAGACGGCTGTCGAGAGACACGACGCGGGAATCTCCTTGGTAGAACGAGGCGAGTGTTGAACGGAGAATCGGAGTGAAGTATCCTCCGAACTGAAGAGGTCAACGATTTTCGAAGTGCAGGAGGCAAGTCGGTGCAAGAGACAACACCTTCCATGTACCGCACTGTTCCTCCGATACAAGGGGCGTGAGCATGGAATGGGGGATTTTGAGTCAATTGGGAGTGGATGTCGAGTTTCTCGGCCGACTGCTCAGCATTGTCATCATCGATTTGATTCTTGCAGGAGACAATGCGGTCATTATTGCCATGGCAGTGAGATCGCTTCCACCGGAGCAACGGAGAAAGGGCATTCTTTTTGGAGCCGGCGCAGCAGTGCTGTTGAGAGTCGCCCTGACCTTCTTCGTTTCGCAGATGCTTCAGATTCAGTTCCTGAAGCTAGTCGGGGGGATCTTGATTCTGTGGATCGCGGTCAAGCTGTTTGTGGAAGGGGCTCCGGAAGACGGGCACTACAAGAAGGCCACAACGATCGGCCAAGCTATCAAGGTCATCGTGATTGCGGACATCACCATGTCACTGGACAACATGTTGGCAGTGGGCGGCGCGTCTGGCGGAAACCTCTTTCTGCTCCTGTTCGGACTGGGGTTGAGCATCCCGTTCATCGTGTTGACCAGCAATCTGCTGTCCATGCTGATGGATAAGTACCCAATCATAATATACCTGGGAGCCGCGATTCTCGGGAAAGTGGGCGCGGAAATGATCATGACGGATCCAGCCGTTGCGTCGGTGTTCGCTCCCGGTAAGGCGATTCAATATGGGCTGGAAGCCTTTTTCGCCGTGGGTGTCATCGTCGTTGGAAAGCTGTGGATGCGCTGGGTCATAAGATCCGCCGAACCGAAGTTGGTGCGGACACCTCAGACCGTATCATCGAAATCACGGCAGGAAGAGGCGAGCTGAAATGGCGATACTGACGATTTCAAGACAATTTGGGAGCGGTGGGAGTGAGATCGGCCGCGGGGTAGCGGAAAAGTTCGGCTACGACTACGTTCATAAGGGTATAATCCTGGGGAGCATGCGTGAGGAAGGAAATCGATGGGCAGATTGGGGGAAGAGTCTGGATGAGCACTCTCCTTCTGTCTGGGAGCGATACGATTGGTCTTTCCGGGGATTTGCCGCGCTCCTGCGGAGCATTCTCCTGCGCTACGCGCTTCAGGACAACGTTATAATAGAAGGGCGAGGCGCCAACTTTTTGCTGGCTGATGTTCCCTATGCCTTCCGGATTCGGGTTGTTGCACCGATGGACACGCGCGTGGAGCGCATCATGGAGCGGGAGTCGGTGGATCGTGAGACCGCTCGATGGCTAGCAGAGAAGACCGAGCGAGACAGGCGCAACTTCCTGAGGGCGCTGTATGGAAAGGATTGGAACGATCCGGATGCCTTTGATGCCGTTTTCAGCACGGATGTGCAACCGGTGCCGGATATTGTCCGAATCCTCTGCGATGTGCTACGGGCTCGAGACGAGATGAAGACTCCAGAAGCTCAAGAGAGGCTCAAGATGCGCGCCGCTGCTGCAAACCTCGAGGCGGGTCTGACCACGTACCCTAATCTCTTTCTGAACACCCTCGAGGCGGTTGCGGAAAACGATGGCGTAGTGCTCAAAGCAGTGGTGCGGAGCCCTAAGCAGAAAATCAGGGTGGAGGAAATCGCCCGCCGCCTTGCCGGCGACATCCCCCTCAAATTCCAGTTGCACTACCGTGCTTTTTGAGCCCCCTCATGCCAACTCTCGTTCCTGTATTGTGCGTGAATAGTGACAAGCGATCAGGATTGAGAGGATTCCGCGATCTTCTTGATTGCCCTCTTAATCTCGTTAATTTCTCTGGTGACCGGGATTTCCTTCGGGCATACCCGCGTGCACTCGAAATGGTTCACGCAACCCCAGGCTCCGTCAGGATAATCAAGCTGCTTGAGCCGCTCGATCCGCTCCGTATCTCTGCTGTCGAATATCCGGCGGAAGGCCTGAACCAGTGGTGCGGGACCAAGGAATTTGTCGTTTTCATTGGAGACAGGGCAGGCTCCCACACAGCAAGCACATAGTATGCACCGAATGGATTCGCCCATTCGCTTGCGCTCCTCAGGGGACTGAATCCGCTCTGTTTCGGGAGGGTCTGAGGCAATGAGGTAGGGACGCATCTCGTCGACCCTCTGGAAAAAGATG
>CAYZET010000552.1:0-3134 GCA_964477215.1 uncultured Syntrophaceae bacterium | reverse complement strand
AAAAAAGAAGCGTGCCACGATCTTAACATTTGCCGCAATTCCGAGACAGTTTCTTCAACCCCCCTTCCCTGAACACGGTTGAAGCAAACACGATACCGTATTTAGGAAACGGAGCACAAAGCTCAGTTGTGCAAGTCTGGGATTCTTTTCCTGAACCGCGCCTACTGCTGGATCCACAGCACGCAGTTCCCGTACCGCCGGCGTCCCGCCGGTACTCTTGCTGTGAAGCCATAACCTGGTTTTCGGCACCGTGTAATTGGACTGCCGTGGTCGCCAGTGGCTCTGCCTCACTGCTCCCGATGTCCCAAGAGGATGAGCTTTTGTTCGATAGCCTGGTCGAGCTTCACCTCCCACTCCCTCCATTTGCCGCGCAGGTCGTCAAGCTGGCTTTTCAATTCAGACCACTCGCTGCTGCCAACAGGCTCCCCAGTTCTTTCGCGATCGAGTCGCTCAATTTCTCGCATTCTCTCAGAGATACTTCGCAATTCCCCTTTGAGACCACGCATATGCGTCAAGATAGTCTCCTCTTCGCAGGTAAGGTACATGGTCGGGGCACATCCTTCGCAACCAAGTGCCCTCGATTCCTCGGAAAACGGTTCGCAGATACAGGGGGCCATTACCGGTTCGTTGGGATCTCTCGGATCTGTCATGATACGCACCTCCATCATCTTATGGCTAACACTTAATCACGGTATCGCGAAGTGTCAAAGTGAAGGAGGGGCGCGCGATGAGCGAGGTGTGGAAAGGGCTGTCAGGAGGCGTGGGCCTGCTACCTTGAAGCGGTTGCCCAACGATACCGTGCACTGCACGAGGGCATCCACTGCATGCGTGAGGAACCGCGGCGAGGGCAACGATGTTCAGTGAAGGGCAGGTTTGAAGAAAGTGTCTCAAAACTCGGGACACACCAAAAAAGGTAGCACGATTGAGCGTCGATGCGTGGAAAGGCACCCTCACCCCAACCCTCTCCCAGAGGGAGAGGGGGCCGGAATAATCCCCTCTCCGCCGCTTCGGGGGCGAGGGTCAGGGTGAGGGGTGTGCCACGATTATCACGGACTGCCGGCTTTTCGAGACACTTTCTGAAACCTGCTCCTACCGCTTGGGCTGCGGCGCGAGCTCCCCGAAGCGCCGGCGTCTCGCCAGTACTCTTCAGTAGCGCCGGCGTCTCGCCAGTACTCTTGCCTTGAACCGGCCTCGAGGGAACGACGGGGTTCAAACCCGCGCTACCCATCGAGCAACGGGCGAGACTCCCGTTCTACTGGACGGAGTCTCTGGGCTTCCGATCGCTCGGAAAGGCTCTTCCTCAACGGAGCATCGCTCGGCTTTCCTTGAAGAGAATCGGGACCGTGTACGTGATACGCTCCTTCTGAACAAACGGTGGAATCGGAGGAAATTTCTCAGAAGCCTTCTTCACGATATCGAGCGCGGCTTCATCCAGGACTGACGAGCCTGATGTGCGAGACATCGACACGTCGTACAGCACGCCGTCTCTCGTTATGGTAAATTTCACGATGACTTCGCCATGGCGCCGCTCAGTGAGGGCCTGTTTGGGAAAGAACGTGGCCTCGCGGATTCTTGCCACGATTTTGGCCTGGAAATCGTGAAGGTCATTCCCCAGAGCGGACCTCAACCGGGTTGGGGCGCTCGCGACCTGGGGTATGCTCGTCGCCGATTCCTCTTCTTCTGTCTTCTCTTTAGCTACGGGCATAGGCGGTGTCACCGATTCCGGCGTGGATTCCTCGGATTGCACAAAATCTGCCTGGGACTGTTCACTCTTTGCCAACACAGGCGGCCGCGATTCCTCAGGACTTTCCTCTTCGGGAATCTGCTCAATCGGGGGCTTGACCTCTTCGGGTTTTTCTTGCTCCTGAGAGGGCTGCGCATCCCTGGATTCCGGGCTGTCCACTTCCCCCGTCTCACGAGCGTGAGCGAAAAAGTCCTCCGCAGCCACGACTGTCACAAATACCCGATCCTCAAGCCCGTCGGCTGAGCCGGCTATGAGAACTTTTGAAGGCAGAAGGCACCCGCAGGAGAGGGCCCCGCCCACATGGATAGCTAAGGCGACGAGAAAGCATAGAAACATGCGAGTCAATTCGTATCCCTCCTCTATCCCCCCTCTCAAGGCTCCGTGGTCTTTTTTTCCGTCACAATAGCTATGCGATGTAATCCGGAATTCCTGACCATGTCCAGCACCTGGACTATCTTGCCGAATCCGGCCTCTTTATCACCCCGAATCATCACCGCTGTGTCCCGATTGGCTCCACAAGTGGCTCGGAGCATAGCCGCCAGCGCTGAATCGTCGACACGCTCCTTGTTGAAGTACACGGAACCTTCCTTAGCTATGGAAATCACTATTTCCTTCTTTTCAGATACGATTGCATCGGTGGAAGCACGTGGCAGATCCATCCGTATTCCGGGAGTCACGATGAACGTGGTTGAAAGCATGAAAAAGATGATGAGCAAGAACACCATATCTACCAGGGGGGTCATATCGAGCGCCGCAGGCTCAGATTTTTTCTTGCGCGTCCACATGGTCCGACCTCAAAGCTTTTTCGCTCATTACCTGGCCACTGACATCACCCCGGAGAGCCACTATCGGAGACGTGCGTTTCGGTTTCAACCTGGATTCCGCGCCTTTCACAAGCGTTTCGGTCAGTGCGACCGTCTCTTTTTCGAGCTCGAGAGAGAGTCGTGACGATCGGCTTTGCACGAATCGATCCATTATCACCGCGGGGATTGCTACGGTGAGGCCCGCGAAGGTCGTGATAAGGGCCTCGGAGATTCCCGCGGCCAGCATGGCCGGATCGCCTACGGAATGGCGGGAAATCATGTCGAATGCCTTGATCATCCCGGATACCGTGCCCAACAGCCCGAGAAGGGGTGAAAGGTAAGCCACAGTTGAGAGAACGCGCTGGTATCTCTCGAGCCCAGATGCTTCTTGTGCACCGACTTCGGCCACCATGAAACGAATCATGTCCGGTTGTTCGCCGTACTGCGCCAGCCCTGCTCTCGCGACACGTGCCAGTGGTGAGCCGGGGTTACTGTCACAAAGGGCCAGTGCTTCCTGAATCCGTCCTTGCTGCACATGCTCCTGCAAGACTGTCTGGAGCGTCTTGGGAATAATCCGATTCCTCCGG
>CAYZET010000551.1:0-3145 GCA_964477215.1 uncultured Syntrophaceae bacterium | reverse complement strand
CCCTGCGGATTCGAGGGATGACCTTCCAGGGGGGTCCCACTGTAATTGACGAATATCGACCAGAGTATCCCGGTAAGGACCAATATGAGCACGCTTGCGAAAAGCCAGTTTAGCCAGGGCTGCCTAAACGGATGTGGCCCCACGCCATCGAAGGTGTACCACAGAGTCACCCCGAACACGATGATTCCAAACCATAGACCGGCGGGAAAGAGAGGGAGTCTGGGCCAAATGTTTCCCGAGATCCACGCAAGAATCACAGCCAGTCCGATCCATATGGCCATCATAAGCAGGGCCGGTACAATTCTGTTGTCAGGGCTCCACAGAATCCCCATTGGAGCTGCAAACGGCCAGCCCAAGCCGCACACTCCGAACGTCACGAGTCCCATGAGCAGAAAGAACGACATGGGGAGGAAGTACGTAAGGAACCACGTCATGGGAATAAGGTACATGAAAAGCCATGAGACAACCACGACGATTACAAACCGAATAAGCGCTTGCTTAAAGCTCATTGCCGGTACCTCCCAATCTCACTCACCATTTCTGGCAGAAAACGCTGACCACATCGGAGTGAGCGATCGTCGTTCGATCCGTCACGGCTTCTCGCGAAGTCAGCTCTTGACTCTCTATGACGATCGTATCCAGCACCGATCATGGCCATCGAAAGCGGACAGCGCCGAGCTAGTGTGTCACTGCCCTTCTTACTACTTCTACTACTCCTGCGTTTCCGTCGATCTTGATTACATCCCCGTCTCGTATGGAGTTGGTAGCGTTCCAGGTACCGACGACCGCAGGAATTCCGTACTCCCTGGCTGCTATCGCGGCGTGCGTCAGCATCCCGCCGGTGTCGGTCACAACGCCGAGTATCTTGACAAATAGCGGGGTCCAAGCTGTCCCGGTGTACGGGCATACGAGAATTTCCCCAGCTTGGACCTTTTGGAACTCACTGTAGTCCATCACCACTCGCGCAGGTCCCTCGACAACACCAGGAGCGCCAGGAAAACCCGCCAATCTCTCCTCAACGTCTCGTTCTCCCTTGGGGTGCAGCACATCGTCTATTATCCCAAAAACCTTGATACCTATGGGGTCGGTCATTCGCTCCGGAACGTTTCCCACAGTCAGGGGGCATTCCACCTTCTCGGCCGTTTGTATTTGTCGTCTCCTTTCGCTGATGAGATTGGGTACCAAAGCGTTGTAATGATAGACTGCAATCTTCTCGTTATAGGTGAGAGCTTCGATGATCTCGACCAGCTCGTAAAAGGTCAGATAGGTTACGTCATCGGGGTTCTCCAGCAGGCCTCTCCGGAACAGCCTTTTCCCACAGGCTATTACTGCATCCCGAAGGGCAGCAGTAGATCCTTGATCTATATAGAAGCCGTGATCCTCTTGGAACGCATATACACCTTGAGCGGCTTTGAGGAGCTTGCGAAACTCTTGCTTTTCGTCCTCTGTTTTCAATCCATCCTCGAATGCCTGAATCGCCGTTTCCCGCTGCTCGCGAATTTCGTCCCTAGATTTGTGAAAATCCCACCCGCTGTCCATTCTAGGGAAATACCCCGTAATGGTGTCGAGAACTGGCGACGGATCCTCCTTCCAAGTGGGTGTGCTCACGTCCAGGTGGGCAGCTACAACTCGATTGCCGTATATGGACAAGAACTGCTTGAAGTTCTCCAGCCATGGCCTCGCCTCTGGCATGCTGCCAAGCACGCCCAGTAACTGCTCAGCCTCATTTTCGACGAAAGCCTGGTGTATGCCGCATTCCCGGGCAAATTTGGCCAAGGTCCATAGCTCTTCGTCGGTCTGGGTGGCTATACTGTTAAAGCCTCTCAGCATAACCACAAGGTCCTTTTCTTCCAGGCCGTGCGTTTTGCAGTATTCTTCAAAAACGAAGTACACTGCGTCAGCCGGATACATGAGGGTGAAGTGGATCTCCCAATTCCTTCTATTCAGACGCTCAGCGCGGCGTAAGTGTTCGAGGAGGTGCGGCAGCACCAATTTGTCTGTATCCACGCCGTTGAGAGTGTCCAGGTTCTCGATAACCTCGCCAATATACCTTTTGTAATACTCCTCCCAGTTGTCGATGCAGTATCCCACCAGCTTTTTGAATTCGGGCTCTCTTGCTGCGATCTCGCTCGGATCCTCTATGAGTGCAAATCCCAAATAGACCCGTCCTTTGTGGATCTTAACGTGACCTCCCTTCGACGGTGGCAAGCTTGTTTGCTCCGCCGCCACGTGGTAGCCCCATGCATGGTGCACCTGTACGGTCGTCATGCCCATCGGGGATATTGCATAAGGCTGGTGAAGGTCATCCCGGAACCAAAAAATCCTCTTGTCGAATTCCGTTTCAGGCCTCAAGGCTCTCAGAGCGCAGATACTCATGTCCAACATTTCTTCCGCCCTCCTGACAGGGGTGTTGAAGCGACCGGCTGAACGCGCGATAGTGCCCAGGAATCAATAGCCGGTTGAGTTGACCTTTTTGCACGGTAAGGGTGCCGACTCCGAGCTCTATATATGGACAGGACCGGCCGCAACACTAACGGGCAAACAGCGGCCGCCGAACATGCTGTCACAATCAGAAGCGCTCGTATGCTGCGCTTATCGAAGAAGCTCTCTTGCTATGAGAAGTTTTTGAATTTCTTCGGTACCTTCCTCAAAGTGGAAGGACCGGACGTCTCGAAAATGGCGTTCCAAGGGATAGGCCTTCGTGTATCCAATGCCGCCGTGAATTCTCAACGCCATTTCCGACACGCGGATAACCACCTGCTCGGCAAAGAGCTTCGCCATGGCAGCTTCGGTCACAATGTCCTGCTCTTGATCGAACTTCCAAGCGGCTTCATAAGCGAGCAACCGAGCAGCCTGAATCTCGGTTCCCATTTGCGCGATATTGTTCTGAATAGCTTGTCTCTGAACCAAGCGCTTACCGAATGTGCTTCTCTCCTTTGCATACGCTATCGAAAGGTCGAGCATCTTCTGAGCTAGGCCAACGCAGCAAAAAGCAATGGACACTCGGCTGAGATGGAGCATTCCAAATGCAACGTCCAAACCGCTGCCTTTCTCACCCAAAACGTTGGAGGCGGGAACGCGGCAGTCCTTGTAGATGACGTTGTAGTGACGGGGCCCAACGCATCCCATCATCTTTTGCATCGGC
>CAYZET010000550.1:0-3193 GCA_964477215.1 uncultured Syntrophaceae bacterium | reverse complement strand
AAAACATGTTTTCTGCAGTACACGAGGGCCGCTCTTCTGATTTCTGCAATATTACCCAGGGGGCTTTCACTTCTGCGGCGATCAATGAGCCTACTTTGAGCCCGAGTCTCTGGAGGCTGTTGTTGGTGATCACGGTCGTCACCACATCTCCTCCCAGAGTGACGAGCTCGACCTGGGACTGAATGTCACCTTTCCGAATGGCGCCGATCTTTCCGAAGAACGTATTGCGGGCGCTGGTTTTTCTCCTGCCCTCCCTTTCGATGAAATGGCGTTCCACCTGATGAACGTCTTCCTCTGAAAACGACACCAAGGATGCCGTCAGGTTTGGTGTTGAATGCCCGAGAACTCTCTGAACCACGGGCAGTGGCATGTTCCCCTGCATGAGCTCGATTGCCCGAGCCCGGCGAATGGCATTGGGGGACCCGAGATCCTTGGCAAAACCACAATCTACGGCCCTCGCATAGAACTTGCGTCTGACATGCCCCGGGTCCACCCTCAATAACTGAGCCGTTTCGCCTCCGGAAGAAAGATATTTCATCGTTTCCTGGATTTCAGATGCCAGCCCCGACGAAATCTGCACCTCTCGTTTGGAGCTGCCTTCCTCGGGGTCTATATCTCCGTACCTTACGACCTGCTTCGCCATATCGAGGTGCTTGGTCAGGTCAAGGGCCAAAACTTCGTTGAGCCGCGCACCTGTGTAGCGAATGAGCAGAAAAATCAGGAGAATCCGTTTCCTGGACGCACGCACGTCTTCACGTAATGCATCGTCCACCCATAAGCGAAAGGACTGTTCCAGCCGCGCCAATTCAGTCGGGTCGAGACACCTGGACTCCTTGGGCCCATTGTAGATGCGCGCGGGATTCACGAGACCGGAGTCAGTCCTCCCACCGATGAGAGGTGACGCTTCAGATACGTGGTCTTCATTTTTCCGCATGATTTCCTCGCTAAGAGCCTCACGATTGATGACTCTTAGCACAACATACGGCAGCGTCCAAGAGCGCGGAAAAAACGCTTGACAAGAATCGGATAACCCGCGACCATAGTGACACGATATTATAAAAAAACGTGTCATATCGTCCGGTCAGGCCTTGTTTTTTGACCTTTCTCTTAAACTGTTGTGCTCCGTGTAGAGCCGGTCAGTGGTCCGATCACAGGCCATGGTCAGCATGAACCGGTCAAGAAAAAACCTGAGCCCTTGCTCCACCAGCCTTATCCGCAAGGAGGTTCGTGCCATGCTTCCGAAGAAAATCCTCTTTTGTGCCGACTTCTCGGAGAATAGCGAACCGGCTCGGCAGCTGGCCGTAGAGTATGCCAATGCCTTTGGAGCCCAACTCCTCATCATCCACGTGGTTGATACAACAGGCCTCCCGAGCTACGTGGACTGGGTAGGCGACGAGCTCAATCGAGTCCTTCGGCAGACCCAGAAGTCTGGCGAAGACCGTCTGGGCATGCTGGAAAAGCAGTGCCGAGAATCGGTCAACGACGTGAAAACCATTTGCAGGGTCGGAGTGGCCTCCAAAGAGATCGTGTCTGCTGCCGCAGAAGAGGCCGTGGACTTGATCGTTATGGGGACGCACGGGAGGTCAGGTGTCAGGCATCTGGTCATGGGGAGTGTAGCCCGAAGCGTCCTCAAGACAGCGCATCGCCCGGTCTTGATTGTCGAAGGGCCTAGTGGCGCGGGCGAGTCCGCGGATGAGCCCTATGAGTATCCGGTCCCCTGATTGTGGGGGGCAGGCTTGTTTCTTGATCCAACTCGTTCTCACGACGGCCTATGAATGGACCACTGATCTAAGCTACACCGAGCTGGACTGTTCAAGGGGAAGGGTGAATGTCAAAAAACAAGGCCTGACCCCTTGATTAGGAGGTTGTGATGACCTTTCCCGTTTCTGGAGTTGAGACTGCAATATGGCTTCCCCCTCTTGTCGGTCTGGTGATTTCTTTCTTCACTTCGATGGGAGGCATATCGGGAGCCTTCCTCATCCTCCCCTTCCAGATGAGCGTCTTGGGTTTTACCAGCCCTGCGGTGACGCCTACGAACCTTGTATTCAATGTTGTCGGCATCCCGAGTGCAGTTTATCGCTACTTCAAAGAAGGCAGAATGAACTGGCCTCTGGCCTGGAACATCATCGCGGGCACTATTCCGGGCCTCGTGTTGGGACTCTTCATCCGCGTGTGGTACCTGCCCGACCCGAAACCATTCAAGCTCTTCGTGGGCTGCGTCCTGTTCTACATCGGCGGTCGGATGCTTTACCAGATAGTGAAAGATCGGGGCAAGGCAACGTCAGAAAAGGCAGCGGAAGCGAAAATGCGCCAACAGGCATCTGCGCCAGCCATGGCCGGCAAATCTAATCGACCGGCCATATGCACGACCCATTGGTCTCTTTCGCGCACGGAATATCAGTTCTTCGGTGAGTGCTTCCAATTCCATACGACCGGTTTGTTTATGCTTTCCCTCGTAGTAGGGTTGATAGGTGGAGTCTATGGAATTGGAGGTGGAGCAATAATCGCTCCCTTTATCGTGTCTTTCTTTGGACTGCCGATTCACACCATCGCCGGCGCAGCTCTCATGGGGACGTGCGTCACATCCGTAGGCGGCGTGATATTCTACGAGTTGTTCGGCCCGTATGTAGCTCTTCCAGGCCAATCGGTCAGGCCGGACTGGCTCCTCGGCTTCTTGTTTGGAATAGGTGGCTTCGTGGGCATGTACCTGGGAGCATCCTGTCAGAAATATGTACCTGGCTCCATCATACGGCCCTGCCTCGCCATCCTTATCGTCAGTGTGGGCTTACGGTATGTTGTCGGCTACTTTGTCTGAATCGAGCAGGGGGCACGTCTTGTTTCTTGACCCAATTTATAGTGACGTTGGCTTGTCGATGGACCGCTGAGCTGCTCTACACCGAGCAGAAGAGTTTAAGAGAGAAGTCAAAAAACAGGGCCTGACCCCATACGCGAGGTGCGCATGTGCAAGAGAGCTCCTCAGGACGTGTTTGACTCGATAAACAAGATCCAAGATCCTGCGGAGCTTCGAAGGTTGCTCAGACAGATCTGCGATTGCAGAGATTGCGCTTTCGGGAAGCTGGTCGGCACGATGGCTCAAGATTGTGGCTGTGCGCTTGGACATCGTCTTGAGTTTCAGAATTGGCTGGTTCATGCATGGGCTCGGGTCTTGTCACCTGATCCGAATCATGCTGAC
>CAYZET010000549.1:0-3195 GCA_964477215.1 uncultured Syntrophaceae bacterium | reverse complement strand
GACCCTGCTGATCTGCCAACTGAACATAGGGCGGCGGTGGACGAGGAACTGGAAGCGGCTCGCGAACGCCAGCAAGGGCTTGGAAGGCAGATTGACCGCCTTCGCAGCCTCTTGGAAGCCTCACAAGAGAACATAGGATTGGATGAAGACCATTTCCGGTCTGCAATTTCGTGCGCATTGGGGCTCGTAGGCTCCGAGCCGCTTCGCCCCCTTGAACAGAGCGTAGACGGGAACGGAAAGGGCCGTTTCGCATTTCCAGCCCTCGATCAGCGATAGGGGTCACATCCTACCTGGGCAGAAACAATGAATACGTTGCGGCTCCCCCGAAAGCGTGGCCAGACCCGCTGGGAATGGAGACGGACGGCCCCGATAGGCTCCGTGGTGTTTGAGGATCAGGTAACCCTCGACGAAGAGACAGTCCACCTGCATCTCGAACACAGAATAGTTCGGCGTCTGCTTGGCCGGTTCACGGCACAAGGTTTTGTACATCACGAGCTATCTCGCGTTTGCCTTGCGCAAACGGGTCGAGACAGATTGAATCGGTCGGGGACCATGCAAAGCTTCCGGTTGAGACATCCGGACATATGGGGAGACCATACTGACTAACGCTTTGGATTATGGCTTGAATTATCTTAAACTTTAATTGACTCCGCCGAGTTTGTCGGCCACCATGACAAGAGACAGACCGGGGAACAGGACCGAAGAATTCGGGCCCAAAAGGAAAAGAGCGTATATATATGTCAGGATATATTCGCAAATGTGCAACAGGAGGATTTCAGTTGAACCAAACCGATGCCTCGATTTTTGATCTGTCTCCTGCTGAAAAGCTGCAACTCGTGGAAGATTTGTGGGACGACCTTGCAGCCACTCCCGAAGCGATACCGGTGCATGACTGGCAGAAAGGAGAGCTGGCTCGAAGAAAGGCCAATCTTATGAAAAATCCTGCATCCGGGCTTACGTGGGAAGAAGTGAAGAGAAGGGTCCGAAAGCCCTATGGCCGCTAAGCTGATCCTCGCCCCTGAAGCCGAGCAAGACATCGCGGAGGCTTACGCCTGGTACGAAGAGCGTCGGATCGGCTTGGGAGAAGACTTCTTGAGTTGTGTCGAGGCGTGTCCGGAAGCGATTAACCGAGCGCCCGAGCGGTGTCCGATCGTGCACGAGAACTATCGGCGAGCATTGGTGCGTCGGTTCCCATATGCGCTCTTCTACGAATATTGAGGAAGACACGGTGACCGTGTACGGCGAGTTTCACACCTCCCGCGATCCCAACAAATGGCGTCGGCGGCTTCCTTGAGCCGGTCTAACACCCGGCATTCCGCCACTTCCTCCTCAGGCCCGCCTGACGGACCCAAAAGATTGGCAAGGACAAGCTTTTTCAATTCCTCTCGAATAGCGTTCGAGGAAGGTGGCTGAAGGATTTGAGGCATGACCGCGATCCTTTCGTCAGAGCTCAGGAACCCGCTGGGCCCCGAGCTACTCGTGCGACTCAGAAGCGATGATTTTCTCCAGGATTTGAATCACTGGCAACAGTTCGTTCACAGTCGTATGCCAGACCATGTCCAGATTGATGTCGAAATATGCGTGAATGAGCTTGTGCCGCATGCCCATAATACTTGACCAGGGAAAAGCTCTGGGTGTCGTTCGCGGAGCTCCGGAGAGAGCTTGTAAGCTGCCTCGCCGACAGTCTCAATGGCTTTGATGAGTGCCAAGGTAAGCATTTGGTCACGGTCGAGATCCTCACGAGTCCTGTGCTCCGCAAATCGTAGCGCACCTTGGGCAAACTCGATCATATGCCGTAATCTTGTAAGGTCATCCTTCCGCATACTGGACCTCTGCCTGCGCCACAACCTCATCGCGAAAGTATCGGCTCAGATCCTGAGCGGTCCTCAAATCCACTTTTCTGCCCAGAATTTCAGAGAGCTCAATTTCCATTCCAGCGAATGCAATGAGTCCTGGAATATGCCCTTCCTCAAACTCAACCAAGAAGTCTATATCGCTATCCGGCCCGAAATCGTCCCTCAGGTACGAGCCGAAAATGGAAAGTTTCCGGATGTGATGCTTTCGACAGAATTCTTGTATCAAGTTCTTGGGGATGTCGGGACGCTGTCTGTCCATGGAATCCCTCCGTCTTCTGTTGTTCATGGCAGGCGCCGTGCTCAGAATGCCATAGTTATAGTACTATCGTCCTTCTTTTTCCGTTTCTTGTTTCCTGATAACTTGGTTTTCTGGGTACTGGTTTCGTGAAGCCCATGAGCAAGCTCTACCCTGTGGCGCTCATGGTTGAGGGCCAGCAGCCTGTCCAGGACCTTTCTACGTGCCGCCTCGCTTATAGTAAAGCGAATTCCCTGCCTATAGTAACCGGCATAAACATTGACGCCTGAGCGAAGTAAGGTACCAGGGGTCTCGGCGAAGCAGGATTTCCCTGAAAACGGTTGAATCTCCGGAACAAGTTGTCCTTGAGATCGGTCACGAGCCCGAAAGAGCGGTTGTGTGAAGCCCACTTGCGGGTTTCCTTCCAGATATACTCAGCTCCGATGAGCTTGGGAGAGTATATCGGCGGGATACGGCCCCTTGACCAATCCCTTGAGACCACGCTGGCGAAACTTGAGAATCCAGTCCTGCAGGGTCCTGCGCCCTACTCCCACAATTTGAGCCGCCCTGCGTTCTCCCATTCCCTCGGACACAAGGAGTAGCCCTTGAATCCGAGATACCATGTCCAAATCCTTGCAGTCTCGTGCCCGCTGAAACTCGATGATCAGTTGCTCACGCTGTGCTTCGGCAAGTCTCAGACCCGGTCGCGGCATATCTACGCCTCTCCACGGAATTAGTGGGTCTCTCATAGCATATAGATTACTCTTTGTCGCGTACTTCAGCGCGTACTTTTTTGCCGTTCACAATAACTTTAAGGTCATTTTTCAGGCGAGGTGATTTAAAGTCTCTGATTCCGGGTCATTTTCTAGGTGTAATCTGACAATTGCGCGGAATGTGAGACAAGCTGGGGACAATTTCGGGCTGGATTTCGGTCAGACCAAGCCCCTGATGCCTGGACTCTGGCTCCTTTCGGGGTAGATCCGAGAAATGATTTACGGGTCCGAGAAATGGTCTGAAAAGGAAAAACCGCCACGCTGGCTTAGCCAACATGACGGTATCATAGTTCTTTCCGTGGTCGGGGCGACTGGATTTGAACCAGCGACC
>CAYZET010000548.1:0-3197 GCA_964477215.1 uncultured Syntrophaceae bacterium | reverse complement strand
CCGGTGACTCATCGGAACGATTAGTATAGGGTAGAGACATTTCTCGAGGGCGAAAGGCAGCAGGCCCGGTCAGCGATCGGACACGCTCAGGGGTGTTGAGGCGGAGATGCAATTCATCAAGGATATCATCTTTTCCATTCATGCCACCAATGTGGTGGACATCGTGATCATTGCCTTTCTGCTGTATTTTGGCCTGGCTTGGTTGCGAGCCACTCGGGCATTCCAGATCATGGCCACCGTGATAGGCATTGGCCTTTTTTATTTTGTAGCCGCAGGTCTGGGGCTTGTGCTCACGTCTCTGCTCTTTCAATATTTGTGGGCGGCCATCATAGTCGTGCTGGTCATTGTGTTTCAGCCAGAGATCAGGCAGATGCTGGACCGTGCTTCCCCTCTCCGCTTTTTCTTGAGCGGTCGGCAGACCAACGGTGTGGCCGCGGATCTCGTGGAAGAGGTGGTAAAGGCCGTGGCGGAGTTGGCCCGGCTGAGGACCGGGGCACTGATCGTGTTCCGGCGGCTGGACGTAATAGACAGCTTGATACTGAAAGGAAAGCTTCTCGACAGTCTTGTCTCCTCTGAAGCTCTCGTAATGGTTTTTCAGAAGAACTCGCCTTTACACGACGGCGCGGTGCTGATTTACAATGACAGGATTACCGCTGCAGGATGCATACTGCCCCTTTCTACGGATGAGGGCTTGAGCTCCCAGTTCGGCACCCGGCATAGGGCAGCCCTTGGGCTCACTGAACGTTCGGATGCCTTATGCGTTGTAGTTTCCGAGGAACGTGGCGAAGTCTCATTGGTCCAGGGCAGGGAGATCACCACATACAGAAAAAAGGCGGAATTCAGGGACGCTTTGGATCGGGCGTTGGTGCATGGGCATGCTATGTCGGGGCACCCTCACCAGGGTCCTCTTGCCCTGTTGAGGTCGAATTGGCTGCTCAAGATCTTGGCAACCGTTATTGCCGTCTTGCTTTGGTTCGTGATCGTCGGGCCTAAGAGCGCTGAAGTGGGCATGTCCGTGCCTATCCAATACACCAATTTGCCGGTTGGTATGGAGATCGCCGGCAAATGGACGGATCGGATAGACGTGCGGGTTCGCGGGTCGGAGAAAGGGATCGCCACGTTGCGGCCGGGCTCCATTCGCGCGGTTGTGGATCTTGGGAACGTGGTCACTGGCCTCAACTTTTTCCGCATCACCGCCAAGAATCTCCAGGTCCCGCCCGGTATTAGGATCGCTCAAATCAGGCCGTCTGATCTGCATTTGAACGTTGAGGCGGCATCTGTAAAGAAAGTGAACGTGGTTCCCACGATCGTAGGTGCGCTCCCCGAAAATACCAAGATATCCGTGACACCGTCCGAGGTGCGGATTCGTGCAAGCCGAAAGGAGTTGAGGAAGGTCAAATCCGCAACCACGGATCCGGTGAAGATGGCCGACCTGCTCGCGAAGGGCAAGGCAGCAGCTCCTGTTCTCGTAAAGCCGGACGGCTTGGAGATCGATTCTATTGAGCCGCAGCAGGTAATGGTCAACGTAGAGATTCCGAAGCAGTGACCGTCAACCATTTTCGGGCAGATCCCCGATTTGCCGTACGAGACGTTACATCTATCCAGACAACAACCGGGCTCGAATGACGGATTTATTCTCATCAATCGGTCATGACAAAAGACCATCGGGCACGTTTAGAAAAATTCTTGCACGCTGGAGGAGACATGTGCGCGCTGACGTCGCGATGGATCTGGGCACGTCGAGCACGCTCATCTACGTGAGAAGCGAAGGCATTGTTTTGCACGAGCCGTCACTGATTGCTGTTGACACCCGCACCAACAGAGTCGTGGGGCTGGGGAAAAACGCCCAACGCTTCCATGATCATGAGCCCGGCCATGTTCGTATCGTGCGTCCGCTGACCAGCGGAGCTATCGCGGACTTCAATGCCGCGGTGGCAATGATCAGGGGCTTCTTTGCCGCGGTCCTTGGCAAGCGCGTGCCATCGCGTCTCCGTCTCGTTGTGGCCATACCTGCCGGCCTCACTCAGGTGGAGAGGAAAGCAGTGAGGGAGGCTGTTTACGAGGCGGGCTGCCGCACCGTGTTCTTGCTTAACGGGCTGATGGCCACGGCCATGGGCTCGGGCGTCGACGTTGAGAAACCTCCTGCCTCAATGGTCCTTAATGTGGGAGGAGGCACTACGGAAGCTGCCGTTATCAATCTGGGCTCGGTCGTGCACAGTGAGTCGGTGCGGATCGCGGGTAATGACATGGATGAAGCGATCGTACGATACCTTCAGCGAAACTTCCACTTGCGGATTTCTCACAGGCTCGGCGAAAAGATCAAGGTCCGCATCGGCTGCGCCGTCTCTGTTGAGGACCAACAGAGTGTTACGCTTACCGCCCAGGAGATAGGTGTAGGCGCAATACGGACGGGGATGCTCTCTTCTTCACAGGTTAGCGAGGCCCTGTCTGCTCCCGTGGACGCAATCTTGGATACCGTGCGCCGAGCTCTTGAGAACGTTCCACCAGCCCTTTTGGCAGATGTGCGAGATCGCGGCATTGTGCTCAGCGGCGGCGGATGCCTGCTCAAGGGGCTCGATGAGCTCATCACTCGTATGACGGGAATCGACACGGTGAGGGTCCCCGATCCTTTTGTCTCTGTGATACTCGGCTGCGGACTGGCCGTAGAAGAGCTGGACAGGTGGCAGAGAGTCTTCGCTGCCTGAGCACCGGAGGACGGCTCCTGAAGAAAGGGCTCCTCGCCCAATCTTCCTCAAGAAAGTGGGTATCTCTTTTTGCATCTGCAAAGAGAGCTGGCTACCTTGTTATTCATGAAGCCGTCGTCGCATAAGCAAACGTGCGTGCAGAGCCCAAAGCTCGCGAGAAGGGAGCCTGTGACCTCAATGGACTCCAAAGATCGAGAACTTCTGAACGAAATCCAGGCCCGATTTCCCGTAGAACCCCATCCCTACCGAGTCATTGGCGAGAGAATTGGCTTAGAAGAGGAAGCAGTTCTTGCCCGCATCGCCAACTTGAAACGCGAAGGGATTATCAGAAGGATTGGCGCGTCTATCAATTCGCGTCTCATCGGATACGTAAGTACCCTCCTAGCCGCGAAAGTGCCCCCGGAGCAATTTGACGCATTTGTTGAAGTGGTGAACGCGTGTCCCGGAGTTACGCACAATTATGAAAGGAAACACGAATACAACGTCTGGTTC
>CAYZET010000547.1:0-3199 GCA_964477215.1 uncultured Syntrophaceae bacterium | reverse complement strand
CACTATTCCTAACAGTATTCCCAATCGTATCCCAAGATGCAGGGGATTCGTGGCTCCGTTGATGAGCGCCCAGGGAATGGAGGATTCGATTGTGGCCACTGGGCAGAGCCTGCAGAAGTACAGAGGAAACTCTGTCGTCAGGAAGTAGGGGACAGCAAGCACGAGCCCGAACAGTACCCCATACTTGATAAATCGCGGCCAGCGAGGAATGGCGAACTTCACGTAAGGAACCTTGTACAGCAATTCTTGAACAAGGCCAAAAGGGCACACCCATCCGCACAGAATCCGTCCCGCCACCAGGCCTACCAGAGCAATGACCCCGATGACACTGAGAGGAACAAGGGCAACCCCTGCAAATTGGCCGATAATCCCCAAGGGGCAGGCAAACAGGGAGGTGGGACACGAATGGCAATTCAGGACCGGCAAGCATATGAAATGCCATTGGAATATTCCCAGATTCAAAATGGCAGCCATCGCGATCTGCACTTTTAGTCTCAATTTCTCCACGTTCTCTTCCTTACCAACCTCTTGTACGGGGGATAATGTCTCCCGGTTTGCATTTCGAAGCGGAAACTCCTTCGGGAGAGGAGCCCCTCCCAGACTTCGACGCCTTGCTGTGTTTCGATGGGCTATCAGAAGAGGGCGGGTTTGAAAACCGCCCCTACCATGGAATTCTTTGCTCGTTTTTCCCGAAGTGACTACAAACAGGTGGCACCGCGAACTGCGGTCGCATTTACAGTCAGCTTGGGCAGGGCAGTCGACCTTTGAGCATCCGCAAGTCCGGATAATTGGAGATTAGTTGTCCAGTCTTGTACCTGCTGATCCCCGAAAAAGTCATAGCGTTCACCATTTCCGGCTCTGTGAACCACTCCGATTGAACCTCCATCTTTTCCTTGTCCTGCTGGTACCCGGGAATCTTGATCTTGATACCAATGTTCTTGAGCTGATCGAACTTCTCCAGGTTGTCGTACACGATCATTTGGCGAAAGAAACCCCCATAGACCGTCATGACAAGGGCAAGGGCCATCAGAACTGCAAAGAAAATTTTCCGAGCCATACTGTTTCCCGCCGCGAGCACAAATTCAAACTGATTTACCAGACCATTTCCGTTAGGGCTGATCTGTGAAGGCATTATAACCGAAATAGCATTGACCCGCCACGGTATCCGTGTCATGAGAGGAACGCGGCTGGCTTACGAGACTTTCACGACATGGGGAAGAACACATGGGAGAAGGAGCCCTCTTCGTCATTTCTGCTCCCTCGGGTGCAGGCAAGTCCACGTTGATCGAGCGAATTCGGCCTCTGTTTCCGGATATGCTGTACTCGGTTTCTTGCACGACACGGCGACCTCGGAATGGGGAGGTACATGGACGCCACTACTATTTTCTGGATCGGGAAATCTTCGAGGGCATGGTGAAACAGGGTGAGTTTCTTGAATGGAAGGAAGTGCACGGCAACCTGTACGGAACGCCCGCAGAGCCGGTAAAGCGGGCTCTGAAAGAAGGACGGTGCATGATCCTGGACATAGATGTCCAGGGAGCCCAGGATGTGTTTACTGGAATTCCTCAAGCTGTCGGGATCTTCATCACTGTCGCGGACCTTGCCACTTTGGAGGAGCGGTTGCGAAGCCGAGGCTCCGATACGGAAGAGTCTATCCGTACACGAATGGGTAACGCGCCTGAAGAACTGGCTCAAGAAGGCAAATTTCACTATGTCATCGTGAACGAACAGGTGGATGAGGCAGTGGCGGAATTGGCATCCATCATTGCCAGTGAATGCAAGAAACGGGGGCTGAAGGGCATCGGAGATTTCCCGTGAGCCAGGCCACGGTAGGTGTCAGCTTCGGACAGTTGGAGGCAATGGTACCGACGAGATGCCCGTCCCATCGAGAGAACGCTCCTCGAAGAATGGAACACTCGATGAAATGGGCGTAGCGCGTGGTTTCGTAGCGCCGGCATCTTGCCGGTGGTCTTTAGGCGTCGGGAAGATACCGGCGAGACGCCGGCGCTACAGGAGACGTGTGTGGCAGAAGGGGCATGTCGCACAGTTGCCGTTATAGAGGAACACCCGTTTCGTCATCAAACTGGGCTTAATTGCCAATTGAGCATGATCATGTTGGCTTTTTGAGCGACTCCATGACCGCTTCGTACGCTTCCTGGATTTCGCGGAATCGCGTGTTTGCGGATTCAACGCATTCACGAGACGCCTCAGGTGGAAGTCTGTCGGAATGACACTCCTTGACGAGAGCCCTGCGGAGGTTCCTGATCTCCTCGGGCGAAGCGGTCTCGTCACAGCCGAGAATTCGGTACGCGGTACGAAGGTCTATGGACGAGGGGCGGTCCCGTTGGTGTGGGGGAGAAGTCTCGTCACGGTGCTCCGCGCCCTGGGGGCCATGACAAGCATTGCACATACCGTCCCGCAACATGTTGGGCGAGAAGCGTATCCCGCAGCCTCTGCATGCTGTTGAGGGGGAAGAGCGAGTCGGTGAAGGCGCGTGGGCTTTGCATCGAGCGCATAAGCCTCTTTGCGGGAAGGAAGGCGGGAGCGGTCTACCGCATCGAAGGCACGGCTCCAGAGGCCGAAGCGCGTCGAGGTCGGGGCGGGTGAAATCGCGGTGCAGGAGCACGAGCAGATGCTCGAGAATATCTGTGGCCCGGGTGGATTGTTGGAAATAGGTGCTCCGGGTTGCGTATCTATTCCTGATCCAGAACATCGCACGCTGCCCATGGTTAGAATTCGTGTAAAAGTATGCCATTCACTTGTGGCCGGGTCAAGGGGATGTCAGGAGAAAGGGTGAACGGTGCGGGGCAGACCGCGAGGGAGGACATGGCGACGGGGATGATTTCACTGGTTCGCGGTCCATCTTCCTTGACAAGCGGCTCAGGGTGCCCCGTGCCAGCCAGAGAGAGACATACGGGAGGAATCGATTCTTGCTGATCACCTGCTGCCCGGAGCGATCAAGAGCTTGACGACCTCGATATGGCCATTTGCGGAGGCACAACGCATAGCGCTCACCCCGTTCTTGGTTTGGGAGCTCGGATCCGCGCCTGCGGCCAGGAGAGCTTGCGCGGTTTCGAGTCTCCCTTTGCACGCGGCCTTAATCAGAGCTGTCTCGGCAGTCGAGTCTGTCGCGTTTACTTGGGCACCTTTCTCGAGGAGAAGCCGCACCACCGGCGTGTGACCGTGGAAGCTGGCACAC
>CAYZET010000546.1:0-3278 GCA_964477215.1 uncultured Syntrophaceae bacterium | reverse complement strand
GTTGTCTGACGCGGAGTGCGTGGCCGGTGTCTGACAACGCTTCTTGGTACGTATCGAAATACACGTCGCGAATGGAGCGGGATCCTTGAGGCTCGAGGCGTAGTTGATCGATTCTCGCGAGCTTTGCGACTTCCTGCACTAGCGCATACGGCCTGTGCGAGCATACGACCAACGTAGCTTCATATTCCATTGGTATATCAGAGCCCTGATTCATGGGTGAAAGTATGCATTCGAGGGCGGCAAACAGCGGTTGCAGCCTTCAATGCTCGAAGGAAGCTCATAGACTGATTCCCTCGAGAGCCAGGAGCTTTCTCTTGATGTGGATCCCTGAACCATAACCGCCAAGCCCGCCATTGCCACGGATCACCCGGTGGCATGGGATGAGGATCGGGATGTTATTGCTCTTGTTTGCCAGCCCTACGGCTCTGGCAGCTCGCGGATTGCCCACTGATGAAGCGATGTCTCCATAGGAGCGGGTTTCTCCGTACGGGATCCTGGTCAGCTCCTCCCATACACTTCGCTGAAATCCGGTCCCTCCGTCCGGGTCGAGAGGCACGGAAAACTCTCTGCGAGTGCCGGCGAAATATTCGTCGAGCTCCCCTATTAGCCTCAGCATGATCGGATGACGAGGGGAATCCTCCCCGGGGCCGCTCTGTGGTACAAATGAAATGGATCGGACTCCGCGGTCGGAGACCTGGAGCTCCAGGCACCCTACAAGGCCCGATTCGTATCGGTGTTTTAGGATGGTCTCTGTCATGGATGACTCCTTGTTTCTCGATTTCTTGGGGACCCTGAGCAATTTTCACTAGGCTGTCGTCAGCCCCTGGTGCGGGGTCTGTAAAGACGCTAATATCTTGGTCGTGGAAAGGAATCACGCTCCCGGGAACGAGCATGGTCACTATATCACGAAAGGGCAAGGGAGGGACTATGGCCGGGACTGAGCCGTCCGGTCGGCCACGTCGGAAATACTCTGTCAAGGCTCTTTTTTCTAGAGCTGCGTGGGCGTGCTCCTTTGCTCTGCCCTTTCTTGCATACAACCTCCGGCTTACGGTATCGCCAGTGCTCGCAGGGTACAAGATAACTCATCGGTGCAACCTGCAGTGCACGCACTGTCCCTATTGGCGACGGACGGGTCCGGAGCAGAGTTTCGACGGTGTACTCGAAACGCTCCGCCGGTTGAGGAGGATGGGCGTGAAGATTCTTATCTTAGAAGGCGGAGAGCCCCTTCTCTGGCGGGACGGCAAAAAGGGCATTGCTCATGTCATCGATGCGGCCCGGCAACTTTTTCGGAGTGTTTGCATAACGACAAACGGGGTTTTTCCCTGGGGCCACCTTCCTTTGCACAGAACCTGGGTGAGCTTGGATGGAAACCGAGCTGTACACGATTCCATTCGCGGCGGGGGTGTGTTCGACCGTGTGATGAAGAACCTTGATGTGGAGGGTCGAGGAAACGCCTTCGTCAGCACCACTATCAACGCAAGGAATATCCGGGTGATTCCAGAGCTCGTCTCGCTCCTGCAGGGAAGGGTGGCAGGGGTAACCGTGCAATTCCATTATCCGTATCAGGGACTTCCCGACCCTCTCTTCGTTCCGGCGGAGGACAGGAGAGTAGTGCTGGATGAGCTTATATGTCTCAAGCAGGAGGGATACCCTGTAGCCAATTCCTTAAGGAGTCTCGAGGAGTTAAAGAGGCCATTCTGGACGTGTGAGGATCGGCTCCTGGCAAATGCCGAGCCTGACGGAACGATTCTTCATGGATGTTATCTAAAGAACCGTGGTCCGTCGGAGTGCTCGCACTGCGGATTCTCTGCGCATAACGAGATGTCTCTGGCGTTCCGGGGGCAATGGGAGTCCGTCGTGACAGGGCTCAAGACATTCTTCTGAGTGGGAGAGATCGTGCGTGCAAGTCTCGATTCCGAACAGTAACAACCTTCACGGATGGCTCATAAAGGTGTATAGTATGAGATGCACTCGGCAGGAGGAGGTGGAAGAGTCCTGGTGGGCTCCGCGGTCTTCAAAACCGTCAGCAGGGCGCTAGTACCGTTCTGGGTGGGTTCGATTCCCATGCACCTCCGCCAGGCATGGCGTTCATAGTTCCTGCCGGCAATATTGCTCTGCTCGCTCCCCACCCGCGTAGATCCAAGAATGGGATGGGCCGATAGAGATGGTGTGAGATCCCGCCGTCTCCAGAGACTCAATGGTACATCGATTCCCGATTCACTTGATCATGACATGGAAATGATCTAACCTCTGCTTAAGAGGGCGAATACGTACCGAAGGAGGCCTGTGATGAACAGATCCGAAGTGCTCAAAGCCATGGAATGGGTAGATCAGGCTGCGAGGGATGGGGATGTGACGCTCCTGGCCAAAGCGAAGGTTGCCCTTGAGACAGAGTTGAAATCCAAAAGGAACCTTGTCGGACCGGAAGAAGGGTACAAGATCGCGCATGAGAGCTTCGTGAGAAAGCACGGGCGTGAACCCTATGAAGAGATGCTCCTTGAATGATCCCTCCGCTGATCCGTCCATGAAGTCATAGAAACAGTAGTTGTCCGCACCGACGGAGCCGACCGCTCCGCAGGAAGGGCACCGTTAAGGCGCAGGCGTTCAGGTCTGCGCCTCTTGTGTGGACGGGGGCAACCCTCCCCTCGTCTCAAGTGGGAGGAGGGACGGGTACCGGTGGGCCACCGACGCTACGCACAACTCAGGCCGAGGTCCCCCCAATGCGGGCGGGTGTCAGTCCAGCCCTTGCTTAAAGATAATACTCCGCGCCAGTTTCACGATGACCTTCCCTCGCCCTTTCCGAGCGACGTAATCTCACTGAAGCGGATAGAGCAGGAATCGGGTCCTCTCTCTTCGGAATCGTTCAAGCGGCCCTTCCCATTCCCGTTCCATCTCGCGAATGGAAACGCCCTGCTCGATGCCTTCTCTCACTGCGGAGTCTCCCAGGATAACGTCAATGGGCAGGGCATCGTATACGTACTCGTACGGGGGATCTTTCCACCGAAACTCATCCGGATATACCTTCCGGATGGCAGAGAGTATAGCGAGGGCTGCTCTATAGGGACGGTAAGCCCGCCTGTCCGTCACATGGATCTGGAATCCCCGGCAGGTACGGCCCATCCACTTGTTGAACGTGGGCTTGAAATAGATTTCGCGCAGGACGACTCCCTCAAGTGCTGTGGGCTCGAGCTCCCTCTGGATTGCGGCCGGGTCCAGATATGGGGCACCGAACATCTCGAACGGCCTTGTCGTTCCCCTACCTTCCGAGAGGTCTGTTC
>CAYZET010000545.1:1199-3285 GCA_964477215.1 uncultured Syntrophaceae bacterium | reverse complement strand
GCGAAGAGGTTCAGATACTAGAAGAACTGGGTCACAAGAGGCTGCTTCTCGTCTACGGAGAGAGGAGCGACTTCGACGGGAAGCATTATGCCAGGGATGTTGAAACCGTTTATTCAGTCAAATCCGACAAGAGCGGCGAGATCAGACGAGTGAATGTCAATCTTGCACCGCTGGACGTGGAAAACTTCCGACTCTTAAGAGAGTCGGGCATTGGAACGTATCAGTGCTTCCAGGAAACCTATCACAGGGCTACGTACGAGAAAGTTCATCTATCAGGTCGAAAAAAGGATTTTCTGTGGCGCCTGTATGCACTCCACAGGGCTCAAGAAGCGGGGATTGACGACGTCGCCATGGGAGCCCTTTTTGGATTGTTTGATTACAAATTCGAGGTCCTAGGTCTGCTGATGCACGCGCAGCAGCTCGAGAACGACTTCGGCGTTGGTCCGCATACAATCTCTTTCCCGCGCATCGAGCCTGCATTGGGAGCGGCTATGTCATACAATCCACCCAATCAGGTGGACGATTACAATTTCAAGAAGATTGTGGCCATTCTACGAATCATGACCCCTTACACCGGTCTCATCCTCACTACCCGGGAAGCGCCAGAGTTTAGAAGAGAGCTGTTGAAAATCGGAGTCTCTCAGATGAGCGCAGGGAGTAGGACGTATCCCGGAGCATACAGGGATTCTCGAGCCAATTTGCCGGACAAGCAACAATTCACGATCGGCGACACCAGGTCGCTGGATGAGGTCATCCGCGATCTTGCGGAAAGCCAGGGCTACATTCCTTCTTTCTGCACCGCGTGCTATCGCCTTGGAAGAACGGGGGATCACTTTATGGGACTGGCAAAAAGCTCGTTCATCCACCAATTCTGCAGGCCCAACGCCCTACTGACCTTCAAAGAATACCTCGTGGATTACGCATCGGAGCGAACAAAGGCTGCAAGTGACGAGCTCATTTCACAGGAAGTGGCTGCATCCAGGGGAGACCCTCGCTGCGCCACGATCTTGGAGAGGTTAAAGAAGATCGATGAGGGAGCACGGGATCTCTACTTCTAAAAGGATCGAAGCGCTGCTCACAGACTTTGGCGAAAGAAACGGAATTCCGGTCTGTTTGGCAAGAGGTTTCGGAACGCCCCAGGAATACGTTGCGGGACACATGATACACGGCGGCGGAGTGACATGGCGCATCGACCTCGAGAAGGGATTCTGCCTTGTCCTCGAGTCACGTGAGTTCCCTGACCATCTTGTGGGGGAACTGATAAAACTGGCAGATGGCTTGAGGGATAGACTCGATGAGATGTGAAACTGACGGTCTCGGGGGGGCGGAGATACCGCACGACGCCTATTATGGAATTCACACAGCTAGGGCACTGCAAAACTTCGATATCTGCGGGTACAGACTCCCTCAAGCGTTCATCGTGTCCTTTGCTACGGTCAAGAAGGCTTGTGCTCTTACCAATATGGAGCTCGGATACCTTGAACGCCACACAGGAAGGGCAATTCTTGCCGCATGTGATGAGATGATCTCCGGCCGCCTCCATGAACACGTGGTTGTCGATGTTTTTCAGGGAGGGGCCGGAACCTCAACTAATATGAACTTTAATGAAGTGATAGCCAATAGAGCCATAGAGATCCTTGGGGGACAAAAGGGCGACTATTCGCTAGTACACCCTCTCAACCACGTCAATATGCATCAGTCAACGAACGACGTCTATCCTACAGCTCTGAAAGTTGCTGCTCTGGAGCTTCTCAAGAAACTGGAAGTCGATGTCGCAGGGCTCCAGGAAAGCTTTCAATGCAAAGAACAGCAGTTCAGGGATGTCGTCAAAGTTGGACGGACGCAGCTTCAAGATGCTGTGCCCATCACTCTTGGAATGGAATTTGGCGCCTATGCCGAGGCACTCTCGCGTGATCGTTGGAGAATATTCAAAGCACGAGAGAGGATCAAGCAGGTGAACCTTGGCGGTACTGCCGTAGGTACCGGGCTCGGTGCTCCAAGAGACTATATTCTCGCAGTTACCGAAAATCTGCGCCGCATCACCGGCCTTAACGTTGCGCGTGCAGAAAACCTGGTGGATGCGACC
>CAYZET010000545.1:0-1189 GCA_964477215.1 uncultured Syntrophaceae bacterium | reverse complement strand
GGACACGTTCGTCGAATCCTCCGGCATGCTCAAGGCCTATGCGGCCAACCTGTTCAAGCTCGCTTCTGATATGAGGCTGCTGAGCTGCGGGCCCGACGCAGGTATTGGCGAAATCACGCTCCCCCCGCGACAGGCTGGTTCCTCGATAATGGCGGGCAAGATCAACCCCGTGATACCAGAGATGGTGTCCCAGGTAGCGCTGAAGGTCATGGCCAACGATCATGTCGTGGGGCTTGTGGCTAGCCTGGGACAGTTGGAGTTGAATCACTTTGTGCCTCTTCTCACCCACTGCTTTCTGGAATCCTTGGAAATCCTCTGTAATGCCACTAGGGCATTTGCGGAGAAATGCGTCCGAGGGATCCAGTCCCGTGAGGACCGCTGTTCACAGCTCGTATTGAACAGCAAGATCGTGGCCGCTGCCCTTGTGCCAGTGATCGGGTATGAGACCGTAGAGAGAATTGTCAAGCAAGCCGAGTCTGACCATACAACGGTCGCACAGGCAGTTGTACACGAAGGGCTTCTGACCGAGTCACAGGTAGCCCAGATTCTCGCTCCAAAGCGCTTGTACAAATTGGGGTTCGATCGCAATGAACATAATGACCTTGGCCGAGATTGAGGACCTCCTGGAAGGAGCAGACGACACAAGCCTGTTTTCGAGGGCCGACGCAGTGAGAAACGCGTCCTTTGGCAATGAAGTCCACCTGAGAGGGATAGTGGAATTCTCGAACTGCTGCATGAAAGACTGCCTCTACTGTGGCTTGAGGAAGTCTAACCCGACAATCTCCCGGTACCGATTAGACAAGGAGGAGATTGTTCTCACGGCTTCCCTTATTCCCGAATTGGGGATCAGGACAGTAGTTCTGCAGTCCGGAGATGATTTTTGGTATGGCAAGAAGTACGTGGGCCAAATCATTCAAGAGATAAAAAGTCTTTATGACGTCGCGGTAACCCTATCGCTGGGAGACCGCAGGGAGGACGAATACCGGTACTGGAAAGATTGCGGTGCAGATAGATACCTACTGAAAATCGAGACCTTTGACAGAGAATTGCACGAAAAGGTCAGACCGGGCCAAAAATTAAGGCTCCGCCTGGAGAGGCTTCTCTCGTTGAAGAGTCTCGGATACGAGGTCGGTTCCGGAATAATCGTCGGACTTCCCGGAATGGACACGAGGCTCCTTGCTGAAGACAT
>CAYZET010000544.1:0-3287 GCA_964477215.1 uncultured Syntrophaceae bacterium | reverse complement strand
TCCGAGAGCTTTTAATCCAGTGCGATTCACAAATGAGAATTTGCCCTTAGAGTCAATTTCGAACACAATTTGCGGGGACAGCTCGACAAGCTCTTGATACTTCCGTTCGCTCTTTCGCAGCGCCGCTTCCGAGTGCTGGTGTTCTGCAATCTTGCGCTTGAGCGCTTGATTGGATTGGGAGAGAGTCGCACGCTCCTGGACAACCCTCCCAAGCTCCTCTCGGGTCTGTTCCAATTGCCGTACCGCCTGATGGGGTTGCGAAATATCCCGGAGGACTGTCATGGTGGATACAGAGCCGTCACGGTGATGAATCGGAGTGCATACGACCGAGTACCTCCGACCGTCCACAGGAGCGTCGATCTCCAGACGAACCGTCTCACCGGCTTGAACTCTGTCGTGAGCGCACCACGGACAGGGACCAGGAAGGTCGTATACCGCACGATGACAAAGCTCTCCCAGTGCAACTCCGTTCCTGCTGGCCACGAGATTATCGTTCACGAATTCGATCTCGCGGTGGTGGGAGCAAATATACACGAAGCCGTCGAACGCTCTGAGCAGAGCCTCACATCGGACCGCTGCTTCGTGAAGCGCCTCGCCCTGATCTCCCGGCCTCGGTCGGTTGACGCCCTTGGTGCCGTGTTTGAGCATCTTCTCAAACCCTGGGGTATAGCAGGAGACACAATTCTTCACCTGTGTTCAATAACTATTCTAAATCGTAATCGTTTCGTCGTCAAACCAATCCGATAGGTCGAATACGCGAGAGCAGCAATGGAGAGAATACCGTTCAAGCAGGCCTGAGAAAAGAGTGTACCGCATCGGAACACAAAAAGCGGGGCCACTGCCGTTCGCCCCTACCGGTGGGATCTCGGCGCGAGTTTCCCGCAGCGCCGGCATCTCGCCGGTTTTCTTAATTCAAACCTCGCTTGAGTGAAGGGCGGGTTTGAAACGCGCCCCCCCCTGAACATAGCTGAAGCAAATGCGCAACCATACTAGCCTGTAAGTCCCCTGATTACCGGCGAGACGCCGGCGCTACGAAGACAGGAGTGGGGCTGCCCGTGCCCGGCCGCGCACCGCCACCCCTTCGAGCCCAGCACCCGAGGTATTCCACGGGGCATTTCCAGGTAAGATTTGGGATTTTGCCACATTGCTGCGTCCGCCGAAATGCCGCGGAATTTCATGGTCCGTTGTGACTACGAGGTGACGGATGTCTATGAAAACGACTACTTGGTAGAAAGGGTGCCAGTGAGGCCCGTACACTCCCAGTCAGCCGGGTGACCACAGTCACTTTCACTGCGAGACGTAAGAGCAGAGACCTACCGAGAAAATGGGCTCGTACATGGGGACCCCGAAAAATCTCTGGTACGGGAGGCACTTGCACATGAGCATGTAACAGATCTTTCCGGAGAGTCTGGTTGCTTCGCTAAGGCTGTCGAAGTTTCCTCCGCCCTTCGAGATAATCAAATCCGCATCGTTCAACAGACGCTGGACTTCTCCTGAGCACCTCTCGACAATCGTCCCGGGCAGGGGCCCGTCAATGCCGTTTTCGATCACGGTTGCCACCTCAGGCAAACCAATGGTCCGCGCGTCCTCCATGGTGGCGTCATTGAGTATGGGTTCGGTTCGAACCACTACCACCACTTCTGCCGGAGAGGACTGCCCTATGACCTCGATCAACAATTTGTCGAACGCTATCTCACCGCAATTATCTGTCAGGTACGCAATGAGCCTGCTCTTACCGATTCGATCCCCGAACCGGGTCACGGTCTCCTCGGGAAAGACCCTTTCGAGGCAACTGCTTATGTGGGGCTCCACATCGACCGATCCTTCGGACCACATGACATCGAGCGAGTTTCCTGCTATTGCCAGCTTCAAAGCGGTGACCAGCGGATCCGGGGAGCTCTCCACCATCGGCTTGACGCGAGGGTACAACTGGAAACCTTTCTCGTTCTGCAATTCCTTCCAGGCTCTAAACGGATCGCGATTTCCGAACGCAGCAACGATTTTTCTGAAGATAACCTCGAACACTTCCGGGCTCGTGCGGGACCAGTCGAGCCCGCGCATTGCAGGGACCTGCAGAACATTGATCATGATCTCTCTGACCAGGTCTTCGTCCGAGGTGAGCTCCCTGACAGCAGCAAGAGAAGCTTTGTAATTGCACATGATGCAATCCGGCGTCAGCAGCATGATGCGTCCTCCCGTGTTCCTTCCATCGAACATGGCTCAGCCTGCGCGCTCCGCCCTGTGGAAGCTCAAAACATGGGGCGGTTGCGGGCATGTTGGCTGTCGCCTATCCGCTCGCGCACGTTATAGCAAAGAGACGACCCTACGCGTTCGTGGAGCGTCGACCATAGATCAGGTAATACACCACAGGCACGACCAGCAACGAGAAAGCAGTGGACGCAAAGATCCCGAAGATGAACGCCCAAGCCAGTCCAGAGAACACGGGATCCAACGTGATGACCCAAGAGCCAAACACTGCTGCCCCTGCTGTGAGAAGGATGGGAGCGAAACGCACAGCACCGGCTTCGATGATTGCCTCCCGTAGGCTCTTACCGGCCTGGATTCCTATGTGTATGAAATCTACCAGAATAATCGAATTCCGCACCACAATGCCGGCGAGGGCAATCATGCCAATCATGCTTGTCGCAGTGAAAAAGATCGTATCGCGATACTCGCCGATAGTCTGCGAAAACAACAGATTCAAGAGAGCGAATCCGGGTAGGATTCCCACAAGGGTAAGCGGAATCGCGACCATGATCACCAGTGGGATGGAAAACGATTCCGTCTGCTGCACAAGCAAGATGTAAATGAGGATCAGGGCCCCGAAAAACGCCAGTCCAAGATCCCGGAAGACTTCCAGGGTGATCTTCCATTCACCCTCGCCTGCCCAGTTCACCGTAAACCCCGCAGGCAGGGGGTTTGCTTTCATCGCGGATTGCAGGTCGAGGATCGCATTGACAGGGCTTCTCCCTGCAGTTTCAGCAGTGACGAAAACGACTTGACGCATGTTCTTGCGATAGATGGTCTGGTCTGCCACCGTCTCCTCGAGTCGGCCCAACTCGTTGAACGGGACCATAGCCCCATCAGGCGCACGCAGGCGAATGGGTCCCATGTCCTGGGGTCGAGACCTCAGGAAACGCGGCAGTCGAAGGTTCACCTCGAGCGGAGTGCGCTCTTTCGGGTCGTGGATCATGGTGACCGACTCACCGCCCAGCAATATTTTCCCGGTTTCGGCCACCTCCTCAACCGTGATCCCGTGCAGCCCCGCCTTCGTACGATCCGTGACG
>CAYZET010000543.1:0-3290 GCA_964477215.1 uncultured Syntrophaceae bacterium | reverse complement strand
GGGGTCCCCGAAAGCCAACCCGGGAACCTCGACTAACTAGACCGTGGATTCTGGGTTGGGGATTGCGTTGCATTCGGCTTCACGATAGTCTAATGTGCTGCGCGTCAAGAGCAAAACAGGAGCAATCTTTCCGCGTCAGGACTTCTTGAAGAGAACGGGTGACAGGGGATACAGCCGGCTGCGTAGCCACCGAATGAGCTTCACGAGCACGTGGACAGGGGGTCCACTCCCGACCAGCGATGGATGGTGGTTGTCAACCGGAGAAGAGGACAATGGTGGACAAGAAGGCTATTTCCCTTATCGAGCTCTTCGGGAGCAATGAGGCGGGGTAACCAACTCTCGATACGCAATTCCCTTTGACGCCACAGTGGCTCGTAAAGGGACAGGAAGGAAACTGTTCCGTTCTGGACGAGAGACTCGGTCTTGTAATCCCATGACATCTATCCAGCGCCACTTCCGTTTCCTAAGCCCCTTGCGCCCCTTCTCATGGGCTGATGCCATAGTAGTGCTGTCTTTAGCAGTCCTGCTGTACCTGGGAGTCCGACTGGCGATGGGGGCTCCGGAGGCCGTGCGAGGACCAGAAATCAGCCTGTCACCGAGCGTGCTACCGTATTATGTTGGCCTCTCTTTGGGCCGCATGGTGGCGGCCTATGCTCTTTCTCTTGTGTTTTCTCTGGCCTACGGTTCCCTGGCAGCCAAGAATCGAATTGCTGAGAAGATCTTGCTCCCCCTCCTGGATGTGCTGCAAAGCGTGCCCATTCTCTCCTTCCTGCCCGTCGTCCTGTTGAGCCTGAGTGCCGTTCTCCCCGAGAAAATTGCAGTGGAGATTTCCGCTATTATTTTGATCTTCACCAGTCAGGTTTGGAATCTGACCTTTGCCTGGTATCAGTCCCTGACTACGATCCCCAACGATTTGCGAGAGGCCGCGACAGTTTTTCGGCTGAACTTTTGGCTTCGGTTCAAGAAGCTGGAGCTTCCATTCGCGGCAATTTCTCTGATCTGGAACAGCATGATGAGCTGGGCTGGGGGGTGGTTTTTCTTGATGGCGGCGGAGATTTTCACTGCGGGAAATAGGGATTTCCGCCTCGAAGGTGTAGGCTCCTACCTACAAATGGCTGCCAACCAAGGTGATCTCGGAGCGCTCGCCTGGGGGTTAGGCGCTCTGGTCGGATCCATCGTGATTCTAGACCAGATCGTTTGGCGACCGATGCTCGCCTGGGGTCAGCGTTTCAAGCTGGGAATGGTAGACGATCTGCCCGTGACGTCCTGGTTCTATAACGTCATGCGGCGTTCGCAGTTGCTTGGAGGTTTTCTCAACAGGATTCTTTTGCCTTTGGGTAGAACCGTTGATTCTTGGCTTGTGCAGAAGGGCTCGGCTGCAAGAGCTCCTCGCGCCAGAACGGGCCGTCCATTTCACTTTCTTGGGTATCTGGTGGGAGGGCTTGCGATTCTCGCACTGTTGTTTCAAGGCTACCAGGCGCTGCAATTGCTGTTAGAAGTCTCTTGGACTGATTGCAACCGCATCGGCATTGGACTGCTTGCCACGCTGCTTCGTGTGATAGCAGCGCTCCTCATTGCATTCGCGTGGACCATTCCTCTGGGAGTAGCTATCGGAACGAATCGTCGCTTGGCCACCTGGCTGCAACCGCTCGTACAGATAGCCGCGTCAGTACCTGCAACAGCGTTGTTTCCCGTGGCCTTGTTGGTGATACTCAGGCTTCCCGGTGGTCTGAATGTGGGCGCTGTTCTCCTCATGCTCATGGGCGCTCAATGGTACTTGCTCTTCAATGTGATTGCAGGAGCCTCCGCCATTCCCCAGGATCTGAAGTACACCGCTTCGCTGCTGCAATTGAGCCGCTGGCATCGCTGGCGGAAGTTGATTCTGCCAGCCCTGTTTCCTTACGTAATCACAGGTGCCATCACGGCCGGCGGAGGAGCGTGGAACGCAAGCATCGTAGCAGAATACGTACAATTCGGGGGCCAAACCTTGTTTACCACGGGCGTTGGGTCCCTAATTGCTCAGGCCACTGCAGACGGTGATAATCCGTTGCTTTTGGCGTCCACCCTTGCGATGATTTTGACCGTCGTCACTATGAATCGTCTCGTATGGCGTAGGTTCTACCGGTTGGCTGAAGAAAAATACCGCATGGATTGAGTTATGACCCACAATGATTATCTCCTGCAACTCGTGAGCGTCCAGCAGACCTATTTCAGTGGTGAACGGCGGTTCACCGCTATCCATGATTTCAGTTTGACTTTGCGGGAAGGCGAATTCACAGCACTTTTGGGACCATCAGGTTGTGGGAAGAGCACGCTTCTGCGAATCATCACTGGTTTGCAGACCCCCACAAGCGGTGAGGTATTCTACCGCAACCATCTTCTGCGGGGAGTCAACCCTCATGCCACCATAGTTTTTCAGACCTTTGCCTTATTCCCGTGGCTGACCGTTCAGGAGAACGTGGAGCTGGCACTGGAGGCGCGGGGGATTCCTCGAAAGTTGCGGAGCGCCCGGGCGTTTGGCATTCTGGATCGGGTGGGGTTGGATGGATTCGAGAATGCCTATCCCCGGGAACTGTCTGGGGGGATGCGACAAAAGGTCGGCTTTGCCCGGGCAATAGCCGTAGAACCTGAGCTTCTCTGCTTGGACGAGCCTTTCTCTGCACTGGACGTGCTCAGTGCTGAAGCATTACGAAACGAGCTGTTGGAACTGTGGACCAGTGGAAGTCTCCCCACTAAAGCAATCCTGATGGTCACGCATAACATTGAAGAAGCCGTCTTCATGGCCGATAGGCTTGCCGTGATGGAAAAGGAGCCAGGGCGCCTTGTCATGGAACTAAAGATAGAGTTGCCGCATCCCCGCAGCCGCAAGGACCCGAAATTTGTAGAAGCTGTAGACCACGTATACTCTCTCTTGGCTGGTCAGACTTTGCCGGAGCTCGAGGAATTGGGTACAGCCCCCGGTGAGCCTGGGCCGACCCGTGGGCTGCCCCAGGTCGCCATAAGCGATCTGACGGGACTCTTGGAGCACCTGGATGCTAGGCCGGGCCATCGGCATGACATCTATGCTGTGGCTAATGATATCGGTGTCATGTCCGATCACCTGTTGAGTGTAATCGAAGCTGCAGAGCTGCTTGGTTTTGTGGGCGTGTCACATGGCGATATCACGCTCACCCCTTTGGGGGAGGCTTTTGCTGAGGCAAGCATTGTAGGACGAAAGGACATCTTCGCCAGTCGGCTTCGCAGACTTCCGTTGTTTAAGTGGCTGTTATCGTTATTGTCTGCATCTGAGG
>CAYZET010000542.1:0-3294 GCA_964477215.1 uncultured Syntrophaceae bacterium | reverse complement strand
ATGGGCAGGATGGGGACCCGCAAGGTCCCTTTGGCCACCACACGGTTTGTCCCATCCCCCCCCAAGGTGACAATACATCTTGCACCGTTTTCATCCATGATTCTAGCTGCTTCGATAGAATCTCTCTGGTCCGCTTTTGTGTCGAAGTTTAGCGACGATACAGGGATGTCCACCTTTAATCCATCCAGAGCTCTCGGGACAATCCCGTAGTAGTCGGGCATGTAACAGACCCGATCTACTCCCACTGCCTCCAGTCCGAGCAGGACACGACGCACAATCCGCACCTTTTCCTGATTGTCAAACGCGCTTCCGAACGCGACAAGCCTCCGGATGTCCTTGCCCGAGGCTGGATTGGCAATGATTCCCACGAGTGACAAGTCAACCTCCCGTTTGTCGCAGGCATTCGATCAAAAGCTGCCTGGACTATGATTCCATCACTGTCTTGACTGCCTTGATAATCTTCTCCTCACTGGGGATGAACTCCTTTTCGAGGACCGGCGAGAAGGGAACAGGCACGAAGGGCGCAGCAACCCTGAGGATCGGGGCATCCAGCCTATCAAACGCCTTTTCAGCAACGAGGGCAGCGATCTCTGCTCCCGGCCCTTGGAACTTAACCGCCTCATGAACAATGACCAAGCGATGCGTCTTGCGGACCGATTCCAGAATGGTTTCTTCATCCAACGGGCTGAGAGTGCGAGGATCCAAAACCTCTACGCTGATGCCATCAGCAGCCAGTTTTTCAGCGGAGCCCAGTGCAACATGGACCATTTGGGCTGTGGCAACAACCGTGACGTCTTTCCCTTCGCGCTTGATGTCCGCCTTGCCCAACGGAATGGTGTACTCTCCTTCGGGCACGTCGCCTTCTCTTGCGTAGAGGATCTTGTGCTCCAGGAAAACCACCGGGTTGTCGTCCCGGATGGCGGAGATGAGGAGCCCTTTGGCATCGCCGGGGGTACTCGGCATCACGACTTTGAGTCCCGGCACGTGCATAAACCAGGACTCGAGACACTGGGAATGCTGAGCTGCAGCCCCAATTCCCGCTCCGCACGTCGCCCTGAGCACCAGAGGAATCTTGGCTTTTCCGCCGAACATGTACTTCATCTTGGCGGCCTGGTTGAAGAGCTGATCCATGGCCACACCGATAAAGTCGACAAACATCAGTTCCACCACCGGTCGCAATCCGCAAGAAGCTGCTCCGACTGATGTTCCTATGATGGCGCTCTCGGTAATGGGCGTGTCGCGCACTCGCTTGGGACCAAACTGATCGAGCAGTCCAGCGGTCACGCCAAAGATTCCACCGTACACACCCACATCTTCCCCTGCCACGTAAACGTTGGGATCCCGCAGCATCTCGATTTTGTGGGCATCGTTTAACGCTTGAGCAAATGTCATAGTCGGCATGTCATCATGCTCCTTTACTTGGATGGGCTTTCGTGGAAGCTCGCATCGTTCCGACGCGGTCTCTATTGTGTGTACAAGTCCTGGGTTAGCTCATCGGGATCGGGATACGGGCTCTCTTCAGCGAAACGCTCCGCTTCTGCAATCCGCTGCGCTATCGAGGACTTGATTTCCTCGATCTTTTCCTGAGTCAGCACTCCCAGGTCGAGCAGTTTCTTTTCGAACCGCGGAATCGGATCCTTCTCTTTCCACTCCTGGACTTCTTCCGGGCGTCGGTATACGCAGGGATCGCCCTCGAAGTGTCCCCGATGACGGTAGGTCTTGCACTCGATCAGCGTCGGCCCCAGGCCCTCCCGGGCCCGCTTGATTCCCTCGCGGGCTGCTTCATAGACCGCCATGACATCGTTTCCGTCTACCACGACTCCGGGCATGTCATAGGCTCCCGCCCTGTCAGCGATGTTCGGCACGCACATGGAGTTCGTCGTGCACGAGGATATGCCGTACATATTGTTCTCCGCGACAAACACTACCGGCAGTTTCCAGCATGTCGCGAGATTCATGGCCTCATGAGTTGTCCCCTGGTTGGATGCTCCATCCCCGAAAAAGCATACCGCGATGCTATCCTTTCGCTGGTACTGACAGGCCAGAGCCGCCCCTGTTGCGAGAGGAGGACCTGCCCCGACGATGCCGTTGGCCCCTAGAATTCCAAGGTCAACGTCAGCAATGTGCATGGAGCCTCCCTTGCCTTTGCAATAGCCATTCTTCTTGCCGAGTACTTCAGCCATCATGCACTTCAAATCGCCCCCTTTTGCAATCAGGTGGCCGTGGCCCCGGTGAGTACTCGTGATGTAGTCCGACTCACGCAACGTTGCACACACGCCGGTGGCAACTGCTTCTTCGCCGACGTACAGGTGCACAAATCCCGGGATCTTTCCCGCTGCAAAAAGCTCGCTCACCCGTGTCTCAAACATGCGAATTGTGGTCATGATCGTGTACATATCGATCATCTGTTCCTTGCTGATCTCCATCTTTCTGTCCCTCCATGCTGGAAGTTTCCGTGCCCGAAATTCTGAAGCCTCCTTCCCGATTCTTTAGATATGCTCCCGCTCCTTCGAAGCCCCTCCTTTCCCCATGCCTGGGATCACCTTTCAACAAGGACTGTCACCGCCGCGTTAGCCACTATGATCTGATCACAGTCGCTCGCGAATTGAGCCACGCAAAGCCCCTTCGTTACCATTCCGCCCTCGACCGCTCGAGCTGTCTTGCGACCTATAGGGACTTCGGCCATCACGTGATCGAGGTTGACATCCTGCGGTCTGGGTACGGCCACCAGGACCTCGACAGCCAGAGCCTGAAGATCTTCCACTCCAAGGATTTCGACGAGCCCGCAAAGACAGCTCCGGGAAATGGCATCCCTCACTGCTCTACATGCGGCTTTTGTGACGTCTTCCCCGTGAAGGTCTATGCCGGTTCCAATTTCCACGATGAAGCGCTGCGCAGCCACGATTTCACCCCTTTGTCTGAAAGGATCTGAGTGGTTGTCTCAAGGACGAGATCATTTCGCCCGCGCGATAGGAACTTCGAACCAAGGGTCCTGCGGCCACCTCTTTGAATCCTTCGGATCGAGCGATCTCGGCCCACTCCTCGAATTCGGCTGGAGACACATAGCGCGCAACTGGAAAGTGCTCTTTGGACGGAGCCAGGTACTGTCCGAGGGTCAGAAACGAACAGCCTGCACGTCGAAGGTCGGAAATCGTCTCAAGAATCTCGTGCTCTGTCTCGCCGAGCCCAAGCATAATGCCAGATTTGACGACGAGTCCGCGGTTGCTGGCATACTCCAGGATGCTCAACGAGCGCCGGTATCTGGCCTTTGGTCGAGCGAGGGGATAGAGGCGT
>CAYZET010000541.1:0-3310 GCA_964477215.1 uncultured Syntrophaceae bacterium | reverse complement strand
ATCTGGTTCAGCAGCCTCCCTGCGATTCATTGCTACGTGCGGCAACGAGATAATTTCCAGCGTTTCTTTCTCCGTGAGATAATGGAAATGACATACCCCGGAGACCCTGCCGTGGACCTTCGCACCACCCAAGCTTTCCGAATCAATTTCCTCGCTTGTCACCTGCTTGATCACCTGGGGACCGGTGATAAACATGTAGCTCGTCTTTTCTGTCATGAAGATGAAATCCGTGACCGCGGGGGAATAGACCGCTCCCCCTGCGCACGGTCCCATGATAACTGAGATTTGAGGGATCACACCTGAGGCTCGTACGTTGCGATAAAAGACTTCCCCGTACCCGCCGAGACTCTCCACTCCCTCCTGGATCCTCGCCCCACCCGAATCGTTGATCCCAATGAGTGGAAAGCCGTTTCTGTACGCAAGATCCATTACCTTGCATATCTTCATAGCGTGGGTGTACGAGAGGCTCCCCCCAAAAACGGTGAAGTCCTGCGCGAACACGTACACCCCTCTGCCCTTGACGCGGCCGAATCCGGAGACAACTCCTTCACCCGGAATGAGATTCTTCTCCATTCCAAAGTCAGTGCATCTGTGCGTGACAAATTTGTCGATCTCTTCGAAAGAGCCATCGTCGAGCAGCTCCAGGACACGTTCCCTGGCGGTCAACTTGCCGGCTTCATGTTGTTTGGCGATCTTCTCAGGACCACCTGCCTGGTCCGACTCCGCCAATCGCCGTTCCAACTCCTCGAATTTCTCTTTCGCGGTCATTGCATCTCCTCTGCACAGTTGGTTCAACAGGCCAAGAGGCCTGAGATTCAGGCCACCACAGGTCTTCGGCCTTTAATCGATTCACGTTTGCAAGGGGTGCGAGCCTATTTCAGAATCTGCCTCATAACGGCTCCTACTTGGGTAAGGTTTTCTACACCGGCCTCTTTGAGAGCGTTGATCTTCGATTGGGCAGTGCCCGTCCCACCGGAGATTATGGCCCCCGCGTGGCCCATTCTCTTTCCCGGGGGAGCGAGTCTACCAGCGATGTATGCAACGATCGGCTTGTTGAATTCATTCTTGATGTATTCCGCAGCCTGCTCCTCAGCGGAGCCCCCGATCTCGCCGATCAGAACGACTGCTTCGGTTTCTGGGTCATCCTTGAAGAGCTTGAGAGCGTCCACGAAGCTCGTCCCGACCACGGGGTCACCTCCAAGTCCGAGACAGGTGCTTTGCCCCACCCCATTCTTGGTGAGTTGGTCCACCACCTCGTACGTGAGGGTTCCGGAGCGAGAGATGACTCCCACCGGTCCTGGCATATGGATATAACCCGGCATGATACCCACTTTGCACTTGTGACTAGGCGAGATGATGCCCGGCGTGTTCGGGCCTATCAACCTCCGGTTGTAGAAGCGAACCGCGTGAAACGCGGAGGCAGTGTCCAACGGTGGGATGCCTTCCGTAATGCACACGATCAGCTCAATACCAGCATCTACCGCCTCCAAAATCGGGTCCTTGGCGTGGGCAGCAGGAATAAATATGATCGAGACATTGGCGCCGGTAGCCCGCACAGCATTCCAGACCGTATGAAATACCGGTATACCATCCACCGTCTCGCCTTGCTTCCCCGGCGTGACTCCTCCAACCATGTTGGTCCCGTAATCACGGCACGCGAGAGAATGAAACGTGCCGTTTCTTCCGGTAATTCCCTGGCAGATGACCCTCGAATCTCGATTGACCAAAATTGCCATACCAATGCTCCCGGGAAAAACTATGCCGCATGGGCTTTCTGGACCACTACCCTGGCGGCCTCGTCCAGAGAAGAAATCATCTCTATGGGCAAACCGGACTCTTCGAAAAGGCGCCGACCTTCGCCTATGTTGGTTCCCTCAATGCGCGCGACCACGGGAAGTCTCGCACCGAACTGGTTGAGCGCTTTGATGACTCCTCTGGCCAGCACGTCACATCTGAGGATTCCTCCGAAAATATTGATGAACACCACTTTTACTCTCTCGTCGTCCAGTAGGATGCTCATCGCATCAGCCACAACCTGTTCGCTCGCACCGCCTCCAACGTCCAAGAAGTTGGCCGGCATGCCGTCGTGAAGCGAGATGAGATCCAGGGTGGCCATGGCCAGTCCGGCACCATTGACGATGCACCCGATGTTCCCGTCCAACCTAATGTAGCTAAGCCCGTCCTTCCGAGCCGACAGCTCAAGTCTGTCTTCCTGACTGCGGTCTCTCCAGAGCTCCATTTCCGGATGCCTGTACAGGGCATTCTCGTCCAGGACGATCTTCGCGTCCAGTGCCACGACTCGATCACCCGACACGACCAGAGGGTTGATCTCAGCGAGCGTACAGTCCAGCCCCACGAATATTTCGAAGAGAACAGTGACGACCTTTTCGATCTGTTGAGCAAGCTGACGGTCGTCCGTCAGGCGGTACGCGATTCCTCTCGCCTGGTACGGCGACAACCCTCGCACTGGATGAACCTTCATCGTGATAATCTTCTCCGGCGCTTCCCGGGCCAGGGTTTCGATCTCGACTCCGCCTTCAGCACTGGCCATGATGACTCCCCATCCGGCAGCACGCTCTTGAAGAACCCCCAGGTAAATTTCCCTGTCGATGGGGAGCACCTCCTCCACAAGGATAGCGCTGACGGGCTTGCCCTGCGGTCCGGTTTGATTTGTCACAAGCCTTTTGGACAGGATTTTCGCCGCTGCTCTGCGAATATCGTCTTCCATGGAAAGAACTACCACTCCCCCGGCTTTGCCACGGCCACCTGAATGGACCTGGGCCTTGAGCACCACTTTGTCCGTCTTAAGTGCTCTGGCGCCGATCAGGACTTCAAGAGGGTCGTAGCAAACCGATCCCCGGGGCACATTCACTCCTCGCTGTGCGAGCATTTGCTTCGCCTGATATTCGTGCAAGTTCATAAGACAGTAGCCTCCGCTGACGTCCATGTGCTCGTTACGCCCGTTCGCTATCACAGAGCATGATAAGAGAAAGCTTTTCGGGATGAGTAAACAATGGTACCTTTGACCACGGACCGTTTGCAAGAAAAAACGTTTTCATCACGCTCCTGAAGCATAAGACGATTCGCACTTGCAATGAGAGTGAGAGTGAGATAGCACCAGTCTAGGGCTGTGCTCGCCGCGAGTGAAATCGTGGGGGGCAGACGGACCACGATTTTTTTGATTGTCACCGGGCACCTCGAAAAGTTATTATGGCGAGCTTATGAACAAAGGACGCATACTCATTGTTGACGATCAGGAAGAGATCATCCACTCTCTCCGCGCAATCCTTCTGGATGAAGGCCTGGAGGT
>CAYZET010000540.1:0-3314 GCA_964477215.1 uncultured Syntrophaceae bacterium | reverse complement strand
GTTAAGTCAACTGACTGAAATCACGTGATGCCATCCACGAAGTTAACGCCTATGCCCTCTGGGAGAGGGTGGGGTGAGGTCTCCATGGGCAGTTTCCCGACTCTTGAGACAGTTTCCTTGTGTCTGCCCTGGGCACCCACAAGGAGTGCCCCTACGTCGCAATCCGTTCTTGCCATGCCCCTTGGCAAACTCAGCGGCAGAATACGCAACAGTACTTATGAAATCCTGTGCTACGGCTTAGTTCACTCTTCGAGGCGAGGGAGAATTTCGGCCTCCATTCGCTTAAGGGCTTCAAGCTCTCGCCCGTATCGGCTTCCGATCTCGAGGATCGATTCTATCCACTCCCGCACCACCTTGCCATCGTTCGTGACAAACGCGATACGAGTGTCGAGCATCCTGCTCAGGGTTCCCATGATATCGATCAGCAGCTCCAGATTGTGGCAGTCCTTTTCATCGCGAAGCACGGGAGTGTGGAGCTGCTGTGCGCCGTACACGTCCCAGGGAATCTCGTCGATCAAGGTTGCGATTGCCATACACACGACCTGAATTGCCCTGAAATCCATAGGTCCCTTCCCTCTCTGTGTCATGCCTCCGCCAGTGGTCCAGTCGCCCCACATGGGAAGGTCCGGCGACCACTGCTAGTCCTTTGCGCGTTTGACGACGAGCTTGCAACAGCCCAAGATGTTCTCTTCCGTGTACAGGCGGAGCTCGTCACGATAAAACTCGCGGAGAAGCTCAGCAGCTATCTCGTCCACTTCGCGAGCATCCTGCCGTATACGCGTGCGCAAGGCTGTCGCTGCCTGGACCGACTCTTCAAACGCGGTTGGCACGTCAAGTCCGGTTATGGGTCCCTGGTGTGCCGGCCCGACGACTGCCGGACACAGGCCTCTAAGGCGCTCCAACGTGGCCATGTAATCGGAGTAGCCGGTGAAAAAAAGGGGAAAGACCCCCCGCCCGGGAAACCTGAACCCAAGAGAATCCGAGGTCATGAGAGCCCCCTTTTCGGGAACATGCACGACGATCTCGCCAGGTGCGTGGCCTGCAGCGCGCAGGAACCGGAGGGTTGCTCCGCCCAGGTCTATTTCGTCTCCGTCGCGTGCGACCAGGCAATTTTCCAGGGAAGGGGGCTCGGTGACAGGAGGACGGCCGGAATCTATCCCGAAAGACTTCAATGCCTTAGTCATATGGAGGTCCTCGGGGCCTATTGCTGCTGCAGCCCTCGGGTGACTGAGAAATTCGGAAGCGCCATCTCCGGCAACCACCAGGCCGTCCCTATAGCGTTCCTTCAGCCCCGCAAGTCCTGTGACATGATCCGCGTGGGGATGACTCATAACGAGGAATGACGGGCGGATCTTGAGGGAATCCAACTGACGGATAACGTCGTCCACCACAGCGGAGACCCCGACTTCGATGAGAGCCGCAGCCTGTTCGCCGGATACCACATACAGGTTGAAAAAATAGTTGCCCACCACCCACAGCCCATCTGCGAGCTTGTGGGGAAAAGTCATAGTGGATGAGTGGCCGAATTCCATAGATGCTCCCGGTATCTTCCCTATATTTTCGGATGAGCAAAACAACCTAGTGTAAATCCTCAGCCAAAGCTTTACAACACCGATCTGCGAAGAAACCGGCGGGACGCCGGCGCTGCGGGGAATTCGCGCCGACATCCCTGCAGTAGGGGACTTCAACCCCGCCCTTTTGTCGAAGCAGCTTCAAGAGAGCCTACGGGCCGGACGCCGTGGCTTCGAGAAGCGCCTCATTCAGATGTTGATTCTCGGGTGAGTTGCTCGGCGTCGTCGTTGGGGTAGGATCTCAAGGCAGGGGGATGTTGCTTGCAGCGGAATCTGTAGACGCTATTTTGGAGCGCCCCTACCGGCTCATCTAGCGTATTCGTAGCCTGCGCGTGCTGCGGATCGCATGATCTCGTAGCGCCGGCATCTTGCCGGTGATTCTTAACCGCCTGCAGCAGCTATTGCACACGGTGAGGTTTCGTACCAATCCTCAATCTTTTCATCGAAGAGAAAAACTTTGGCTCGAAAGTCTTGACAACGATGAGACAGAGGGGTAGAAAGATGTTCGAACGCTCTAATTATTGTAGACGAGCAGGTTGTCGGGTGACTCACCCAAACCTAAACGGGGCGACGCATTGAACGAGGTGGCGATTATGAGTCCTGCTCCTTCCAAACGGAAATGCATCAACTGTCCTTGTCTTGCTCGGAGGCGTTGTCTGGCTGATGGCTTACAGAGCCTTTCCTCTTTCAGGCCCGGAGAAAAGGGTATTGTGCACCAAGTCTGTGGCGATCCGGACTTCAGACTGCGGATGATGGAGCTCGGCTTCGTCCAGGGCGCAGAGGTGAAAGTGGTGAAGTACGCTCCCCTGTACGATCCCATAGAATTGGAGCTCAAGGGATACCATGTCTCTCTCAGACGAGACCAGGCTCGAGACATATTAATGAATCTACCGGAAAAGGCAGCGTAAGTTGCCCGGGAACGGAGAAATTGTCGTAGCCTTGGCCGGCAATCCCAATGCCGGCAAAACCACTCTCTTCAATGCTATTACCGGCGCGCGCCAACATGTAGGAAACTGGCCCGGTGTAACGGTCGAGAAGAAGGAAGGGACCGTCAAACACCAGGGGCGCGAGCTGCATGTCGTGGATTTGCCGGGCACCTATTCCCTCACCGCGTATTCCCTCGAAGAAATCATAGCCAGAAACTTTATCGTGGAGTCTGCGCCGGACGTGGTGGTGAATGTGGTTGACGCGTCCAACCTTGAGCGCAACCTTTACCTGTCCGTGCAGCTTCTTGCCATGGGCGTGAAGGTGGTCATGGCCCTCAACATGATCGACGTGGCTGAGGGTAGGCACATCCGAATCGACATCCGTTCGCTGTCTGAGCTATTCGGGATCCCTATAGTTCCCACAAACGGCAAGAAGGGCCAGGGCATTCGTGAGCTTTTGGACGCGGTGGTCGTCGAGGCGGACAGGCAGGGAGATATCAACGGCCACAGAAACGTGAACTACGGGACCGAGGTGGAAGAAGAGCTGACCAAGATCGAAGAGAAGCTCGACTCCGCGAATATCAGAATTATAGGACCCACAACCCGTTGGCTCGCAGTGAAGTTACTTGAAAACGATCACGATATTCTGGCCAAGATCGATGGCAAGAGAAAGCCGGACCTGCTCAAACAGGTGGATCAGAGTAGAAAGCATCTTACTGATATCTTTGCTGATCCACCGGAGATTGTCCTGGCGGATGCTCGGTATGGATTCATTTCCGGCGCAATCAAGCAGTCCGTGACGGTGGAGACCTCCGAT
>CAYZET010000539.1:0-3325 GCA_964477215.1 uncultured Syntrophaceae bacterium | reverse complement strand
ACGTTCTGAGACTCAATCGGGCGGCCGAACACCTTTTCGAGGTGCAAGCCCTTCAGGTTCAGGGGCGGTCCATCCAGGAAGCGATCCGCAATGCCGATCTCCAGGGCTTCGTGCAGAAGTGTCTGAAAGACGGGGGACCTGTCGAGGGAGATCTCCAATTTCCCGGGGACCCTGTGCAGTACATTCAAGCCCATGGATCGGTCATCCGAGACGGCGAAGGGAGGAGGATCGGGGCTGTCGTCGTGCTTAACGATATCACACGGCTCAAGCAACTAGAGGATATTAGACGAGACTTCGTTGCAAACGTCTCCCACGAGCTGAAAACTCCCATAACTTCCATCAAAGGTTTTCTGGAGACTCTCCAAGAGGGAGCGATAGACGACAGAGAGAATGCCGGGAAGTTTCTCAGCATAATGGAGAAGCAGACCGATCGTCTCAATGCAATCATCGAAGACCTGCTGAGTCTGTCGAGGATCGAGCAGCACGTGGAGAAGAAATCGGTCATCCTCAGGGAGGCGAGCGTAGCCGAAGTAGTGGACGCTGCCGCGAGTGCGTGCGTCGAGAGAGCGCAGGAGAAAGACATCACGATCAAGACCGACTGCGAAGAGGTGGTTGGCAGAATCAACCCAACGCTTCTGGAACAGGCGCTCATCAACCTGGTGGACAATGCCGTGAAGTACAGCGAGCCGGAGAGCACGGTGACCATCAGGTGCTCCAGGTCCGGTTCTGAAATCCTCCTCGAAGTCGAGGACCAGGGATGCGGGATACCCAAGGAGCATCACAGCCGTATCTTTGAGCGCTTTTATAGGGTAGACAAGGCTCGGAGCCGTCAAATTGGCGGCACTGGCCTTGGATTGGCTATAGTCAAGCACATAGTTCTGGCCCATTGCGGGCGGGTGACGCTCGACAGCGCGCCGGGGAAGGGTACGACGTTTTCCATCCATCTTCCTTTAGGCTAACCCGCGTCTTTGGGGACGGAAAAATCGACAAGAAAGGACTGTCCGTGAGTGTAAAAATGCGACTACGACTCGGAAGGAAAGTTGAGAAACTCAAGAAGTTGATCTTGGAGCTCGGTGCCCAGGTGGAGAAGAATGTCCGGTTATCGGTGCAGGCCATCGTCTTCCGAGATCCTGAAATGGCCGCGGGCATTATCGATGGGGACTGTGTCATCGACGCGGCTGAAGTGGATCTGGAGGAAGAATGTCTCGAGATCCTGGCCCTACATCAACCGGTCGCCAACGACCTTCGCTTCATCGTATCTGTGCTCAAGATCAACAATGACTTGGAGAGGATAGGCGACCTTGCGGTGAACATTGCCGAGACAGCCGTAGTTCTCCCGACCCGACGTGAAATGGAGCTGCCGTTCGACTTTGGACCCATGGCACACAAGACGCAGGCCATGCTCAAGAAGAGCCTGGACTCCTTTGTGAACCTCGATGTTGAGCAGGCACTCGAGGTGTGTGCTCAAGACGACGAGGTGGATTATATGAAACACTTGATCCACGAGAAGTTTCTGCAAAAAGTCCGTGCGGGCGAGGATCGGCTGGAGGCGCTCGTTCATCTCTTTCTTGTCTCGAGACACCTGGAGCGCATCGCCGACCACTGCACCAACATAGCCGAAGACGTGATCTACATCGTGACGGGAGAGATTCATCGGCACAGGGGCGCAGAATTTTCGGTCAAGTAGCGGCCGGCCAACCGGGGGGACAGGCGTCTCGCACGTCATTGTTGAACAGGAGAAACAAACATTATTATTGGCAACTGTTACAAGGCCACCGAAAGCTCAATCAGGGATAGATTCGATCCAACAGCCGCGGAAATGCGATAGCCTCTCTCACGTGGTGTATTCCTGCAATCCACGCCACGGCTCGCTCGATTCCGAGACCGAATCCCGCGTGAGGGCAGGAGCCGTACCGTCTAAGATCCAGATACCACTCCAGTGGCTCGCGTTCGAGCCCATGTTCCTGGATCCTCTCTTCCAGGGCTTCCAAACAGTCTTCACGTTGTCCGCCTCCGATGATCTCCCCGTATCCTTCGGGGGCCAGGAGGTCTAGAGCGAGTGCAAGACGGGGATCCGAGCGATCTCGCTTCATGTAGAATGCCTTTATGGAAGCGGGATAGTGGGTGACGAAAAACGGCCGGTCAAACGTTCGGGAGAGAACCGCCTCCTGTTCCGCGCCGAGGTCATTCCCCCACTCAACATCCATGCCACTTTCTCGAATTCGGTCGATCGCTTCCGTGTACGTGATACGAGGGAATGGAGGTACCACATTTCTAAGTGGCTCCAGATTGCGCTCGAGGGTTTCAAGCTCCGGAGCGCACTCCCGCAGCACATCTTGCACGATGCGGCACACCAAGCCCTCGGCAAGACTTGTGGTCTCGGGCAGTTCCCAGAACGCCATTTCCGGCTCGATCATCCAGAATTCGGTGAGATGTCGTCGAGTCTTTGATTTTTCGGCCCGAAAGGTGGGGCCGTGCACGTAGATCTTGCCGAGGGCCATGGCGGCTGCTTCTCCGTAAAGCTGGCCGGACTGAGTGAGGTAAGCCGACCGCTCAAAGTAGTTGACCTCGAACAGGGTGGTAGTGCCTTCGCACGCTGTGGGAGTCAAGATAGGGGCTTCCAAGCCTATGAACCCTTGTTCATCGAAGAAGTTCCGAGCTGACCGGGTAAGCACGGATCTGATCCGCATAAGGGCCCGCTGTCGGGACGATCTCAGCCACAGGTGCCTGTGATCCATGAGGAACCCCACGCCGTGCTCCTTCTTGGTGATCGGGTAGGGCAATGCCTCCGCGACCATCGCGATATCGTCAACCGTGACTTCAAAGCCTATGGGGGAACGCGGATCCTTGCGGACTTCTCCACGCACTATCAAGGACGATTCATAGGGCATTTTATCCGAGAGAGAGAACACGTCTGATGAGACCCGGTCTTTCAAAACCACGCACTGGATCGTCCCTGTTCCATCCCTGAGTTGAAGAAAATGAATCTTTCCCGACGACCGTCGGTTTGCCAGCCATCCTCTGAGCTCGACGATCTCCTTATCGTGAGCAGCCACCCCGTCCACGTTGATCCAATCCATAAGCTTCCCCATCAAGAAATGTTGCGCTTGCCGGTGCATACCTCGGAGGTATTCTCAGATCTCGATGGTGCACGCACCGCGCGCGTGTTAGGTTCCAGCATTGTGCTACACGGATCAATCCCGGTCAAGGATGCTCCCACAGGGTCTCGATCTATACTGCCACGCATTGAATATGTGTGGCAGTCATTGTAGTGGAAAGCCAATGAGCCTTCGGTCGACATGTGGTCATAATAGAGGTCGAGATT
>CAYZET010000538.1:0-3331 GCA_964477215.1 uncultured Syntrophaceae bacterium | reverse complement strand
GCGAAGCAGTCATCGTTGAGCTGGACAAGGTACCTTCAAAGGTGATGAGGGTATCAACAGAGTATATCCGATCGCTCATCGAATACACCACCATTCCTCGAACTCTGCCCACAGATTTTCCGTCTTGCGAGGCGGAGCCTCCACCTCCTCCGAGAACGCCTTTACCTCTGGATTACTATGAGTACTACGATCCGGGCGTGATCATCATACCGGGCGAAACGGAATACTATCCGATCCCAATACCAATTCCGATTCCGTACCCCACGTACCCCACATACCCGACGTGGCCGACTGTACCCACGACACCTACTACGCCTACGGTGCCCACCACACCCACGACACCTACTACGCCTACAGTGCCTACCACACCAACAACACCGACCGTGCCGACTATTCCTACAATGCCCACCATACCCACGAGGTTAACCATACCGACGTGGATCACCCTGCCGTCGGTATTTACTGTCCCCACTCGGCCCACGTTTCCCACGCTGCTGACCTTTCCGACAAGGATCACGATCCCGACCCTGCTGACGGTACCGACGCGGCCGACGATTCGGACTTTGCCGACCCTGTTTACGTTTATCACTATCCCGACCCTGCACACGTTTCCGACGTTTCCCACGATTCGGACCTTCCCGTCTATCGGGACTCTGCCGTCTCTGATAACGTTCCCGACCATAAGGACAGTCCGCACCTTCCCTACCGTCTCCACGATAAGGACAGTCCCGACTCTTTTCACCTTAGAGACATTGAGAACCCTTCCCACTGTAGCCACTGTGCCAACAGTTCCGACGAGGATCACGTTTCCAACCCTCTTGACGTTTCCCACGAGGGTAACGATTCCAGGCGTCACTACAAGTCCAACGATTAGGGTGACGCTGCCGACTCTTCCCCCGAGAGTGACTCTTCCCACTGGCAGAATTCCCACGATTCGGACTCTTGCCACTGTACCGGAAGGGCCACCCACTCCGACTCTCATCCGGACGTTTCCTACGGTAAGACCCGAGGTACCCACAAGGAGCGTTCTGCCTACGGTAAGTCGGCCCACGGTGACACCTCGGGTCACGGTTCCGGAGCGAACGACTATTCAGCCTATCAAGCCACGGGTCACGGTCTCCCCCGAGCGCTTGCCGAGGAAAGAGGAGATTGAAAAGCCAAAGGTGAGCCCTCGGGTCAGGGAGCAAATCCAACCGAAACTACAGGAGCCATCTGAACCCGCGCAAAGGCGGATTCAGCAACGCCAGAGGGAGATCCAGCAGCAACAACCGGGAGGAGACCAACAACGCCGCCGCATGCTCAAGCCTGACGAGGATTAGAGGGTGTTGAGACTGCGAGACTACCTTCGAAAAGTTCCCCGGCAGTGGCTTGTTAATGAGAACACTTCCGGGGAATTTTCTTATTCAAGAGGAATGGGTCTTGCCGTCATATGATCTTGCTTTCCGCCCGGCCGCTTATTGTCATTGCTCAGCCGGAAAAGTAATGCCGATGGGGACTTGGGAAAAGCGGCAGGAGAGCTTTCTTGCTGGAAAGGCTGCGAGATCCTTGATCACAGATGAAGAAGCACAAAGCCTCGGCAGCGAGGCCCAATTCCTCGTTGTGCTGGCGATCGCGTTCTTTGCAAGTCGTTTCCTGTACTTCGACATCGGTGTTCGTTTCGACTCGACCCTTCTGTTTTCCGGCATCCAATTCCTGGACGTGAACCTGCTCCAGCATCGACTGATCGAGAGCATTTTCTATCTCCATTGTCAGCCTCCTTTGTTTAACCTGCTTCTTGGTGTCATGCTCAAGGCGTTTCCCGGCTCCACAGACACAGCGTTTCATGTTCTTTTCATGGGCTTCGGACTTATCCTGGTGCTCTCCATGTATGGGGTAAGCCGGATGATCGGGGTTCCAGCATTTCTTGCCCTCGCGATAACCATCCTCTATCTGGCGAGCCCTACAACGGTCTTGTACGAAAACCTCCTTCTGTACACATATCCGACTGCAAGCTTGCTCTGCCTGTCTGCCTTGCTTTTGGCCATGTGGGTCCGTACTGGCCGCCGCACCGTTGGAGTCGCTTTCTTTAGTACCCTGTCTGCTGTCATTCTCACGAGGAGTGTGTTCCAAATACCGTGGTTCGTGGCCGCAGGCCTGATTGTTGCTGCATCGGGTCGAACGGAACGGCGATCCGTGGTAGGGCTTGCGCTCGTTCCCTTTCTGATCGTGTGCTCGTGGCAAGCAAAAAACTACGTGCAGTTCGGGTCCGTTGCCACCAGCACTTGGCTGGGACTGAATATGACTCGCAACACCGTGGAGAGACTCAGCCCGGACCGAGTCACCGAGATGATGCGGGCGGGCCGCGTCTCCGCTTTGGCTGCCGTCCCGGCTCTGAGCGAATTCGAGGCCTACGGTGTGGGCGACCCGCAGCCCACGGGTATTCCGGCCCTGGATCAGAAAGTCAAGGAACGGCCGTCGGTCGGATCAAATTACAACTTTGTGGGGTACATACAGGTGTCCACTCTTCGACTTCAGGACGCCCTCACTGTTATTGCGGCTTATCCGGCCCAGTTCGCCGAGAACGTCCTCGACGCCGTAGCCATCTGGCTCAGACCCGCATTCGAAGCTTTGCGCATGACGAGGAACGCGGAAGCGCTCGAGTTTCTCGACCCTGTTCTCGTGACGCAGGGAGCTGAAGGCGTCGGTCGCTGGTTGTCACGGGGGCTCGTGGGGCTCTGCTACATTGTTGCCTTGTTGTACGGTGCCGCAGTCACCGTGCACCTCCTCCGCGATTCAGACATATCGCCTTGTTGGCCTGTCATGGCATTCATGTGGCTCACAGTCCTGTACGCTGCGATCGTGGTCAACCTCACCGAGATCTGGGAAAATAATCGGATACGATTCATGACCGATCCGTACGTGTGGATAATGGTGGCCGCAGCCTTGACGCACATACCATGGATGAAGGCAACTGCGACACAAGACTGATGGCGCCTTGGAGCGCATTCAAAATAGATTCGAGCCCAATGCTAATCTGGGCTATATGCGACCGCGTGAAAAAGCGGGCCGCGCTCGGCTGTCGTGGTGGTCATGCGTCAGGAGCTCCACGTCAGAATGAGCCGTTTCCTGTAGCTCCGGCATCTTGCCGGTGATTCTTAACCCTCGCGAGGATACCGGCGAGACGACGGCGCTACGAAATCACGCGATCCGTGGTACGCTCAGGCTACGAATCCGCAAGATCAGCCGGTACGGGTGGCCCGCGAACCTTCCCTACAAATTCCGGCGACCGTTTCCAGAGCTGTTATAGTAAGTGACAAAATTTTTGTCCGAAATAGGGCGGTCTGCCAAGACC
>CAYZET010000537.1:0-3338 GCA_964477215.1 uncultured Syntrophaceae bacterium | reverse complement strand
CTTGTATTCGATCCACATTTCCAATGCATCCTGGGTGAAAACGTCGCCCTTCAGGAGGAACTCGTGGTCGGCTTCCAGGCATTTCAGAGCCTCAGCAAGACTTCCCGGGGTAGAAGGTACGTCTTTGAGCTCTTCGGGGGACAGTGCATAGATGTCTTTGTCCAGAGGCTCTCCGGGGTCCATCTTGTTTTCGATACCGTCCAGGGCAGCCATAAGCAAAGCGCTGAATGCCAGATATCCATTGCACGACGGATCGGGAGTCCGGTATTCGATCCTCTTGGCTTTGGGAGACGGACTGTACATCGGGATGCGGCAACATGCGGACCTGTTCCTGGACGAGTACGCGAGGTTTACGGGCGCCTCGAATCCAGGCACCAATCTCTTGTATGAGTTGGTAGTCGGATTGCAAATCGCGCACAGAGCAGGAGCGTGCTTCAGGATGCCGCCGACCGCCCACAGGGCTTCCTGTGAAAGTCCAGCATACTTGTCTCCGGCGAAAAGCGGCGTGTCCCCCCGCCAGATGCTGATGTGGGTGTGCATCCCCGATCCGTTGTCTTCAAACAGGGGCTTGGGCATGAACGTGACGGTCTTGCAATGGCGCTTGGCAACGTTCTTGAGCACGTATTTGAACCACATGAGCTGGTCGCCCATCTTTACGAGCGGAGCGAATTTCATGTCGATTTCACCCTGGCCCGCGGTCGCGACCTCATGGTGCTGAGCCTCGATAGAGATGCCCAGGCTCTCCAGAATCATCACCATTTCCGTCCGGATGTCCTGAAGCGAGTCCGTGGGCGATACCGGGAAGTACCCTTCCTTGTGCCGGGGCTTGTACCCGAGGTTCGGGTTTTCCTCTCGACCCGTGTTCCACCACCCTTCGAACGAATCCACTTTGTGGAAACCGCTATTGGACGAGTAAGAGTATCGGACGTCGTCGAAAATGAAGAATTCGGCTTCCGGACCGAAATAGGCCGTGTCGCCGATCTTGGTGTACTTCAGGTACGCCTCAGCCTTTTGCGCTATGTTGCGGGGATCTCGCGAGTACCTTTCTCGGGTAACTGGATCGACGATGTTGCAGATCAACGACAGTGTCTTGACCTGCATGAACGGATCCATGACCGCGGTGGCCGGGTCGGGAACCACAAGCATGTCCGATGCGTGGATCGGCTGCCAGCCGCGAATGGATGAGCCGTCAAATCCGAACCCATCCTCGAATGATTCCTCTTCCAGTTCATGGAGCGGTACACTGAAATGTTGCCACATACCTGGAAAGTCCATGAATTTGAGGTCCACCATCACGACCCCGTTTTCTTTCGCGTAATCAAGTACCTCTTTTGGTCCCATCTCCTACTCCTTCTGATCGAAAGGTTCTGAATCTCCCAGAGAGCTTGGAAGTCTTCGGTGTGAATCTTGACCGGCCCAAGGCCTGGAACCAGATTCCGGCTCCAAGCCCCAGGAATCTGATGTCGGTCACAGCGCGTCCGAGTCTCTTTCCCCAGTACGAATTCGTACCACCGTCTCAACGTCCATGACGAATATCTTTCCGTCTCCTATGCTGCCGGTCCTCGCCGCAGAAACAATCTTCTCTATGACCTGTTCCACGCGATCGTCTGCAACAACGACTTCGATTTTTGTCTTCGGAAGAAAATCCACGAGATATTCAGCGCCCCTGTAGATTTCCTTGTGCCCCTTCTGCCGTCCAAAACCTTTCACCTCGGTGACTGTCATTCCGTGAACACCGAGCGATCCAACGGCTTCCTTCACCTCGTCGAGTTTGAACGGCTTAACGATTGCTTCTATCTTCTTCATTCATGCCCCTTTCTTCGCATCCTGACACTCCGCTGGATAGAGCCGCCGGCTATGTTCTCGCCTGACTGTCCGGAGACTGCAAGCGAGTGGAAGAGGACGAACTCGCGTTCGTGTTGCGGGAGCAATCCACGTGCCAAGATTGTATCTTTGGGAATAGGTGATACAGTTACCTGGAATTACAGTAGATAACCGACCTCCTCCCGGGTGTTTGTTACCTGAGTTCTCGTGAGATGGATACCTGGAAGTAGGATTCTGCCGCGAAAAGTTACATTTTTGTACGGTGCTCACAACCACCACCCCGCGAATCCGGTGTCCAGGACATTATTCTGACTCTCAACCACCCCGAAGTCACGTTCTTTCCGCCGACGTCTATCTTTGGGCTCGGCTCGCGGCCCGTGACGATCGTGAGCCACACCCCCATCCTCCGAGCATCAACATCCTTCACCTGACCTTTCCACGAAGATCCTCCCGACATCCGGCCAAGGCCCACTATTCCCTAGCTCACCAGACAATCACACCCTGCCTTTCCTGAAATCGATGCGGATCCCTCGTCGCTATCTCGATTCCAGGCATTGTCGTCATTTCCGGCTTCATCGCAAACGCCCTCTGGGTATTCAATCAGGAGTGTACCTACAGATCCTATTCGAGGCGAGTTAGAGATTGTACCCTGCCTCTCCGTGCACGGAAGTGTCCACGCCAACCACTTCTTCTTCCTCTGCCACCCGCAGTCCTACGATCGACTTCACGATCATGAGGATGATCGCGGATACTACGAACGAGTAGATGAGTGTTGCCACCACTGCCACGATCTGAATCCCGAACTGGGACGCGTTACCAAAGAAAAGACCGTCCGTACCGCCGATCTCTTTTGCGGCAAACAGCCCCGTGGCAAGAGCACCCCAGATTCCTCCAACACAGTGGATGCCCACAACGTCCAGGGAGTCGTCATACCCAAAGGAGGCCTTTGCCAGCACTGCAAAGTAGCATACCGCTCCTGCCACCGCTCCAATGATAACCGAGGAGACCGGACCGACGAACCCCGCTGCCGGTGTGATGGCCACAAGCCCGGCCACAGCGCCTGAGGCCACGCCCAGAGTCGTCGGCTTACCCTTCACCGCCCATTCCGTGAATACCCAGGACATGGCAGCCGCAGCGGTGGCCATGTGGGTTACGACGAACGCCATGGCAGCGCTCTGGTTGGCTGCAAGAGCACTCCCCGCGTTGAAGCCAAACCAGCCGAACCAGAGCAAGCCGGCTCCCAGGAGAGTCAACGTCAGGTTATGAGGCATCATGGGAGCAGTTCCGTACCCCTTGCGCTTGCCCACGATGAGAGCGCACGCGAGCGCCGCTATACCTGAATTAATGTGAACCACCGTACCACCCGCAAAATCCAGGGCTCCCATCTCGGCTAACCATCCACCCGGACCCCAAACCCAATGACACACTGGCGAGTACACGAACGTGAGCCAAAGAAGCATGAAGATAATGAAAGAGCTGAACTTCATACGTTCGGCGAATGCTCCAGAAATGAG